>NZ_JBRIQR010000002.1:0-330612 GCF_052983755.1 Enterobacter sp. CFEC122 | reverse complement strand
GGGTGCAAAATGTAGGCCGGGTAAGGCGAAGCCGCCACCCGGCAAAAACTCACCCCAGATACTCAATCACCGACAGCCCGCCGTTATAGTCCGTGCTGTAGATAATTCCCTGCGCATCCACAAACACGTCACACGACTGGATCACCTGCGGGCGATTCGGGCGGGTATCCATCATTTTCGCCGGCGCGGCGGGCACCAGCGCCCCCGTTTCAACCGGCCGATACGGATTGGAGATGTCATACGCGCGCACGCCCGCATTCTGATAGGTGGCAAAAATCAGCGTCGAGCTGACAAAGCTCCCCGGCCGGTTCTCGTGCAGGTTGTGCGGGCCGAAATGCGCCCCTTTCGCCACGTAGTCGATTTCATCCGGCTGCGGGAAGGTAGAGATGCTGACCGGGTTCGACGGCTCGCGGATATCAAACAGCCAGATCAGCTTCTCGCCGTCTTCCTGGTTATCGAGCACCGCTTCGTCCAGCACCACCAGCAGATCGCGGTCCGGCAGCGGCAGCGCGGTGTGCGTGCCGCCGCCAAACGGCGGACTCCAGTTGCGGTGGCTAATGAGCTTAGGCTGGGTGCGATCCTTCACGTCCAGCAGCGTCAGGCCGCCGTCGCGCCAGCTGCCGTACGCGGTATCGCCGGCAATAATCGCATGGTGGAGCGCGTAGCGTTTCCCTTCCGGCCAGTTAGGCTTCTCCCCTTCTGCCTGGTTCATCCCCGGCAGCCACCAGCGCCCTGCCACCTCAGGCTTACGCGGGTCGGCCAGGTCAATCGTCAGAAAGATGTAGTCGGTAAAGCCGTCAATAAGCGCCGACACGTACGCCCAGCGGCCACCGACGTACCAGATGCGGTGAATGCCAATGCCGCTCAGCGGCAGAAAGCCGATTTCGCGCGGCGCGTCCGGCGTGGAGATATCAAAAACGCGAAGGCCAGCGCTCCAGCCTTTGTCCTGCACGTCGCTGACGGTCTCGCCCACCTGCCGGGTGTAGTAGACCTTCTCGTCGGCAAAACGCGCATCGGCAAACAGATCCCGGGCGTTGATGACCAGCAGGAGATCGTCATGCGCCTGGAGGTGCACGTTCCAGGTGCCGGGCGGCGCGGGAACATAGCCCGCGGGTTTCGGGTTTTTCGGGTCGCGCACGTCCACTATCGAAAAGCCCTGCGACACCATATGGCCGATCCAGGCGAAACCGCGGTGCACCATCAGCTGCACGCCGTCCGGGCGACCGCCCTGATCGCTATGGCCAATCAGCCGCATATTGCGGCTGTATTCGGGAGGGGGTAAATGAGTCACCTTGAGCTCCTTTCGCCGGGTGGCGGCTGCGCCTTACCCGGCCTACCAAACCGTAGGCCCGGTAAGCGCAGCGCCACCGGGCATTATTTTGACCTGGCTTCCAGCGTCGCAAACCACGGCGCAATGAAATCTTCCGTCTGGCCCCAGCCCGGAATGATTTTCCCCAGCGACGCCACGTTCACCGCGCCCGGCTGGGCGGTCAGCAGCGTCTGCGGAATCGCGGCCGCCTTAAAATCGTAGGTCGCAGGCGTGGCTTCCCCGGCAATCTTATTGGCGATCAGGCGCACGTTGGTCGCCCCAATCAGCTTCGGATCCACCGCCACGCTCACCTTCCACGGGCTGCCCGGCTCGCGCATCAGCTGCAGATCCTGGTTGGAGATGTCGATGCTGTAGAGTTTGATCTCGGTACGGCCGTTCTCCTTCAGCGCCTTATACGCCCCCTGGCTGAAGGCGTCCCAGGTTCCCCAGATGGCGTCGATTTTGCCTTTCGGGTATTTCGCGAGGATCGCGCCCACCTTGTTGGCGGTGTCGCCCTGCACGTCAGAGGAGACCGCGCCGATAGACTCCAGCTCTTTGATGTCCGGGTACTGTTTTTGCAACTCTTTATACGCCGCCTGACGACGTTCCATCGGCGGGAAGCCCGCTACCCACAGCTTGACGATATTGGCCTTGCCGTTGAAATCTTTCGCCAGCTGGCCGAAGGAGAGATTCGTCAGAGAGGCATCGTCCTGTTGGGTAACGGTCACGCCCGGGATCTCGCCGTTGACGGCGGTATCAAACACGGCAACCTTAATTCCGGCGTCCACCGCCTTCTTCACCAGCGCGGTGGAGTACGGATCGCGGCCCTGAGACAGGATAATCCCGTCGTACTTCTGGCTGATGGCCTGGTTCACGAAGTCCTGGAATTTGGCGTCGTCCCCGTTGCTTAAAAAGGTGCTGACCTTAAAGCCAAGCTTCTTCCCTTCCTGAATGGCCCCGGCAATAAACTGCGTGGTGTTGTCGTCTGAGCCGAGGTTACGGATCACCGCGATGCGGATCGGGCCGTCATGGTTGGCAATGGCCGCCGGGAGCGGTGCGGGCGTGGCCGCGAAGCCAGGCAGAGCGGTGAATAACCCTAATGCCACCAAAGAGAGTGCAATCTTTTTCATTTTTTATCCCGTTGTGTTGTCAGCGTTTTTGTATGTAGGTAATCGCCAGCGCTACCGCGAGCACCAGCCCTTTTATAATGTCCATGGCGTAATACGGCACGGAGAGCATCACCAGCCCGTTCGACAGCACGCCGAGAATCACCGCCCCCACCAGCGTGCCCAGGGCATTCGGCTTGCCGGACCCGGCCAGCGAGAAGCCGATCCACGCCGCCGCCACAGCATCCATCAGATAACCGCCGCCCGCGTTCACCTGCGACGAGCCAATGCGCGAGGCCAGCAAAATCCCGCCCAGGCCCGCCAGTAGGGAGGCAATCACGTAGGCCGCCACCTTGTAGCGGGTGGTGCGAATCCCCGAGAGGCGCGCCGCTTCCGGGTTACCGCCAATGGCGTACATCCGACGACCGTGAGTGGTGAGCGACAGCCCCAGCTGCGCCAGAACCGTCACCACCAGCATGACGATCACGATAGTCGGTACCTGTCCCAGCAGGCTGAACGTCGCAGGGATGGTGCCTTCCGCCATGTCGCCGCTCGGCAGCACCATGTTCTCGGTAATCGACCCGCCGTAGCTGTAGGTCATCGCCACGCCCTGGATCACAAACAGGCTGGCCAGCGTCGCGAGCATGTCCGGAATGCGCAGGATGACGATCAGAAAGGCGTTAAACAGCCCCACCAGCGTGCAGAGCGCAAGGGTGATAAGAATCGACTCGGTGGTGCCGAAGCCGTGCCAGACGAAAAGCGAAATCACCAGCGCGTTCGCCAGCGACGCGGTCGATCCTACGGACAGATCGAACCCGCCAATGGTCAGCGAGATCGACACGCCGATGGCAATCACCGTCACGATGGCAATCGAACGCAGAATATTGATGATATTGTTCGGATCGAGGAAGCTGTCCGACGCCAGGCCAAAGACGGCCACCAGCGCGACGACGGTCAGCAACATGCCCCACTTGTAGAGAAAATCGAAAATCTGCCGACGGCCAGACGCCGTCGCGTTTACTGAAAGGGCCTTGCTCACGACGCCGTTCCTCCGGTTGAATAATAAAGTAGTGTCTCTTCACGGGCCTCGGCCCCGGCGATTTCCGCCACGATGCGCCCGTCCCACAGGACGCAGATGCGGTCGCACAGCCCGACCAGTTCGGCAAATTCGCCCGAGGCGTAAATCACCCCTTTGCCCTCGCGCGCCAGGCCGTCAATCAGCTGGAACAGATCGGTTTTGGCCTTCACGTCCACGCCTTTGGTCGGCTCGTCGAAGATCAGCACGCTCGCGTCATTGCGCAGCCATTTGCCGATGGCGATCTTCTGCTGATTGCCGCCGGAGAGACGTCGCAAAACCTGCCCGGGACCGCGGGCGCGAACGCCGACGCGGGCGATCACCTCCTCCGCCCAGCGCCACGCCTGACGATGGCCGAACAGGCTCCAGCGCGAGAAGCTGTTATCGGCGCACACGGCAAGATTCATGGTCACCGTCTCGTCGATAAAAATGCCCTCTTTGCGCCGCTCTTCCGGCACCAGCGCCAGGCCGCGCAGCACCGAGTCCGCCGGGTCGCGCGGTTTCCAGTCCTGATGGTTCAGCTCGCCGTTCGCGACGCGGCTTTTACTGGCGCCAAACAGCGCCTTACAGAGTTCGGTTTTGCCCGCGCCCGCCAGCCCCGCAATGCCGAGAATTTCGCCCTTGCGCAGGTGCAGCGAGATATCTTTCAGCAGCGCATCGTCGTGCAGCCCTTCAACCCGCAGCAGCGTTTCGTCGCCGTGCGCCGGCCGCGCGGGCGGGTAGATATCGCTGAGCACGTGGCCGAGCATCTTCTCGACGATCGCTTCACCGCTGAGATCGGCCATCGGGCCGGACTCGATCAGCTTGCCGTCGCGCAGTACCGTCAGGGTGTCGCAGATGGCCTTCAGCTCGTGAATGCGGTGGGAGATAAACACCACGCCGATGCCCTGCTGCTTTAGACGTCTCACCACCGCAAACAGGCGCTCGCTCTCGTGCGCGTCCAGCGGCGCGGTGGGCTCATCAAGGATCAAAAACCGGCAGTGATGGGACAGGGCGCGCGCGAGCAAAATCTGCTGCTTTTCGGCAAGCGTGCAGCTGTCGATGGAGCGGAGAACGTCCAGAGAAACATCCAGCTGCGCCAGCGCCTGTCTCGCCTGCTGGCGGACGGCGCGCCAGCTGAAGCGATGCCCCGGCTGCGCCAGCTGGTCGAGCATGATGTTTTCGGCGATGCTTAATCCCGGGATCAGCGCCACATCCACCTCCTGCTGCACGAGGTGGATCCCCAGCCGTTTGGCGTCCAGCGGCTCGCGGATGCTTACCGGCTGGTTATTAATGCAGATTTCGCCTTCATAGTGGTCGTGCGTCCCGCACAGCACCGCCATCAGCGTCGATTTCCCCGCGCCGTTGGCGCCGGTCAGCGCATGTACCGATCCGCCGGTTAAGGTGAAATTCACGCGCGACAGCGCCTGAAAGCCGGAAAAGGCCAGGCTGATACCGCGCATCTCAAGGCGACTGGAAACCATCCGCGTAAATCCTTCATAACTCTTCTGATTTATCGAATTTTTCACAGCTCCGGTTGACTGACAACGACGGAAAAGGCATAAGTTAAAGCGAAATATTATTAGCCATCCGGATGTCCAGACATAACATCGGGTTAGCGCTTGCTAAAAAAGGACAACACCATGAGCAACACCGATATCCGCGTCGTGCCTGGCCCGGCGAACTACTTCTCCCATTCCGGAAGCCTTGCGCGTCTGAATGACTTCTTTACCCCGGAGCAGCTTTCCCGCGCGGTGTGGATTTACGGCGAGCGCGCTATCGACGGCGCGCGCCCGTTCCTGCCGGAGAGCTTTCACGCGCCGGGAGCGAAACACCTGCTTTTTAAAGGCCACTGCAGCGAGCGCGACGTCACCCATCTGGTGGACGAATCCGGCAGTGACGCCAGCGTGGTGATTGGCGTCGGCGGCGGTGCGGTACAGGATGCCGTCAAGGCCGTAGCGCGTCGTCTGGGGGTGCCGTTCGTGGGCATTCCCACCATTGCCGCCACCTGCGCGGCGTGGACGCCACTCTCCGTCTGGTACAACGATGCTGGTCAGGCGCTGCAGTTTGAGATCTTCGATGACGCCAACTTCCTGGTGCTGGTGGAGCCGCAGATCATTCTCAACGCCCCGGCCGAATACCTGCTGGCGGGTATCGGCGATACGCTGGCGAAGTGGTACGAAGCGGTGGTGTTGGCACCTGAGCCGGAGAACCTGCCGCTGACCGTGCGGCTTGGCCTTAACGGCGCGCTGGCGATCCGCGACGTGCTGCTGGAGCACAGTGAGGAAGCGCTGGCCGACCAGCAGCGCGGCGAACAGACGCAGGCGTTCCGGGACGTGGTGGACGCGATTATCGCCGGCGGCGGGATGGTCGGCGGTCTGGGCGAGCGCTATACCCGCGTGGCGGCGGCGCATGCGGTGCACAACGGCCTAACCGTGCTGCCGCAGACGGAAAAATACCTGCACGGCACCAAGGTGGCCTACGGCATTCTGGTCCAGAGCGCCCTGCTCGGCCAGGACGACGTGCTGGCGCAGCTGGTGGCGGCGTACCGGCGCTTTAACCTGCCGACCACGCTTCGCGCGCTGGACGTCGATATTCACAACCGCGACGAGCTGGATAAGGTGATAGCTCACACCCTGCGTCCGGTGGAGTCAATTCACTCTCTGCCGGTGACGTTAACGCCTGACGTTCTGCGCGCCGCGTTTGAGAAGGTGGAATCCTTCAGCCGTTAATCGCGCCGACAGGCTATACCTAATGATGATTCTCACCACTCTCGTCACGAGGTCATCATGCAGATCGATTTAACAGGTAAAAAGGCGCTGGTTACCGGCGCCAGCCGTGGATTGGGTCGGGCTATCGCGCTGTCGCTGGCACGCGCCGGTGCCGATGTGGTTATTACGTATGAAAAATCCGCCGATAAAGCCCAGGCGGTCGCCGATGAAATTAAGGCGCTTGGGCGGCACGGCGAAGCGATTCAGGCCGACAGCGCCAGCGCGCAGGCGATTCAGGATGCCGTCACCCATGCGGCGCGTTCCCTCGGCGGGCTGGACATTCTGGTCAACAACGCAGGGATTGCGCGCGGCGGCCCGCTGGAGTCCATGACGCTGGCGGACATTGACGCCCTGATCAACGTCAACATTCGTGGCGTGGTGATCGCCATTCAGGAAGCGCTGGTGCACATGTCCGACGGCGGGCGCATCATCAACATCGGCAGCTGTCTGGCGAACCGCGTGGCGATGCCGGGCATTGCCGTTTACTCGATGACCAAGTCTGCCCTTAACTCCCTCACTCGCGGCCTGGCGCGCGATCTGGGCCCGCGCGGCATAACCGTTAACCTGGTACATCCCGGACCGACCAACAGCGATATGAACCCGGAAGACGGCGAACAGGCGGAAGCCCAGCGCCAGATGATTGCGGTCGGCCACTACGGCCAGCCGGAAGATATCGCGGCGGCGGTCACCTTCCTCGCCAGCCCGGCGGCCGGGCAGATCTCCGGCACAGGGCTGGATGTCGACGGCGGGTTGAACGCCTGATCGCAAATTTCCTGAAAGCCTCTGCCGCCCGGCAGAGGCCTTGTCGAGCCGCCTCGATGTTTCGCTTTTTACCGCTTACTTCCGTTTTATGTCCGCTCTACAGTACCCCATAAGAAATTCGGAATTTATCTAATAGTCTTATTATTTCCTTATAATTTGTGTGGGCGTACAGTGGAGGTACGGATGAAGATTGTCTGGTCTAATGGTGCAAAAAAGGCTTTTTCCAGAATTGACGAGCGGTATCAACGCCGCATTGAGGTAAAGCTTGCCGAACTGGATGACCGCTCGGCACCCCGGCCCGATATCAAAAAAATATCGGCGACAGAAAATCATTTCCGGCTACGCGTTGGCGATTACCGCATCATCTATACGCTTCGGGACGATCCCGATAACCATTGTTATGTTTTAGCCGTCAAGCGCAGAACTTCAACGACTTACCTGCATGAGGAGAAAGCCACCTATGGCTGTTCAGCTAATTAAGGACGATAACGGTAAAACGCAGTATGTGGTTATTCCTTATCACGAATACTTCCGCATGTGCTCACAGATGGCAGAGATCGACGACGAAACCGATGACGATCTGGAGGATATTGAGGTCGAACACGATAGTCTGGATGACGTGGAGTTGCCCGGAGACGTGTGCAGCATCATGACCTGGCAGAACGTCAGCCTGCAGGCCGCGTGGCGTATCCTGCGCGGGCTATCCCAGCAGGAGGTGGCGGAGAAACTGGGCATCAGCCAGTCCGCCGTGTCACAGCTGGAAGCGCTGGACTCCCGTCCGCAAAAGCGCACCCGCGAAAAGCTGGCGGCGATCTACGGCTGTAAGCAGGAGCAGATCAGCCTCTATCTCCCGAAAGAGGGTTAACAGCACTTCGCCCCGCCCTTGCCGCCGTAGCGGGCGTCCTGGCGGTCGCGGAAAAATTCTTCGTAGGTCATGGGCGTCTGGTCCGGATGGTTGACGCGCATATGCTCGACGTAGTTGTCGTAGTCCGGCACGCCAATCATCATTTTGGCGGCCTGGCCCAGGTACTTACCGGCTTTGGAAAGGGTGTCGAACATAGTTCTGATCTCACAGCGAATGTAGGCCGGGTAAGCGCTAGCGCCACCCGGCACACGGGTTAATGCGCCCCTTTGGCCTGGGTCACAATCTCTTCCAGGTTTTCAGGCATTGGCTCATACGGCGTCTCTTTCGCCGTTGGCGCGTCGACTTTCAACGCCGCCAGCGCGGTCCTGAGAGAATACAACGCCAGCACCACGACCACCACCATAAAGAAGATGGTCAGCCCGGCGTCCAGACGGTTGTTAAACACCAGCTGCGACAGCTGCGATTCGGTGTACTGTGCCGGGATCTTGCCGCTGTCGATCATCGCCTGGAACTTGTTGGCAATCGCCAGGAAGCCCACCTTGTTGTCCGGACTGAAGGCCTTCTGCCAGCCCGCCGTCAGGGTACAGATCAGCAGCCACGCGGTCGGCACCAGCGCCACCCACGCATAGCGCTGGCGCTTCATCTTGAACAGCACCACCGCGCAGAGCATCAGCGCCATGCCCGCCAGCATCTGGTTGGCGATGCCGAACAGCGGCCACAGGGTGTTGATCCCGCCCAGCGGATCGACCACGCCCTGATGCAGGAAGTAGCCCCACGCCAGCACGCACAGCGCCGTCGCCAGCAGGTTAGCCGGGAGCGAATCGGTCCGCTTCAGGTTCGGGGAGATGACGCCCAACAGATCCTGCAGCATAAAGCGCGCCGCACGGGTTCCCGCATCCACCGCCGTCAGGATAAACAGCGCCTCGAACAGAATGGCGAAGTGATACCAGAACGAGACATCCATCAGCCCGCCCAGCGCGCCGTGGAGAATATACGCCATGCCGACCGCCAGCGTCGGCGCCCCGCCCGCGCGGGAGATAATGGACTGCTCGCCCACCTCATTAGCGATATGCGTCAGCGTTTCCGGGGTAATGGCAAAGCCCCAGCCGCTCACCACCTGCGCGGCGGAAGCCACCACGTCAACAGTGCCGGCCGGGGCCAGCACCGCCATCGGGCTGTTCATCGCGAAATACACGCCCGGGTCGATAATACAGGCGGATACCAGCGCCATAATCGCCACGAAGGACTCCATCAGCATGCCGCCGTAGCCAATCAGGCAGGCCTGATTTTCATTCGCGAGCATCTTCGGCGTCGTCCCGGAGGCGATCAGCGCGTGGAAGCCCGACACCGCACCGCAGGCGATGGTAATAAACAGGAACGGGAACAGATTGCCGGTCCAGACCGGGCCGGTACCGTCGATAAATTTGGTTAACGCCGGCATGGTCAGCGTTGGGCGCATAATCAGAATACCGATTGCCAGCCCGACAATGGTGCCGATCTTCAGGAAGGTAGAGAGGTAGTCACGCGGGGCCAGCAGCAGCCATACCGGCAGCACCGCCGCCACAAAGCCGTAGCCCACCAGCATCCAGGTCAGCTGTACGCCGGTAAAGTCGAAGAACGGGGCCCAGGTCGGGCTTTCCGCCACCCAGCCGCCGGAGATAATGGCGAACACCAGGAATACCAGGCCAATCACCGACACTTCACCAATGCGGCCCGGACGCAGGTAGCGGATGTAGATCCCCATGAACAGCGCCAGCGGAATGGTAAAGGCAACGGTATAGGTTCCCCACGGGCTGTGGGTCAGCGCTTTCACCACAATCATCGCCAGCACCGCGAGGATAATCACCATGATCATAAAGGTCGCCACCAGCGCAATCACCCCGGCAGTGGCCCCCATCTCCTCTTTCACAAGCTCACCCAGCGAACGTCCGTCGCGGCGGGTGGAGACGAACAGCACCATAAAGTCCTGCACCGCCCCCGCCAGCACCACCCCGGCGAGGATCCAGATCATCCCCGGCAGGTAGCCCATTTGCGCCGCCAGCACCGGCCCCACCAGCGGGCCTGCCCCGGCAATCGCCGCAAAATGGTGACCGAATAGCACTTTCTTGTCGGTTGGCACATAGTCCAGACCGTCGTTATGGCGGACGGCAGGCGTCATGCGCGTTGCATCAACGCCCAGGACGTTCTTGGCGATATAGCGGCCATAAAAACGATAGGCGATCAGGTAAACGCAGACCGAGGCAACGACGATCCAGAGCGCGTTGATCTGCTCCCCCCGGTTGAGGGCGATATAGCCCAGGGCAAAAGCTCCCACAACGGAGAGCCCTGCCCATGTAAGGTATTTCCCTGAGTTGTTCATAGTTGTTGTCCGTTGTCGTGAAACAGTGAGATGTTACATTTTGTTTCTAGAACAACCGGAAAAATTTAACAACTTTGAAACGCAATAATGCGTGGTCAAACCAGAGATTTACACCACAGTGTTAAGCCGATCACTTTGATCTGAGTTAGCCCAGCACCATCGTGCTTAACCGGCAGGTACAGCACCGCCGCCCCTGCTCGTCGAAGACCCCAATCTCCCAGCTCTGGCTCGAACGCCCAAGATGCAGCGGCTGACACACGCCGCGAACCTTGCCGTGGGATACCGCCCGATGATGCGTGGCGTTCAGCTCCGTGCCCACCACGCTCTGCCCGTCGCGGGTCATCAGAAATCCGGCCATTGAGCCGAGCGTTTCCGCCAGCGCCGCCGACGCCCCGCCGTGCAGCAGGCCAAACGGCTGATGGGTACGCGCATCCACCGGCATCTCCGCTTCCAGGGCGTCATCCCCGAGGCGGGTATAGACGATACCCAGGTTCGCCACCAGGGTATTCACGCTGGTGGCGTTCAGCTCCTCAAGCGATAAATGACGTTTCCAGATCATTTACGCCCCCAGCGTGGAGCCGCCGTCCACCACGATATCCTGCAGGGTGATGTGGCTGGCGGCATCGGAGGCAAGGAACAGCACGGTCGCAGCTATCTCCTGCGGGCGGGCGATTTTGCCCAGCGGAATGCCGAGCTTAAACTGCTCGCCGAAGCCGCGAATGCGCTGCTGCTCCGCATCGTCGCTTTTCCACAGGGTGCGCTGCATATCGGTGTCCGTTGAGCCCGGCGACACCAGGTTACAGCGTACGCCGCTGCCCGCCAGCTCCAGCCCGACGGTCAGGGCCAGGCTTTTCAGCGCCGCTTTCGATGCGCCGTAGGCGCTCATGCCGATGCGCGGCGCGTGCGCAGCGTCGGACGCCACGGTAACAATCGCCCCGCCCTGCTGACGGCGGAACTGGCCCATGGTCTGCTGGAACAGATTGAACGCGCCGCCGACGTTGACCGCGAAGGTCTGCTGCCAGTCCTCCTGCGAGAGCTGGTCCGTCGCCCCCATGCGCAGAATGCCCGCCGCGTTGACCAGCACGTCAAGGCGGTCGAGCGATGCCAGCACGCGCCCGCACACCTCCTGCACCTGCCCGGCATCCGCCACGTCCAGCGTTTCGGTGGCAAACGGATAGTCATTCTGCGGGAAGGCCAGATCGAACCCGGTCACCTGCGCGCCGGCTTCGGCAAACGCCAGTGCGGTCGCGTAGCCAATCCCCTTCCCCGCGCCCGTGACCCAGACGGTTTTGCCGGTGAAATCAAACACCATCACTTCACCCCGCGGGAGAGCAGCGCCCACCAGGCGTCGAGGGTCGGATTTTTGGCCAGCATCACGAAATCGATATCGCCGTGTACTTTGCGCCAGCGGGCGGCCAGCGCCATCATGCGCACTGAATCCAGGCCGTAGTCGATCAGGTTTTCGTCATCCATCGGCTCGTCGGACTCGTCCAGCAGCGGCAGGATCAGCTCGCGCAGCGCGGCCTTCGAGGCCGGAACGGACGGCAGCAGCTCGTCGGTCATCACCACGCGGCCCGAGCGTCCTGCCACGTAGTTCAGCGACATCAGGTGCTCGTCGCGGGTGAAGTCCGCCAGCGCATCGGCAATAAAGAACGGCTTGATGTCGCGCATAAAGGCATCTGTAGCGGTGGTCATGCAGCCGATGTGGGCGTAAACGCCGGTAATCAGCAGCTGGTTGCGGCCGGTCTCTTTCAGCATCTGCTCCAGCGGCGAGCGGTGAAACGCGCTGTAGCGCCACTTCACCAGCACCGTGTCCGCTTCGTCCGGCGCCAGCTCGGCAACGATGCGCTGCTGCTCCGGCGAGCGGGTGAGGCCCGGCCCCCACATGTCGTTCAGGAGGGCGCGGTCTTCATCGCTCTGCTCTTTCGGCTGCGCGGTGTAGTACACCGGGATATTGTGTTCTTTGCAGTACGCGCGCAGTTTAGCGATGTTCGCGACTACCTGCTGCATCATCGCGCTGTTTTCGCCCCAGAAGTTCAGGAAATACTCCTGCATATCGTGGATCAGCAGCGCGGCGCGCTCCGGTTCAAACGCCCAGTTCACCTTGCTGGTCGGCAACTCTGCGGCGGTCGGCAGCGCGTAAGCGGTTAATTTTGGAATGGCCATACTCTTTTCCTCAGCCCCGGGCGCGTTCAGCAAGCCACAGGCGCAACTGTTTCTTATCGACTTTGCCGACCGGCGTCAGCGGAAGCGCATCCACGCTCTCTACGCGATCCGGCAGCTTGAATTCGGCGACGCCCTGCTCGCGCAGGAAGCGGCGCACCTCCACCGCGCGCAGGGGCTGTTTCACCACCAGATACGCGCAGCTCTTCTCGCCCAGCAGGCTGTCCTCCATGCTCACCAGCGCGGCGTGGATCACCGCTTCGTGGCGCAGCAGCAGGTTTTCGATCTCTTCGGCGGCAATCTTTTCGCCGCCGCGGTTGATCTGATCTTTCTCGCGCCCCTGCACGGTGATGTAGCCCTGCTCGTCAATGGCGATCAGATCCCCGGAGCAGTAAAAGCCGTCGGCGTCGAAGGCGCTGGCGTTGTGTTCCGGGCTGTTGAAATAGCCGCGGAAGGTGTACGGGCCGCGCGTCATCAGGCGTCCGACCTCCCCACGCGGCAGCGGGTTGCCGTGCTCGTCCGCCACCCACACTTCGTCGTCCGGGCACATCGGGCGGCCCTGGGTGTTGATGATGCGTTCCGGGGCATCGTCGAGCGCGGTGTAGTTCACCAGCCCTTCCGCCATGCCGAAGACCTGCTGAAGCTGGCAGCCAATTTCAGCCGGAATGCGCGCCGCGAGCGTGGCGGAGAGGCGTGCGCCCCCCACCTGGAGCAGCTTGAGGGATTTCAGCTGCGCGCTGTCCGCGCCGTCGGCAATCGCCTGCAGCCACAGGCTGACGGCAGGCGGCACCAGCGAGGTGACGTTAATCTGATGCTGTTCAATCAGCGGGAAGCAGAGCGTGGCGCTCGGATCGTTCGCCAGCACCACGCAGCCGCCCGCGGTAAAAACGCCTAACGACCCCGGCGAGCTCATGGCGTAGTTATGCGCCGCGGGCAGCGCGTTCAGGTAACGCGTTTCGGCGGTAATGCCGCAGATCTCGTTGCTGCGACGAATGCTGTAGTCATAGTCGTTGTGCGTTCGCGGGATCAGCTTCGGCGTGCCGGTGCTGCCGCCGGAGAGCTGGAAAAACGCCACCTCGTCGGCGGGCGTCGGGTTGGCAATAAAATTGTCCGCCGGGCGGGTAATCGCCGCCTCCAGCGCATGCTCGCCCCCGTCACCGCGAAGCAGGACGACGCGTACCGAACGGTGTTCACCCACGAAAGCGTTGAGGAAGTCATCGCCCGCAAACAGCGCGTGGTCGCGATCGGCGATCAGCACGGCGGGTTTGATCTGCGCCGCGTAGGCGTTCAGCTCGCTGCGCTGATGGCTAAAGAGCGCGTTCACCGGCGCGACGCCGATTTGCAGCAGCGCGAAGAAGGTCATGTAGAACTCGGCCACGTTGCCAAGCTGCACCAGCGCCGTCTCGCCGCGCTGCAATCCTCGCGCCTGAAGGGCTGAGGCCAGGTTGTTTACGGCCTGATTCAGCGCGCGGTAGGTAATACGGCGATCGCCATCGATAATCGCCACCGCATCGCTGTCCGCCCGATCCGTCAGGATGTGGGTCAACGGCAGATCCTGCCAGTAGCCTTTTTCACGGTAGCGGCGGGCAAAATCCTCAGGCCAGCGGGTAAAGGGAATGGTCATGAGTCTTCCTTAGTGCAAACCAAAAACGTTGAGCATGGTGGAGAGCTTCACGTCCGTCTCGCGCCACTCGCCCACCGGGGAGGAGGCAGGCACAATGCCCGCGCCGGCAAACAGGCGAACGGTATTTTCGCGAAGACGCGCGCAGCGGATGGTCACCACCCACTCGCCGTTGCCTTCGCTGTCGCACCAGCCAACGATGCCACCGAACAGCTCGCGGTCGAACGGCTCCAGTTCGGCAATCAGCTCTTTCGCCGCCTGATGCGGGAAGCCGCTCAGCGCCGGAGTCGGGTGCAGCAGGCAGGCCAGGGTCAGGGCGTTCTCGTTTTCACGCGCCTCGCCTTCAACCGGCGTCGCCAGATGCCACAGCGTCGGCGTGGTAATCAACTGAGGAGAATCAGGCATGCTGAGATGGTGGCTGCGCGGTGCCAGAATGGCCTTCATCGCCTGGGTGACCAGGTCGTGCTCGTGACGGTCCTTTTCGGAGGCCAGCAGCTTGTTGCCCGCCTCGCGATCCAGCACATCGTCAGGCTGACGGCGCGCGGAGCCCGCCAGCGGCAGCGAGCTAAAGTGCGCCCCCTCTTTGCGCAGCAGCAGCTCCGGGCTGGCGCCCAGCAGCACCCCGCCGTCTTCCAGCGGCACGTGGAAGTTGAAGCTCGCCGGGTTCTGGGCGATCAGGCGCTCCATCAGGGCGCCGCTGTCCGGGCGTTTGTCGGTCGCGATATCAATCAGGCGCGACAGGACCACCTTGTTCACCTGCGGCGTGGCGGTCAGCGACGCGGCGCGAGCGACCATCTCTTCGAAGACGGGCTGCGGCGGGATCTCGGCGCGTTGTGTCACCTTCAGGGCCTGCGCGCCGGAAAAATAGCGTGCGGACTGCTGACGTGCGGGACGGGAAAAGGTCTCCCAGCGTTGCGGAATAAACAGCGACGAGGGCTTGCGGGTGTCGAACGGGATCGCCCCCACCATCACCGGGTGAGCAATACCGCTGGCTTTTGCCGTGCGGAAGGCCTGGGCTAATTTTTGCTGGAAGCGACCCGCCGGATCGTCACCGCCGACGGCGGGTTCACTGAAGCGGGCAAAGCAGCCTGACGTGGTAAAGCTGCGGTAAGGTGACATAAAGAAAAAACGGTCTGATTCCAGCGTGGTTGCGGCGTGCTGAACTTCCTCAGCCAGGGACGTATCCATATCATCCTCCTCAAAATGATAAAAGAATCAATAATGATTATCATTTATATTTTCGTCGGCTAACCTAATCCCACATCGCTTCGCTGTCAACCGTCGGGCAAATAACTTGTGCGACAAAAGCTTGCATCCCGTTGCGGCAACCATGAAAATGAGAAGCATTATCTCCAACAAAACAGGATCCCGCGCTGTGAAATTCCCTGCCGTTTTCCGTAATCCCCTGCTTTTATTATCACTTTTTGTTTTAGGACTTACCTCAGCCGCTGCCGCCGACTGGCCGCGTCAGGTGACCGACAGCCGCGGGGTACATACCCTTGAGCACAAACCGACGCGCATTGTCTCCACCAGCGTGACCTTAACCGGCTCCCTGCTGGCCATTGACGCACCGGTCGTCGCCAGCGGCGCGACCACGCCGAACAACCGCGTGGCGGATGGACAGGGTTTCCTGCGCCAGTGGGGCGATATCGCGAAGCAGCGCAAGGTTGCCCGGCTGTATATCGGCGAGCCCAGCGCTGAAGCGGTGGCCGCGCAAATGCCTGACCTGATTTTGATCAGCGCTACCGGCGGGGATTCCGCGCTGGCGCTGTACGATCAGCTTTCCGCCATTGCGCCGACACTTATCATCAACTACGACGACAAGAGCTGGCAGGCGCTGCTGACCCAGCTGGGCGCGATCACCGGACACGAAAAGCAGGCCGCAGAGCGCATTGCCGCGTTTGATAAACAGCTCGCGCAGGTGAAACAGCAGATGACGCTGCCGCCGCAGCCGGTGAACGCCATCGTCTACACCGCCGCCGCGCATTCCGCCAACCTGTGGACCACGGAATCGGCGCAGGGCAAGCTGCTGCACCAGCTGGGCTTTACGCTGGCGGACCTGCCTGCCGGGTTGCAGACCTCAACAAGCCAGGGCAAGCGCCACGACATTATCCAGCTGGGCGGTGAAAACCTGGCGACGGGGCTGAACGGCGAAGGGCTGTTTGTGTTTGCCGGTGACGAGAAAGACGTGGCGGCGATTTACGCTAACCCGCTGCTGGCGCACCTGCCGTCGGTAAAAAACAAGCGCGTATGGGCGTTGGGAACCGAGACGTTCCGCCTGGATTATTACAGCGCGATGCTGGTGTTGCAGCGTTTGAATGCGATGTTTAAATAACAGGCACGATCCCCGTAGGCCCGGTAAGCGCAGCGCCACCGGGCGTTTTGTCGGGTGGCGGCTCCGCCTTACCCGACCTACAAGGTCACCACACTCTCCTGCCTGAACCGGCGCAATTCCACCAGCGCCACCAATAAGATCACACCAACCATTGCTAACACAAACCCGCTGCTGCTCGCGGACGCCGCCGGGGTCATTATCGCCCCCAGACCGCCGAGGATCGCCGCGCCAATGGCATCGCCCGTGACGTTTTGCGCGGTCCACAGGCCGTTAATGCGCCCGAGCATTCCTTCCGGCGTCTGGGTCTGGATCAGGGTGTACTGCAGCAGCGAGCTGATGGCGCTCAGCCAGCCGAAGATCACCAGACACATCACCCCCAGCGCCCAGACCGGCATCAGGCTGAAGAAGCCAATGGCGATAAACGAGGCCAGCGTGGCAAGCAGCATAATCAACCCCGGCCGCGCGCTCTGTGCCAGGTTGCCGCTGGCCAGCGCCCCGCAGGCCGCACCGAGCGGAATGGCGGCGTAGAGAATGCCTATTTCCGAGGCGCTCATCTGCCACTCGCCCGCCAGCGCCGGGTAGAGCACGCGCACCGCGCTCGCCATCGTCAGCAGGCCGCCGAGCAGCGCAATCCCGCCAATCAGCGGGTTGCTGAACAGGAAACGAATCGCGGCCATCAGGGACTTCAGCGGATGCTCGCGCGGCTGCGGCGGAGGTGGCAGCAGCGGCAGGCGCAGCAGCGTCAGCGTGGTGATAAACGTCCCCGCCGCGGCCAGGCCGTAGTTCCACGCCACGTTGCCGGTTGCCAGCAGCAGGCCGCCCACCATCGGCGAAATCACCGAGCCGAGGCGCACGGTGAGCATGGTGATCGCCCCCGCCTGCATCAGGTTCTCGCGCCCGACCAGCGCGGGCGTCGCCGCCAGCAGCGCCGTCACGCCTAACGAGGCGAAGAAGCCGTCCCACAGCCCGAGGGCATAAATGACCATCAGCGACGGCTCAGGGAGCATGGCGTTCAGACACAGCCCGATAAAGCCCACGCCGCAGGTGCCGCGCGCCAGCAGGATCAGCTTTTTACGCTCGTAGCGGTCCGCCAGCACGCCGCCGACCATCAGGCCGATAAACATCGCCCCGCCGGTTAAGGTGACGGATAGCCCTACCAGCCAGCTGGAGTGGGTCATCGTCTGGATCTGTACCGGCACGGCCACGCCGAGCAGGCCGAGGGATAAAATGGAGATAAAGCGGGCAATAAACACGGCGCGATACGCCGGGTGCGTTTTAAGCAGGCTGAGGTTGAGCAGCCAGGATTTTTGATTCATGACAAAGCCTTGAGTGTAATTCTACCCATTCCATGGGCGCACATGCTAACATAGCCAAATAAGATAGATAACGATAATCACTATCATTATCAAATCATGGATGTTGCTATGTCGTTTTCCTCATCTTCGGTGCGCGCCGTTGCCGTGCCCGTTTTATTGCTGCTGTTAATCCTGGCGATTGCACTCAGCCTGCTGGTCGGCGCGAAGCCGCTTCCCGCGTCCGTCATCGTTGATGCGCTTACTGGCACCTGCCAAAGCGCTGACTGCACTATCGTGCTCGACGCCCGCCTGCCCCGCACCCTTGCCGGGCTGCTGGCCGGCGGCGCGCTCGGCCTTGCCGGTGCCCTGATGCAAACCCTCACCCGCAACCCGCTGGCGGACCCCGGCATTCTCGGCGTGAACGCCGGCGCCAGCTTTGCCATCGTACTCGGCGCGGCGCTGTTCGGCTTCACCTCTCCGTCTGAGCAGCTGGTAATGGCCTTCTGCGGCGCGCTGGCCGCCTCGCTGGTGGTCGCGTTTACCGGCAGCCAGGGCGGCGGACAGCTGAGCCCGGTACGCCTGACGCTGGCGGGCGTGGCGCTTGCCGCGGTGCTGGAAGGCTTGTCCAACGGCATCGCCCTGCTCAACCCGGACGTTTACGACCAGCTGCGCTTCTGGCAGGCCGGTTCGCTGGATATCCGCACTCTTGAAACGCTGAAAGTGGTGGCGATCCCGGTGATGATTGCCGCCGCCGTAGCGCTGTCGTTAAGCCGGGCGCTGAACAGCCTGAGCCTCGGCAGCGACACCGCCACCGCGCTCGGCAACCGCGTCGCGCGCACGCAGCTGATTGGCCTGTTGGCCATCACCGTGCTGTGCGGCAGCGCGACCGCCGTGGTCGGGCCGATCGCCTTTATCGGCCTGATGATGCCGCACATGGCGCGCTGGCTGGTGGGGGCGGATCACCGCTGGTCCCTGCCGGTGACGCTGCTGGCGACGCCTGCCCTGCTGCTGTTTGCCGACGTGCTGGGCCGCCTGCTGGTGCCGGGTGAACTGCGCGTCTCGGTGGTCAGCGCCTTTATCGGCGCGCCGGTGCTGATTTTCCTGGTGCGCCGTAAACGCGGAGGTGGCGCATGAGGGCCCCGTCCCGGCGTTTAGTCACCAGCGTCTCCCTGCTGGTCGTCGCCAGTCTGCTGCTGGCGGTCTGGAGCCTGCAAAGCGGTGCCGTAACGCTTGATTTCGCGCAGGTCTTTCACGCTCTCACCGGCAACGCGCCGCGTAACATCACCATGGTGGTCACCGAGTGGCGACTGCCGCGCGTGGCGATGGCAATCCTGGTCGGCGCGGCGCTTGGCGTCAGCGGCGCGATATTCCAGTCGCTGATGCGCAACCCGCTCGGCAGCCCGGACGTGATGGGCCTCAATACCGGGGCCTGGAGCGGCGTGCTGGTGGCGATGGTGCTGTTCGGCCAGCACCTGACGGCCATTACCTTCACGGCGATGGCGGGCGGCATTCTGACGTCGCTGGTTATCTGGCTGTTGGCCTGGCGCAACGGCATCGACACCTTCCGGCTGATCATTATCGGTATCGGCATCCGTGCGATGCTGATGGCCTTCAATACCTGGCTGCTGCTGCAGGCCTCGCTGGAAACGGCGCTTTCCGCCGGGCTGTGGTACGCAGGTTCTCTCAACGGCCTGACGTGGGGCAAAACCTGGCCCGCCGCGCCGCTGATTGTGCTGATGTTTATCGGCGCGCTGCTGCTGGTGCGACGCATGCGGCTGATGGAGATGGGCGACGACAGCGCCTGCGCGCTGGGCGTGAGCGTCGAGCGCTCGCGCCTGATGCTGATGCTGGTGGCGGTCTTGCTGACCGCAGCGTCTACCGCCATCGCCGGGCCGATCTCGTTTATCGCCCTTGTTGCGCCGCATATCGCTCGACGTCTAAGCGGGACGGCGCGCTGGGGATTAACTCAGGCGGCGCTGTGCGGCGCGCTGTTACTGCTGGCCGCCGATCTCTGCGCCCAGCGGCTGTTTATGCCATACCAGCTTCCGGTGGGCGTGGTGACCGTCAGCCTCGGCGGCATTTACCTTATCGTCTTGCTCGTTCAGGAGTCACGCAAGAAATGACAGATTCAATCACCCGCTTGCGCGGCGAACATCTCACCCTCGGCTACGGCAAAAAAATCGTTGCCCGCGATTTATCCGTCGCCATTCCGGACGGCCACTTCACGGCGATTATCGGCCCGAACGGCTGCGGAAAATCGACCCTGCTGCGCACGCTGAGCCGCCTGATGACGCCGGTGGAGGGCAGTGTCTTACTGGACGGGGAGCAGATCCAGCGCTTCGCCAGCAAAGAAGTGGCCAGGCGCATCGGGCTGCTGGCGCAAAACGCCACCACGCCGGGGGACATCACGGTGCAGGAGCTGGTCTCGCGCGGGCGCTACCCGCACCAGCCGCTGTTTACCCGCTGGCGTAAAGAGGACGACGAGGCGGTGAACCGCGCGATGGAGGCGACGGGCATCACCGATCTCGCCCAGCAGAGCGTGGACACCCTCTCCGGCGGCCAGCGTCAGCGGGCGTGGATTGCGATGGTGCTGGCGCAGGAAACGTCGATCATGCTGCTGGACGAGCCGACAACCTGGCTGGACATCAGCCATCAGATTGATCTGCTGGAGCTGCTGAGCGAGCTGAACCGCACGCAGGGCTATACTCTGGCGGCGGTGCTGCACGATTTAAACCAGGCGTGCCGTTACGCCACGCACCTGATTGCCTTGCGCGACGGGGAGATTGTGGCCCAGGGTGCGCCGAAGGAGATTGTCACGCCGGAGCTGATCGCGCGGATCTACGGTATGCGCTGCATGATTATTGACGATCCGGTGGCGGGAACGCCGCTGGTGGTGCCGTTAGGTCGGCGGTAATTGCCGGGTGACGGCACGCCTTACCCGGCCTACACTCGGCTCCCGTAGGCCGGGTAAGGCGTAGCCGCCACCCGGCGCTTTTGACGTTACCCCAAAATCTCCATCAACACTGGCCCAATTTTCTCAAACGCCTGCGGTGAAATGATATCCACGTGGGCGCAGTCCTGGCTGTACACCTCCAGTTCCCCCACCCACGGTGCCCAGGCGGCCTGCGGCTCCATCATGCGCGTGCGTTCGGCAACGAACAGCGTCGCTTTACCATCAAAGCGTGAACTGTGCGCCGTGGTGAGCAGCCGCACCGCATCGGCGTAGTTGCCTTCGATAGCGTTAAACAGCTCGCTGGAGCCCTGTCCCTGCTGGGCGGCGATAAACGCCTGCCGCTCGCGCTCGATTTCCGCCAGCACCGCCGGGTCGAGGCCGTTGGCCTCTTTTTCCGCCCAGTTCTGGGTTTCCGGCGGCCAGGTGTCCAGCATGCCGAGGAAGGCCACCTCTTCACCCTGCTCGCGCAGACGCGCAGCAATGCCCTGCGCCAGCGTGCCGCCGAGAGAATAGCCGAACAGATAATACGGCCCCTGCGGCTGCTGCTTACGCAACGTATTCAGGTGATGCTCAATCACCCCATCCAGATCCGCACGCTGCTGCATCGGCCCCTCTGGTCGAGGAGACTGAATGCCGGTAATTGACCAGCGCGGGCTGAGGTAGCGCGCCAGGACGCTAAACTGCCAGGCAAAGCCGGACGCCGGATGGAAGCAGAACAGCGTCGGGCCGTCGCCCTCACGCAGCGGCAGAAGGGTTTCAAACCCCAGACGCTGCGCCTGCTCGTCGCTCATTTGCGAGTCCAGCAGCGCGCTAAGCTTACTCACCGTCGAGGCGACCATAATTTGCCCCGGCGTGACCTTGCGGTTGAACGCGCGGCTGAGTTGCGCCGCCAGACGCATCGCCAGCAGCGAGTGGCCGCCGAGGGCAAAGAAATCCGCCTCAATGTCGCTGATCTCACAGCCCAGCAGCGCGGCAAACGCCTGCGCCACGGCGATTTCAGTTTCGCTTTCCGGCGCGCGACCGGAGGTTTTACCGGTCAGTTCCGGCAGCGGCAGCGCCTTGCGGTCGAGCTTGCCGTTGGCGCTCAGCGGCAGCGCGCTGATTTGCAGCAGCACCACCGGCACCATATGCGGCGGCAACTGTGCCCTGAGCGAGTCCAGCAGCGCGTCGCGGTCCAGCGGTAAGCCGGATTCAGAAACCACGTACCCCACCAGCTGGCGGGCATCGCCGCCCGTTGCCGCCGCCTGGTTGAAGACGCAGGCGTGCGCCACGGCCTGCGCCACGTCCGGCAGCGACAGCATCGCCCGGTCGATTTCACCCAGCTCGATGCGCTGGCCGCGAATTTTGAGCTGGTCGTCGCTGCGGCCCAGATATTCCACCGCGCCGTTATCCAGCCAGCGGGCAACGTCTCCGGTGCGGTACATCCGCTCGCCCGGCGCGAACGGGTCGGCGATAAAGCGGCTGGCGGTGAGATCGGGGCGTCCCAGATATCCCTGCGCCAGCTGGATGCCGGTGAGGTAGAGATCCCCCGCCACGCCGAACGGTACCGGGCGCATCATCGCATCCAGAATGCGCAGCCCCGTGTTCCACACCGGGAAGCCGATCGGCACGCTGTTGCCTTCCACCGCCGCCAGCTCGGGCCCAAACGCCGGATACCAGCTGACGTCCACCGCCGCTTCCGTCGGGCCGTAAAGATTATGCAGCGGCACGTGCGTCAGCTGTTCCCACTCGCGGCACAGCGCCGTCGGCAGCGCTTCGCCGCTGCAGAACACCTGCTTAAGCGTTCTGCAGCAGTCGACGTTTTCCGCCGTCAGCGAGGCGACAAACGCCGCCAGCATCGACGGCACGAAGTGGGTAGTGGTCACGCCGTAGTGCGCGAAGAAGCTCTGCATCGCCTGCGGATCGCGGTGCGCGTCCGGCTCCGCCATCACCAGCTTCGCCCCGGCGATAAACGGCCACCAGAACTCCCACACCGACACGTCAAAGCTGCACGGCGTTTTCTGCGCCACCACGTCAAACGCCGTCAGCGGATAATGGTCCTGCATCCACTTGAGGCGGTTAACGATGGCGGTATGGCCGACCATGACCCCTTTTGGACGCCCGGTCGAGCCGGAGGTAAAGATGATGTACGCCGTCTGCTCCGGCTTTGCCAGACGCAGCGGTTCAGCATCGGTGGCCGGTAAAAGTGTGTTGTAACTAAACGTCTCGACGGACAGATCGCTAAAGCGCGGAAGCTGTTCGTCGGTGGTAATGAGCAGGGACGGCTTCGCGTCCTCGAGCATCATCCGCAGGCGATCGTCCGGGTAGCCGGTGTCGAGCGGCAGCCACGCGGCGCCCGCCTCCACAATGCCGTGCAGCGCTAACGTCAGGAATACCGAGCGCGGCAGGGCCACCGCCACGCTGTCGCCCGGCTTCACGCCGCGCGCGCGCAGCAGGTTTGCCAGCGCGACGACCTGCTCGCGCATCTGACGATAGCTGAGTTCAACGTGCGCATCCACCAGCGCCGGGGCATCCGGCGTTTTGCTCGCCTGTTCCGCCACCAGATCCGCGAGCGTGGTGGACGGCAGCACCAGCCCGGTATCGTTGATGCGCGCGAGCTTTGCATATTCCTGCTCTGAAACGGTTTCCACCTCGCCGCAGCGCAGGGCAGGGTTGGCCGCAAACTGCACCAGCATCGCGTTCAGGCGCGCCACGTGACGCGTCAGCGTCGCCTCGTCGTAGCGCTGCTTATTGGCGAGGATCTCCATGCTCAGCCCGCCCTGCTCGTCCGGGAACAGCGCCAGCTCCAGATCGTTCACCGGGCCGGTCGCCAGCGTGTGGGTGATGGCCTCCACGCCGTCGATATCCAGCTGATAGTCGAACACTTTAACGTTCAGCACCGGGCCAAACAGCGCTTCATCCCCCGATGCTTTCCCGCTGTCGCGCACGATCTGCTCGGCGTCGTAGCGCTGGTGGCGGCGCATTTTTTCAGCTGGTTCGCCAGGCGCAGCGCCAGCGAGGGCAGGCTCTCCTGGGGATCGATATTGACTGCCAGCGGCAGGACGTTAAGCACCGGCCCGGTCGCGGTGAGCGCCGCGGATCCCATCCGGCGCATAAAGATAAACCCGGCGGCGTAGTCCAGCCGTCCGGTGAGGCGCCCCAGCCACAGCGCCACCAGCGCAAGCGCCAGGTCGGTGCGCTGTACCTGCCCTGCCGCCTGTGCAAGCTGGCTGAAGGCGCGGCCGTCGGCGGTAATTTTCAGACGCAGAATGTCGGTCGTGGCGGCGCGGCCCGGCAGCGGCGCGGAGGAGAGCGAGACCGGAGAAGGCAGCTCTTTGCCCTGCCCGGCCCAGAAGGCGCCGTCGCGCCGGTACGCCTCGCTGTCGCGATAGCGCTGATACTCGTCCACCACCTCTGCGAATGGCGTAAACGGGGATTCCGGCGTGGGTTCGCCCTTTTTCCACGCGGCATAAATCGCGGCGATCTGGCGGGTTATGGCCGGGAAGCTGAAGCCATCCACCACCAGATGGTGATAGCGCTGATACCAGTACCAGTGGTTTTCACCGACCTGAATCAGCTGATGAAAGGCCAGCGGCTGCCCGCTGTCGACGCGCAGGTTCTGGTTAAGATCGGATTCCATCAGCGCCACGGCGGCGGCGTGGGAATCAACGCGAACGATGGACGGTTCCGGCAGAATGAAGGTGTCATCCACCCACTGCCACGCCTCACCGTTGTCTTCCGCAAAGCGCATGCGCAGGGTATCGGCCTGCATCATGCCCGCGGCAATGGCTTTTGCCAGCAGCGGCGCGTCAATGTCGCCTTTCAGCTCGGTGTAGTGCGCCACGCTCCAGGCGTTTGGCAGCGTGGACAGCTGTTCCGCCATCCAGATCCCCGGCTGGGCGGCGACGAGAGGAAGACGGTTCATGCGTTCTCCCCCGCGAAATAAGACGGCTCAAGCGTCTGCCAGCGTTCCGCCAGCCACTGCTGGCACGCCTCCTGAGACTGTGCTTCGCACACCACGCCCCACCCTGCCGGCAGTTCGCACTGCTGTGGCCACAGGCTGTACTGCCCCTGGTCGTTTTGCAAAATGACGAACTGTCCCTGCGGATTATCGAAAGGATTGCTGAATTCCATACAGACTCCGTTAGTGAATAAGCGGCTGCCAGAGGGTGATAAGCCCCTGCGTCAGCCCACCGCGCCAGCAAAGCGCATCGTGTCCGCCGTCAACCTGACGCCAGATAACCGGTTGGTGTGTGTGCAGTTCGGCATAAATCGCCTGATTCGCGCGGAAGATGAGCGGCTCGTTGCGCCCGGCCTCAAGAAAGATGCGTAACCCGCGAGGGGATATTTCGCCGGTTTTAAGTTGCTCGATTAACAGCCCGTCCTGCTGGCCGCCGCGGTGTGGCCACCAGTAGGAGCCGGACTGGCTAAGCACGCAGCCAAAACGCTGCGGCCAGTTGAGGCCAGCATAAAGCGACGCGAGACCGCCAAAGCTCTGGCCAGCCACCACCGTACGGTCAGCACGGTCGCTAAACGGCACGCGTTTTTTAACAAGGGGGAGAAGTTCTTCCTGCACCGCCAGCCAGAAGTCGGGATTGCACGGCAGCTCGCGGTTGCGATGCGTCATATCGATAACATCGATTAAGACGTAGACCGCTGGCGGCAGGTTGCGCCCGGCGGTGAGCGACGCCAGCGCAGGCCAGACCGGCATGCTTTCGGCCCAGAACTGCCCGTCGAGCAGCACCGCCAGCGGGCGTTCCGGGCTATGATCCCCGGTGGTGAAAATCCAGATGCGGCGGCGATTTTTCAGGCGCGCGCTTTCCCACTCAATGCAGACTGGCGGCTGATACGGCGTATCGGGATGATTCCACCCCGGCTGAACGGGTGCTTGCGGCATTTCCAGCGCCGAGACGGCATGGCCACGCCCGCCGCGCCAGCTTTGCGGGTTCAGCGGGTCTGAAACCGCGTGCGGCAGCAGCTTGCGCCAGCCTTCACGCAGCGCCATGCGTTCCGGCTGCTCGCCTTCAAACACAACGCTGGCAAAATCGTTTTCATTCACGGAAGGGATAAAACAGTAGCTTCCGCGCCACTCGGGGCTGAACTCGCCCTGCCACTGCCAGACGTCGGTATCGGGAATGCGTTCGAGGGACTGCGGGCGGGCATTTTGGTGGTGATCGGTCACGCCGGTGACGTAGAGCCAGACGCGTTTAATCGGTGACGTTCTTTGCGTTCCTGCCGGGTCACGCCACCAGAACGTGACGCGATAGTTTCCCTTTTCCGGCGTCCATTCAGGCCCGTTTTTCGACTGCCACCACGCTTCACTTCCCGTTGTTAACGCCGTCACCCTTATAACCCCATGTTTAACAGTCTTTTTTGTTTCAGAGCAAATTTTATTGATAATATTATTGATAACTATTTGCATTTGCAATAGCGTAGTGCCCGCGCTGTGGGAAGCGCTCATAAAACAACCACAAAAGCAGGACGTACAATGAATAAGAAGATTCACTCTCTGGCCTTGCTGGTCAATTTAGGGATTTATGGCGTCGCGCTGCCTGCTCTGGCAGACGACAACACCGCCTCTGCGCAGCACGAAGATACGATGGTGATCACCGCCGCCGAGCAGAATCTGCAGGCGCCGGGGGTATCGACCATCACCGCCGATGAGATCCGCAAAAACCCGCCCGCGCGCGACGTGGCGGAAATCATCCGCACCATGCCGGGCGTTAACCTGACCGGTAACTCCACCAGCGGCCAGCGCGGGAATAACCGTCAGATTGATATCCGCGGCATGGGGCCAGAAAACACCCTGATCCTGATCGACGGCAAGCCGGTGACCAGCCGTAACTCCATCCGTCTGGGCTGGCGCGGCGAGCGTGACACCCGCGGCGATACCGGCTGGGTGCCGCCGGAGATGATCGAGCGCATCGAAGTGATCCGCGGTCCGGCCGCCGCGCGCTATGGCAACGGCGCGGCAGGCGGCGTGGTGAACATCATCACCAAAAAATTCGACGACCAGTGGCACGGCTCCTGGAACACCTACCTGAATGCGCCTGAGCACAAGGATGAAGGTTCCACCAAACGCACCAACTTCAGCCTGAGCGGCCCGCTGGGCGGCGACTTCAGCTTCCGCATGTTCGGTAACCTGGACAAAACCCAGGCCGACGCGTGGGACATCAACCAGGGTCACCAGTCTGACCGTACCGGTGCCTACGCCGACACGCTGCCTGCTGGCCGCGAGGGTGTAGAAAATAAAGACATCAACGGCGTGGTGCGCTGGGACTTTGCGCCGATGCAGTCTCTGGAATTTGAGGCGGGCTACAGCCGCCAGAACAACCTCTACGCCGGTGATACCCAGAACACTAACAACGACAACAGCTCCAGCGGCCTGGTGAAAAAGAACTACGGCAAAGAAACCAACCGTATCTATCGCCAGAACTTCGCGGTGACCTGGAACGGCGGCTGGGATAACGGCATTACCACCAGCAACTGGGCGCAGTACGAGCACACCCGCAACTCCCGTCTGGGTGAAGGGCTGGCGGGCGGTACGGAAGGCTTGTTCAACAGCAATAAATTCACCGACACCGATCTGGCCGACGTGATGCTGCACAGCGAAATCAACCTGCCGATTGATTTCCTCGTTAACCAGAACCTGACGCTTGGCACCGAGTGGAACCAGCAGCGCATGAAGGACTCAACCTCCTTCACCCAAACTCAGCAGGGCGGCACCATTCCGGGCATGAGCAATGACCGCAGCCCGTACACTTCGGCAGAGATTTTCTCTCTGTTCGCCGAAAACAACATGGAGCTGACCGACAGCACCATGCTGACCCCTGCCCTGCGCTTCGACCACCACACCATCGTCGGCAACAACTGGAGCCCGTCCCTGAACCTGTCGCAGGGTCTGGGGGATGACTTCACGCTGAAGATGGGCATCGCCCGCGCCTATAAGGCGCCGAGCCTGTATCAGACCAACCCGAACTACCTGCTCTACAGCAAAGGTCAGGGCTGCTACGCCAGCTCCGACGGCGTAGGCTGCTACATGATGGGTAACGACGATCTTAAGGCCGAAACCAGCATCAACAAAGAGATTGGTCTGGAGTGGAAGCGCGACGGCTGGCTGGCGGGCGTGACCTGGTTCCGCAACGACTACCGCAACAAGATCGAAGCGGGCTACGCGCCGATCGGCCACACCTCGTCCGGTAAAGTGCAGACGGATATCTACCAGTGGGAAAACGTACCGAAAGCGGTGGTTGAAGGGCTGGAAGGCTCCCTGAACGTGCCGGTCAGCGACACCATTAACTGGACCAACAACATCACCTACATGCTGCAGAGCAAGAACAAGGAGACCGGCGACCGTCTGTCGATCATTCCGGAGTACACGCTGAACTCGACCCTGAGCTGGCAGGTTCATCAGGACGTGTCGCTCCAGTCGACCTTTACCTGGTACGGCAAGCAGCAGCCGAAGAAGTACACCTACAAAGGTCAGCCAGTGACCGGGTCTGAGAAAGATGAAGTCAGCCCGTACAGCATCGTTGGTCTGAGCGCGACCTGGGACATGACCAAAAACGTCAGCCTGACCGGCGGCGTGGATAACGTCTTCGACAAGCGTCAGTGGCGTGCGGGTAATGCCCAGACGACCGGGAACGCCACCACCGGCGCGTATATGTACGGCGCGGGGGCTTATACCTATAATGAGCCAGGCCGCACGTGGTATATGAGCGTGAATACGCGATTCTGATAAAGGCAACAACGCCGCCCTCTCCCTGTGGGAGAGGGCTGGGTGAGGGCATCAGGCCGCACTATTTATTGATAGAGGGGAAACCATGCACACCACCCACCGCACGTTCATTCTCGCCGGCCATACCGTACACCACGTCACCTTCGACCCAACCACCTTCACCGACGCCGATCTCCTCTGGCTCCCCCACCACGCTGAGCTTGCAAACGCCGGGCGCAAACGCAAAGCCGAGCATCTGGCAGGCCGCATCGCCGCCGCGCATGCCTTACCTGACCACACTGTGCCCGGCATCGGCCCCAGCGGTGAACCGCTCTGGCCGGAAGGCGTTTCAGGGAGCATCACCCACAGCGGCACGCAGGCGATGGCGGTTGTGGCATGCGACCATCCGGCGATTATCGGCATCGATTGCGAAACGATCCTCTCCGAGAATGAAGCTCAGGAAATAAAAGACGGCGTAATTGATGCCCAGGAAGAGCTCGTCCTTTCCTGCTCAGGTTTTCCGTTCCCCCTCGCCCTGACGCTGGCGTTTAGCGCCAAAGAGAGCCTGTTCAAAGCCCTCTTTCCGAAGGTACAGTCCTGGATGGGGTTTGACAGCACTCGCGTCACACAGCTCGACGATAAAACGCTTATCCTGGCATTAACCCTTCAACGCGCAGGATACGCCAAAGCCACCGCCTTCACCCTTCACTGGCGACAGCACGGCGAACAGGCGATCACTCTGCTGTAAGGCTCTCCTGCCGACGGGAATGCAGAGGCTCAACCCGACACCAAACATGCCTGAAAAAATGATCCCCATAACCCATTCTGCTTGATTCGGCTGTTATCTTTCAGGCATTCGGTGGAAACCGCGCAGAACAGGCCGGATGCGAGGGTATTTCAAATAATGCGTTAACGATAGGTCATAGTAAACGACGCCGTGGCGCTCACCGAGCCTGATCGAGCATTCGCAGAGGTCATATAATACGCGGCCTTAAAGGGAATATTGACGATTTCTCCTGCCGAGGTCGTCGTGCCGTATTTAATAAGCTTGCCGAACTGCACGGGCGAATCGTTATATTTTAGCTGAATGCCCAAACCTGTAGCCGTCGAACTGCTGTTTAACCCCAAAACTCCGTTAACAGGATCGGCAAGCGGGCTGACATTATCCAACGTCACATTCACTGCGGTCTGTGCACTACAGATAAGCGGTATGGAAAATGTCACCTGATTCTGGGTGCTGCCGACGCCGTTAAACTTCGGTAATAGCGCAATTCCCATATTAATATTCAAATTTTTATCTTCAATCTGACAGGATGCAGTGCTTATATTCATCGGCGAAAATATATATTTAAAAAGCGGCAGGCGCATAATGTTATTACTTCTCGGAGTACTGTATTCCATATTTATCGCCAGAGCGGGTATTGAGCCCGTCTCCGGGGTAGTGCTGGTTTTGATCAGCTCAAAAGTATCCGTGAACGTTGATACACCATCCTGGAGGATCCCTCGCCTCCAGTTCGGGTTATTGAGGTCCATTCTGGTGACAAATTCGCTACTTTGCGTGGTGCTGGAAAAGTTCTTCCACCGGATGCCAATGCCAGGAACCTCTGTCGCCCGCACGTTTGCCAGCGGCGAGGCGCCGTAATCCGTATTCGCCCCGGAGAGCTGAATAAACCACGAGCCATCGTATCCGATTTGCTGACCCTCAGGGTCACATTTTATGGGGTTACTGGTAATTATCGTTGCTAATACCGTTCCAACCGGCGCATCCCGCTGAACGACAATATTGTGATCGAAGTTGACCGCTACGTCGTTTGCAGAACACAGCGCAAAGGCATTCAGAGAGACAGCGCATCCCACGGCTGCCGTCGCGATTTTAAATACGGTGGACATGATATGTTCCTTCATTTCAGGCAAGGCGTAGGCCTTCTCTCGTAAAAGTAATAATACGTATTAACGCAATGAGAAATTTAACGACACGTCGCAGCGGTACGCTGAATTTTACCCGGTAAGGCGTTCAAGTTTATTTTGGCGCGACAGGTTTTCGCTCCCCACTGTACCGTTATGCTGTCACCGTCGTTCAGGCCGCTCATATAGACCTCTCCGTCGCTCCCAACAATGCTCATCGCATCGCTTCCGTTAAGCTTTACCATGGCCCCAAAGGGCACCGGCGAGTTCTGATACAGCAACGTTATCAGAGCCCGGAACCCCGTTCTCGCTTTGAACGTCGCTCGCACTACGGCACCGCGCGTAGGTACGACGTTGACTACGGATTCGTCCACATCCACGTCCGGCCCCAGCGAACCGATGTCTATCGCAATCCGGTTTTCCTGATAAGCGCTGGCATAGGGCACTACCGCATATCCGCGCCAGTCCGTTTTAACGCCAGGGTTATTGCGCACGCTCACGCCTGATGCGCCCTGCGCTTCTAGCAGCACAATGGTATCCCCCAGCGGCTGAGAGAACGTCACGCCATGCTCGTGGCCGACAATCCCCCCCTGCAGACCGAAGTTCAGCTGACTGTTCTGTCGGCTGTAGTTGTAGCCTGCGCTTACGGTACCGTAGCCGCCTTTATAGGTTCCGCTTAGGGAACTTCTCGATTCTCCGCCAGACGACGTATAGCCCTGCTGAACAAGGTAGCTCAGGTTATTATCAGAGAGTGCGGTGCCGCTCAGACCCACCAGGTGCGTCTCAGGACCGTTCTTTTGCATATTCACGCTATAGCTGGCCCAGCTTTGCGGCAGCCATTTGCTCAGCGGCACCTGTAAGTTAAAGGCTACAATCTGGTCCCTACGGTCTTTGCCCGGCGTTTCGCTGTAGGTGTAGCCGAGCGAGTAATTGATATCGCGAATACTGGTGTTAAAGCCGGTGCTGACGTTGCGCTCATAGCCCTGTCTGCCCCAGTAGTCCTGCTGGTATGCCGAAATATAAAAATTTCCCCAGCTTTGCAGCGACTGGCTGAGGTTGAGTTGCAGTCGGCTTCGCTTGTTGTAGCGCTGGCTGCTGAATTCATTCACCTCCTGGAAGGTATAAAAGCCTTCCGTGGAGTAGCGATAGCTTGCGAGCGTCACGGTGGTATCGGTCGTGGCCACCGTTTTTGAATACTGCACCCGATAGGACTGTCCCCGGCTGCGGCGATTTTTCTCCTCAACGAGCTGGCTTTCGGCAAGGGTAACGTCCGCCGATAGTGAGCCTATATCGCCAAAGCTGAGGCCGGAACCAAGCACGCCGGACGCATAGTTACTTGCCCCCAGGATGCCACCGTACAGCGTGAGATTATTGGAGAGGCCATAAGCCAACGTGCCCAGGCCAAATGTGGGCGTATGTGCCCCATGCTTCGTCGTTCGAAACTCGCCTGTGCTCAGCGCATACTTCACGCGGCCTTCCCGCAGCATGACGGGAACCGCGGAGAAAGGCTGCACGAAATGCTGGACGCTGCCGTCGGCTTCGGTGACGACAATATCCAGATCGCCGCTCGCTGACGTAGGATAAAGATCGCGAATGATAAAGCTGCCAGGCGCCACGTAGGTTTGATAAACCGTGTAGCCGTTTTGCTTCACGGTAACCGTGGCGTTGGTGCGGGCGATCCCCCGAATGATGGGGGCGAAGCCGCGCATGCTTTCCGGCAACATGGTGTCATCGGAAAAAATTTGGGCGCCGCGAAACATCACGCTGTCAAACACGTCGCCGGGGGTGCTGGTTTCCCCGACCTGAAACTGCCCTCTCAAAAACTGGACGTCGCGGCTCAGGGTCGTATTCAACGACGAAAACGACTGCTTTCCGTTGTTCTTCGTCACGGTGCTGTAGTTACGCAGGCGCCACGGTCCCGCATTAATACCGCTTTGCAGATTGGTGTAAAGCTGATCCTGCGCCTCACCGTCCCGGCTCCAGCTGCGCGAGCCGTTGATGCTGTAATTTACCAGCAGTGCAGAAATGCCCTGGTTCCAGCGCGACGGATCAACGGTGCCGCGTGCCCGCGCGTTAAGCGCCGATTGAGGGATAGAGATATCCAGTCTCTGCCTGTCAAAATCCAGCCGGGTGGAGGCATCCGGTATAAATGCGCCGGGATCGGTAATTATTGCCTCGGCAGGCAGCATGGATAATTCAGGAAATGCCTTGACCCTGACACCAAGTGATTCCAGCACGCTCCGGTTAAGCTCCGGCGCCAGCCCGACGCCGTTAACAGATACAAAAGAGATATTTTCCGTTCGGATATAATTTTCATTAAGCCATATTTCCACCCTGTAGGTGCCGGGTAACTGTTCTCCCCGCTCGAAGCGGCCCAGATCGATGCCCTGAGAAGTCGAGTGTGTTTTTTCAAGCGCATCGGCCATAAAATAGAGTTCGCCCGCAGCTGCGGGAAAAACGCCCGAAATAAAAAGCGCTATCGTCGAGAGTCGACTTACGCGGTTAGGCCACGAGCCAGAGAAAAAACCATATCGAGAAAAAGGAACAGTATTCACTTTGCTTACCTGCGCGAGTGACATAGCGTATTGTTAATATTTTTTATTTCAGCATCTGGCGCTTTTCTGTCGTTACGCCACCAAAATCATTTATGGCTTTCCAGGCCACCTGCGTTCCACTGCCGGCCACCGTTGCGGAACTAAAGGGTGAAATCATCGGCGGCTGCGCAATCGTTTTATTGCCAATCGTTAATGAATAAAGAGAAACGTAGAACGGCGTTGGGTTATTAATCACCAGGTGTTCACCGCGCGTCTCAAACTTTAATTTCGTCCATGCTTCACCGGATTTTTCAGACGCCAGCGCCGCAGGGCGATAGAAAATTTTCATACGCGTCTTAACGGCAATAAGCAGCCGATTTTCATCTGACCGGGTCATTGAGGGAATAGACTTAACGTTTAGCCAAAAGATAGATTCGCGATTATCAGGCAGTGTTTTTTCACCGGTATAAATGATCCGCAGCGTATTTTCATGGCCTCCGTCTAGGCGGAACAGGGGCGGCGTAACGATAAAAGGAACCTTCTCCTTCGAGTTTTCACCTAACTCAACCCATGACTGAATTAAATAGGGAACGGCATCCCGACTGTTACTCACCGGGAGTGAGGCTTCGCTTTCATTTCCATTATAAATTAAGCGTGTCCCCCCGACGGTTATGCTGGCCTGAACCGGTAGAGAGAGCAGGCAAACGCCTGATAACGCAATCGTTCGAATAAGTTGACTCATCATACGTTCCCAATATTTCAGCAAGAGACAACGGGGCGCACCTTAGGTACGCCCGGGATATTACTGATAGGTAATGGTAAAATCTGACGTCGCGTTTGCCGTACCCGCCACCACGGCAGCCTGCGTTGCCTTATATTTGGCCACGAAGGTCATCTTATTGCTGTTTGCGGCATCTTCGCCTGCGCTGGTGTCAAGGGTGATGCTCTTCGACTGGGTTGCCAGAGGGATCGCGGTAATGCCATCCTCTTCATAAAACGCAACGCCTACACCTTTCGCCGTTTGATCGCTGTTCAGCGCAAGAATACTGGTGTCAGAGCTGTCCGCAGTACCATCAAACTTAATAGATGCAGAGGTAACGGCCGCGGGGCAATTGTTCAACATAATGCTGAAGCGGGTTGCAGCAGCAACAGATCCGGCCGCGCTGAACGAGCTTTTAGGGATTTTCCCAAGGTTAACGGTCTGATTCGCCGTACTGGATTCAATCGTACAGGCCGAATCAAGGATTGTGCCGGTGAAATTAATTTTTCCATCGGCCGCCTGAGCGGCAAAGGTGATTCCACTCACGGCAGCGGCCGTCAGTACATTACGAATTACACGGGTAACTTTAGTTTGCATAGCTTTATCCTTAGGATTGAACATTATCTGCATTGACGTCATGTCAATGCAGGAACAGCGGAATAAGTCCGCTAAACCAGTTAATGTATTATTTATTGCCCAGTCAGGCTGATTTTAGACAAGGATGGTGATAAGCCTGAGTGGATAAAATAACGATGAGCTGTTTCATCTCTGAACTGCTTCCTAATGCAAGTCGCTTTCTTAAATAGTAGTTTTTATTAATGTCATCGCGGTCATTGCAACGATATTTCCCGGTCGACGCATCGTATAGCGTCATCAGAAAGTCCAGATGTTCTGGCGATAACTTTACCGATAACCTGTCGTAAATAACATCGGCTACTTCCCAGGGTTTTTCCGTTGCGGGGAGTTTCGCTGCGCGATCGCAAAGCGCCTTCAACTCTTTGATCGTCGTAACCAGCCAGAAGAGTTTTAAATAGCTATTGCCTGTGTTTTCTTCTGGTGAAATAAAATAGGTTCGTCGCGATAATCCTCTGGCCGCGAGCCGAGAATACAACAACCTTATGTTATCTGTTGTTTCATCAATTGCATCAATCAAAATGCAAGGCTTATCCAGGATCGTTGCACAGACGATAAACTCAAGGCGGTTATCAAAAAAGAATACCGCTTTGTCCGCTGAGGATAAGCCCTGAATGGCCTGCCTCATTGCAAAATTCCGAGTGAACACCAGTAGCGTCGTCAACGTTCATTCCTTTTTTTTAATTCACATAACATGATTAAGATGAAGTTTTGACAACATATATGCGCTCTAAGCAAGACCTATCGATTACATAAGCTTTTCCATCAACCCTTGCAAAGGGATACCGCTCAAAGCCGACGGTATTAAACGCATTTTGAATTTTTTTAATCATGGACAGTAGATAAGATCTGGAGCACCGCAACCCATGATCTTCAAAAACATGTACGATGATGTCATTATCGTAGACAATTCCTTCATCCATTCCTGACAATAAATACTCAAACAATCTGGCTTTCGTTGTACCAAATCTTTTGATTCGGCCATTTTTGATATTAATTAGCGTGCGCGTTGTTGGCCTGTATTCCAGATGCTGGAAAATGGTGTATCCATACAGAAGTTCGTCAGAGACAAAAGGCACAACCACTCCTTAGGGGCTTATCGTTCTCATTTCTTTGACATCTCCTCCTCCGCACTGGGTAATCAGTGTTCGCCTGATTTGTAGAAGATGGTATTTGAATGAAGAAAATGTGACAATGAGACAGATTTATCAAGATAAAAAATCACAACTTCGCCTCTATTAGAAATATTCAACCACTAACTTAACATTATTAAGTATAAAAACCCTTTTGATAAAAAAATGTATAAATCCAACACTAATTTTTAACGAAATTATTACACAAGCATATTCATCCATTATAATTAACAAAACAGAACAAAAAACCAAACAATAAACAATCAATAAGTCAAATCAATAAGTTAGTAGAGTAAAGAAAAGGAATTAAACCTTTTCTTAATAGGGTTAATTTAAGATTATTCATGACAAAACTTTGAGTTTTAGTAAAACGCCCAATACAAAACCTGAATTTTCTTTACAAAACTCTAACACCCTCTCGTGTGAATAATAAAAAACCTATTAAAAATCAATTACATCATGAGAAATCACACTCAGATCAATTTTTTTTGATGAAAATTAACATTATTCCGGCACATTCCTTCTTCCCTTCCCGTGATGAGTTCTGCCAGCAAACTCAAGAGATAAAAAAGGCAAGTGCCGATAGACACTTGCCTTATATTGCGCGTTTGTAAAAAGTAACTTACGTATCCGGGAACATCACGCTATTCCCCGGCGCTTCCCTGTGCAGATGGATAAAGTTCAGGTGCCGTTCATACTGGTCCAGAATATCCGTAATCACCTGCTCCTTGCTGTAGTCCATCAAATCATTCCCCTGGCTTCCTTCAAGCAAGAAGGTTTCCAGCCGGTAGTAGGTCGATTTCCCGCTGCGCGCCCGGTAGGTAAAGCCGGGGACCGAGTACTGCTGCGGCCAGATCTGGTAGACAAAGTTCTGCTCGTCGCCCATGTGCACCAGCAGATCCAGGTGACCCAGGGTTTCACCCTCCTCCGGCGGCAGGTTTTTCAGCTCCACGTACGCACCGCGCAGCTTCAGTTCCTGCGCAACCTCTTCCATTGCCGGGAAGCAGACCGTCTCCATCATCTGTTTGGTGTAGCGCGTGCCCGGGTAGTTCATCAGGCGCGACAGGCGTTTCTTCCAGCTCAGCCTGTCCTGCGCGCCCATCGGACGCGGTGCGGTATCGCGGCTGGCGCTGACGCGGCGGTAATCTTCCACCTTGAGCGATTTATACAGCCCGGCCATCACAAAGAAGATGACGAAGCTGAACGGCAGCCCCATGATCACCGTGGTGTTCTGTAGCGCCGAGATGCCGTTGGTCATCAGCATGCCGAGCGTCAGCAGGCCGATGGCGACGGACCAGAAGATGCGCAGCCAGTTCGGCGCGTCGCTGTTGATGTCCTTCAGCTTCGAGGTGAAGTTACCCAGCACCAGCGCGCCGGAATCCGCCGAGGTGACGTAGAACAGCAGGCCGGTAATGGTCGCCACGGAGGCGCTAAAGGTGAACGCCGGGTACTGCGCCAGCAGGCTGTAGAAGCCGCGCTCCGGGTGCGCCATCGCTTCCTGTGCAAAGGTTGCTTTGCCGTGGATGATCTCATGGAGCGCGCTGTTGCCGAACACCGACAGCCACAGCAGGGTAAAGGTGAACGGGATAATCAGCGTGCCCATCACAAACTGACGGATGGTGCGGCCACGTGAAATACGCGCCAGGAACAGGCCGACAAACGGCGACCACGCCACCCACCACGCCCAGAAGAAGAGCGTCCAGTTGTTCATCCATTCCACCGGGCGGTCGAAGGCGAAGCTGTTCAGCGTCATGCCCATAAAGCGGTTCACGTAGTCGCCCACGTTCAGCACTAAAGCATTGAGCAGGAATGAGGTGTCGCCCATAAACAGCACGAACAGGATGAGGCCCAGCGCCAGCGCCACGTTCAGTTCGGAGAGCACGCGGATGCCTTTATCGACGCCCGACGTCACCGAAATGGTGGCAATAATGACGGAGAGCGCAATCAGCGCCGCTTTCGCCGCCATCGAATCCGGAATATCAAACAGCACGCTCAGCCCGTAGTTGAGTTGCACCACGCCAATCCCGAGCGTGGTCGCAATACCGAAGATGGTGCCGATCACCGCCGCGATATCGACGCTGTGGCCAATCGGGCCGTTAATCTTTTTACCGAAAATCGGGTACAGCGCGGAGCGAATGGTGAGGGGCAAATTATAACGATAGCTAAAGTATCCCAGCGCCATGCCCATCAGGGCGTACATTGACCAGCCGGTCAGGCCGTAGTGGAACAGCGTCCAGACCATCGCCTGGCGCGCGGCCTCCATCGTCTGCCCTGCCCCTTCCGGCGGCTGCATATACTGCGTGACCGGTTCCGCCACGGAGAAGAACATCAGATCAATGCCGATGCCCGCGGCAAACAGCATCGCGGCCCAGCTCAGCAGGCTGAATTCTGGCTTGGACTGCTCTGGCCCGAGCTTCACGGAGCCGAAGCGCGAGCAGGCAATGCAGACCACAAAGACGATATAGAGCGTCGCCGCCAGCAGGTAGTACCAGCCGAAGGTCTTCGACACCCAGTTCAGGGTGCGCCCAATCCACTCGGCAGAAAAATCGCGAAAGAAGATCGTTGTCAGGGAAAACAACAAAATCAGCCCGGCGGACGTATAAAAAACGACCGGGTTGATTTTGTCTTTTTCTCTGTCCTGTGAAAGGTCTGTCATCCAGTATCCTCACTGTTTTTGTAACTATTAAAATCCAAATCCGCAACAATTAAGACACATTTTATATTGAACGTCCAATCAAAAACCGCTTTAATGGTTAACCAACGCTGATGAATGGAGTGGCAATAATGCCCAAAGTGGGGATGCAGCCGATCCGGCGCAGGCAGCTTATCGACGCCACGCTGGAAGCAATAAATGAAGTGGGAATGCATGACGCGACGATCGCGCAGATCGCCCGTCGGGCAGGCGTTTCCACGGGGATCATCAGTCACTATTTCAAAGACAAAAACGGTCTGCTGGAAGCGACCATGCGCGACATCACCGGCCAGCTGCGCGATGCGGTATTAAGCCGCCTGCACGCCCTGCCGAACGGCAGCGCGGAGCAGCGTCTGCAGGCGATTGTCGGCGGTAACTTTGATGAGACCCAGGTAAGCAGCGCGGCGATGAAGGCCTGGCTGGCCTTCTGGGCAAGCAGCATGCATCAGCCCATGCTCTACCGCCTGCAGCAGGTGAGCAGCCGCCGACTGCTGTCGAACCTGGTGTACGAGTTCCGCCGCGAGCTTCCGCGCGAGCAGGCCCAGGAGGCGGGCTACGGGCTGGCGGCGCTGATCGACGGGCTGTGGCTGCGCGCCGCGCTGAGCGGCAAACCGCTGGATAAGACCCTGGCCCAGTCACTGACCAGCCACTTTATCAGCCAGCATTTACCGACCGACTAACCGAGGAGAATTTATGTCCCGAATGGCAGAACAGCAGCTTTATATCAATGGTGGTTATACATCGGCCACCAGCGGTCGCACCTTCGAGACCATCAACCCGGCCAACGGTGACGTTCTGGCGACCGTACAGGCCGCCGGGCGTGAAGACGTCGACCGCGCCGTGGAAAGCGCAAAACGCGGGCAAAAAATCTGGGCGGCGATGACCGCCATGGAGCGCTCCCGCGTTCTGCGTCGCGCCGTCGACATCCTGCGCGAGCGCAACGACGAGCTGGCAAAGCTGGAAACCCTCGACACCGGTAAAGCGTATTCCGAAACTTCCACCGTCGACATCGTCACCGGCGCGGACGTGCTGGAGTACTACGCGGGGCTGATCCCGGCGCTGGAAGGCAGCCAGATCCCGCTGCGTGAGACCTCATTCGTCTACACCCGCCGCGAGCCGCTGGGCGTGGTGGCGGGCATCGGCGCGTGGAACTACCCGATCCAGATCGCCCTGTGGAAATCGGCCCCGGCGCTGGCGGCGGGCAACGCGATGATCTTCAAGCCGAGCGAAGTGACGCCGCTTACCGCCCTGAAGCTTGCCGAGATCTACACCGAAGCGGGCCTGCCGGACGGCGTGTTTAACGTCCTGCCTGGCGTGGGCGCAGAGACCGGCCAGTACCTGACCGAGCATCCGGGCATCGCCAAAGTCTCCTTTACCGGCGGCGTCGCCAGCGGCAAAAAAGTGATGGCGAACGCCGCGGCCTCGTCCCTGAAAGAGGTGACGATGGAGCTGGGCGGCAAATCGCCGCTGATTATTTTCGACGATGCGGATCTGGATCTCGCGGCGGACATCGCCATGATGGCCAACTTCTTCAGCTCCGGCCAGGTGTGCACCAACGGCACCCGCGTGTTCGTGCCCGCGAAATTTAAAGCAGCGTTTGAGCAGAAAATCGTCGAGCGCGTGGGCCGCATCCGCGCGGGCGATCTGTTCGATGAAAACACCAACTTTGGCCCGATGGTCAGCTTCCCGCACCGCGACAGCGTGATGCGCTACATCGCCAAAGGCAAAGAGGAAGGCGCGCGCGTGCTGTGCGGCGGCGACGTGCTGAAGGGCGAAGGCTTCGATAACGGCGCGTGGGTGGCCCCAACCGTGTTCACCGACTGCACCGACGAGATGACCATCGTGCGCGAAGAGATCTTCGGCCCGGTGATGTCCATCCTCACCTACGAATCCGATGAAGAAGCGATTCGCCGCGCCAACGACACCGACTACGGGCTGGCGGCAGGCATCGTTACGGCCGACCTGAACCGCGCCCACGGCGCCATTCATCAGCTCGAAGCGGGCATCTGCTGGATCAACACCTGGGGTGAATCCGCCGCAGAGATGCCGGTCGGCGGCTACAAGCACTCCGGCATTGGCCGCGAGAATGGCGTGATGACGCTGCAGAGCTACACCCAGGTGAAGTCCATCCAGGTTGAGATGGGTAAATTCCAGTCCATATTTTAACCGGGAGGTTTATTTGCAATTTGACTACATCATTATCGGGGCCGGCTCAGCCGGCAACGTGCTGGCTACACGACTGACTGAAGATCCGAACACCACCGTCCTGCTGCTTGAAGCAGGCGGACCGGATTACCGATTTGACTTCCGCACCCAGATGCCCGCCGCGCTGGCGTTCCCGCTGCAGGGCAAGCGCTACAACTGGGCGTACGAAACCGAGCCAGAACCCTTCATGAACAACCGCCGCATGGAGTGCGGACGCGGCAAAGGGCTGGGCGGCTCGTCATTGATCAACGGCATGTGCTACATCCGCGGTAACGCGATGGACCTCGACCACTGGGCGAAAGAGCCGGGCCTGGAGCACTGGAGCTACCTCAACTGCCTGCCCTACTACCGCAAGGCAGAGACGCGCGACGTGGGGCCGAACGACTACCACGGCGGCGACGGCCCGGTGAGCGTTACCACCTCGAAACCGGGCGTGAACCCGCTGTTCGAGGCGATGGTGGAGGCGGGCGTACAGGCGGGCTATCCGCGCACCGACGATCTTAACGGCTATCAGCAGGAGGGCTTCGGCCCGATGGACCGCACGGTCACGCCGCAGGGCCGACGCGCCAGCACCGCGCGCGGCTATCTGGATCAGGCGAAACCGCGTCCGAACCTGACCATCCGCACCCAAGCCATGACCGATCGCATCCTCTTTGAGGGCAAACGCGCGGTGGGCGTCGAGTGGCTGGAGGGTGAAAGCACCATCCCATCCAAAGCGACGGCAAAAAAAGAAGTGCTGCTGAGCGCCGGGGCGATTGCCTCTCCGCAGATCCTCCAGCGTTCCGGCGTGGGCAACGCTGACCTGCTGAAGCAGTTCGATATCCCGCTGGTACACGATCTGCCCGGCGTGGGGGAAAACCTGCAGGATCACCTGGAGATGTACCTCCAGTACGAATGTAAAGAGCCGGTCTCCCTCTACCCTGCCCTGCAGTGGTGGAACCAGCCGAAGATTGGCGCGGAGTGGCTGTTTGGCGGCACCGGCGTGGGCGCGAGCAACCACTTCGAAGCGGGCGGGTTTATCCGCAGCCGCGAGGAGTTTGAGTGGCCAAACATTCAGTACCACTTCCTGCCGGTGGCGATTAACTACAACGGCTCGAACGCGGTGAAAGAACACGGCTTCCAGTGCCACGTCGGCTCCATGCGCTCCCCGAGCCGTGGACACGTGCGCATCCAGTCGCGCGATCCGCACCAGCATCCGGCGATCCTGTTCAACTATATGTCCCACGAGCAGGACTGGCAGGAGTTTCGCGACGCGATCCGCATCACCCGCGAGATCATGCACCAGCCCGCGCTGGACAAGTACCGCGGCCGTGAAATCAGTCCGGGTATTGACTGCCAGACCGACGAGCAGCTGGACGAGTTCGTGCGCAACCACGCGGAAACCGCCTTCCACCCGTGCGGCACCTGCAAGATGGGCTATGACGAGATGGCGGTGGTTGACGGTGAAGGCCGCGTTCACGGGCTGGAAGGGCTGCGCGTGGTGGATGCGTCGATTATGCCGCAGATCATCACCGGCAACCTGAACGCCACCACCATTATGATTGGCGAGAAGATTGCCGATGCCATTCGCGGTCGCGAGCCGCTGGCGAAGAGCACGGCGGCGTATTATGTGGCGAACGGGGCACCGGTGAGACGCTAAGTCATTTGCCCTCTCCCCACCGGGGAGAGGGGATTCACTTCCCCGCCACAAATTTATTTTCATTTCCCTGCATCCAGTTTCCCCCCGCCCCTCGTATATGAGTATGTGAGCAACGCCTTTGCTCCTTAATCCGAGGATAAATGATGAAAAAGCTACTCAGTGTTGCATTCGTATCCAGCGCGATACTCTTCTGTGCAGGCGCATCAGCAGCCATGACGTCAGACACCGTGATGGTGGGCGGAGCGGCGATGTTCCCGAGCAAAAATATCGTTGAAAACGCCGTGAACTCGAAAGATCACACTACGCTGGTGGCCGCCGTCAAAGCGGCCGGGCTGGTGGATACGCTCCAGAGCAAAGGGCCCTTCACCGTGTTTGCCCCAACCAATGCGGCGTTTGCGAAACTGCCTGCCGGCACGGTCGAGAACCTGGTCAAACCCGAAAACAAAGCCACGCTCACCAGCATTCTGACCTATCACGTGGTCGCCGGTAATTACGATATGAAAGCGCTGGAGCAGAAAATTAAACAGGGCGGCGGCCACGCGGAGCTGAAGACCGTTAACGGTCAACCGCTGTGGATCATGAGTAACGGCCCGCACAATATTCAGCTCAAGGATGGTAAAGGTAACGTGGCGAACATCAGCACCTATGACGTCCATCAGAAAAATGGCGTGATCGATGTGATTGATACCGTCCTGATGCCTAAGTAGTTGTCTATACTTCGGAAGTGTGACGTTGCCTTCCGGAAAAAACATGGATAACGCGCTGGCTGAACAGCAGTTGAAATTAATGCAGGCGATCGCTAACGGCGATCGCCGCGCATTTGAACAACTTTACCGACTCACATCGCCTCACCTGTTTGCCGTTGCGCTGCGCATGCTGCGCGACCGCGCCTGGGCAGAAGAGATCCTTCACGACTGTTTTGTCACCGTCTGGAGTAAAGCCGAAACCTATAACGCTACCCTGAGCTCCCCGATGACCTGGCTTACGCATATTGTTCGCAACCGCTGTATTGACTGGCTGCGCAGCGGGCAAACCCGGGCTGCAGCCCGTGAAGAGGCGTATTCGGAAGATATTCTGCTGAGCGAAAGCGATGAGCAGAATAACTGGCACGACGATGCGCAGGCTGAGCGGCTCAGGCATTGTCTCGAACATTTGAGCAGCGAGCAGCGCCAGAGCATTACGCTCGCCTACTATCAGGGAATGTCTCACAGCGACATTGCCGACTGGCTCCACCAGCCCGTGGGCTCGGTGAAAAGCTGGATACGTCGGGCAATGGATCATCTTCGGGAGTGCGTGGGGCTATGAATGACGCAGAAAAACGCGACGACATGCTGGCAGCAGAGTATGCCCTCGGCACCCTGCGCGGAGGGGCGCGGCTTCAGTTCCAGAAAAGGGTCCTCCGTGAACCGGCTCTGGCCGCCCGCGTCGCGTACTGGCAGAAAATGTTCAGCACGCTGGATAGTCATCTTGTGCCCATCCCTCCACCCGAGACGGTGTGGAAAAGAATCGCCCTCGATCTGCCGCCCAAAAAGCCTTTACGCAAAAGTCGGCCTTATGTCGGCTGGATGGTTGCAGCCTCCCTCGCCGCCCTGTCGGTCGTTGCCTGGTATGCCATCCGTACCCCGGAACTCGCTCCGCTGATGGTCCTCAACGATGCCCAACAGCACGGGGAATGGGTCGTCAGCGCGGATGCCAGCCGCCAGCACCTGAGCATTGCCCCTCTTCGGCCGACGGCCGTCGCGGCGCAACACAGCCTCCAGCTTTGGCTGATCCCAGGCGGGCAGGCGCCGGTCTCCATGGGGCTGCTGCATAACGACATACCGACACGCGTCACCCTCAGGAACACAACGCTCCCTCCTGACGCCACGATAGCCATAAGCCTTGAACCAGAGGGCGGATCGCCCACTGGACTCCCCACAGGCCCGGTGCTTTACAGTGGCAAATTGTAATTCTCAGGCCCTGTTCGCAGGGCCGCTATCGTGCCCCCATTTCATTTATATACTTTTCTCGGTTACCTATAAGAATTAAATATTAAGCCTGTAATTAATGTAATTATTAAAAAACGACATTGACAGACTCTTGCGTACTCCATTAAGTTTTAAACGAACATCATTTTATTCCCGATACACAATATATCAAAAACCGCATTAATGAATTTGTCATTATTCATTAATGCTTCTCTGCCTTTTATTTTTTGCATCACTCAATAGCGAGATAAGATCATGAATAATAGTGCAAACAAGGTTGTTGTCATTACCGGTGCCAGCAGCGGTATTGGTCAGGCGATTGCCCTCCATTTAGCGAATAACGCGTTTTCGCTGGTGCTGGTGGCGCGCCGTCGGGACAGAATTAATGCCCTGGTGGATCAGATTATTCAGCAAGGCGGCAAGGCGATAGCCGTGAAGGCCGACGTGACCCGTCAGGAAGAGGTTCAGCGCGCCATTGACGCTGCCGTTGCCGCCTACCAGCGCGTGGATGTGCTAATCAACAACGCGGGCTTTATGGCTATCGCCCCCTTGAGCGAGCTGAAAACCGACGAATGGGACAAGATGATTGACACCAATCTGAAAGGGGTGCTGTACGGCATCGCGGCCGCGTGGCCGGTGTTCCAGCGTCAGGGCTGCGGGCATTTTATTAACGTTGCCTCCGTCGCGGGCATCAAGGTGCTGGCACCTGGCGGCGTGGTGTACAGCGCCACAAAATTCGCCGTCCGCGCGCTGAGTGAAGGCTTACGTCAGGAGGCGGGTAAAACTATCCGCACGACGCTTATTTCGCCCGGCGCCGTCGAAAGCGAACTGCAATTCGGCAGCTCTGACGAAGAGAGTAAAAAATTTCTCCATGAATTTTATAAGCAGGCTATTCCGGCTGACGCAATTGCCCGCGCGGTTTTATTTGCCATAGAACAGCCTGGCGACGTTGATATTAATGAAATTGTTGTGCGTCCAACGCAGGAAGAATTTTAGCCTGCGTTAAATAATACTGAATGAGGTGTCAGTATGATTAAATCATTAACGTCCTTATCAGATCTCAATATGCGAACGGGTGCCGATATTCTTCTTGAAGTGCTGGAGAGTGAAGGCGTGGAATATATTTTTGGCAACCCCGGCACCACCGAACTTCCGCTCATTGATGCCCTGCTTCGCCATGAAAATATTCACTATATTCTGGCGCTTCAGGAGAGCACCGTGGTGGCGATTGCCGACGGCTATGCGAAAGCCTCAGGCAAGACCGGTTTTATCAATTTGCATACCGCCAGCGGTCTGGGGCACGGGATGGGGAATCTCATTAATTCGCGGATCATGAAAACCCCGCTGGTGGTGACCGTTGGACAGCAGGATACGCGGCACTACGTCCGCGACCCGCTGCTGTATGATGATATTGTGTCCATCGGCTCTCCGGTCATGAAGTGGGCGCAGGAGGTCACCAGCGCCGACCAGCTCCCGGTGCTGGTGCGCCGCGCGTTTCACGCTGCCAGCTATCCTCCTGGCGGCCCGGTGCTGCTCTCTCTGCCGATGAACGTGATGGAAGAGCTGAGCGATGCCGGGATACAGACGGCGTCGAGAGTGAACTACCACACCGTGGCGGGCTCGCTGGACGAGCTGGCCGAAGAACTGAGCCAGGTTAAGCCCGGCAGGATCATGATTGTGGCGGGCGATGAGGTGCACTCCAGCGGCTCGACGCAGGAGATTGTCGAGCTGGCGGAAGCACTCAGCGCCCACGTCTACGGCTCCTCCTGGCCGCTGAATTTACCTTTTCCCACTCAGCACGCGCTCTGGCGGGGCAATATGCCCACCACCGCCAGCGAAATCGCCAGCATCATCAACGCCTACGATGCCGTATTCATCATCGGCGGCAGAAGCCTGATCACTATTTTGTACAGCGAGGGGGAGGCCATTCCGGCGACCTGCGCGGTGTATCAGCTCTCGGCGGATATGCACGAACTTGGCCGCACCTATGCCACTCGCCTTTCGGTGATGGGAGATATCAAATTGTCCCTGCACGAACTGTTGCCAAAGCTTAAGCAGCGCCTGATCGCCAGCAGGCTGGTCCACCAGCGGCTGCTGGTTGCGGCCCGCGATGAACGGGAGAAGGAGTGGCAGCAACAGGAGGAACGTCTGGCCGCCGAGCGGCTACGCCCGGCGATCTCCCCGATGGTCGCAGCCTGGGAAGTCATCCGATCCATTCCGGCGGGTACCACCATCGTGGATGAGGCGATAGCGACCGCCAGGCATGTCCGCCGGTTCATCTCTGACCAGCAGCACCAGCGCTACTACTTTATGCGCGGCGGCGGACTGGGCTGGGGGATGCCTGCCTCAGTAGGGCACTCGCTGGGACGCGGACGGGAGCCGGTGGTCTGCCTGATAGGTGACGGAGCTTCCCTCTACTCGCCGCAGGCGCTCTGGACGGCGGCACACGAAAATCTGCCGGTCACCTTTATCGTCATGAATAACAGGGAGTACAACATCCTGAAAAACTTTATGAAGAGCCAGGCTGACTACAGCTCAACGCGGCTGGGGCGTTTTATCGGGATGGACCTGGTGAACCCGCATATCGATTTTCAGTCGCTGGCCACCGCCATGGGCGTCCACTGCTGCCGGGTGACCGAAGCTGCGGATATCGCCGAAGCGGTAACGCGCGGCCTGCAGTCAGGAAAAACCAACCTGATTGAAATCGCGATTTCCGCGGATTAACCGCGCGTTTACGCTGTACCCTACATAAAAAACTTATAACCGAAACGCCTCAAGCCGCTTTATCTGCCGCCCTTCCTCGTCAAAATTCTCTGCCGCCAGCCAGGCGCGCAGCTCCGCGTCTCTTTGCGGCCATTCGCCGTCAATAATAGAAAGCATATCGCTGTCGCGGTTGCGCCCTTTACGCACCAGCTTCTGGCGCAGGCGTCCCTCCCAGACAAACCCCAGCCGCTCCGCCGCCCTGCGCGACGCCACGTTCATGGAATCGCACTTCCACTCGAGGCGCCGGTAGCCGTGCTCAAACGCATTTTTCAGCAGCAGCCACACCGTTTCGGTGCCGATGCGGGAACCTTTCATTTTGCGCGACCAGGTGACGTGACCAATTTCCACCGACCCCAGCAGCCGCTCGTTGGCCATATAGCTCACCAGCCCCACCGCCCGTTCGTTGCGTAAGTCAATGACGGCAAACGGCACCAGCTCATCGTCCATGACCTTCGCCATGATCCAGTGCGCGGTGGCTTCCACGCTCATGGGCTGCGTGCTGGCAAGCCACGTCCAGTCGCTGTCGTCACCCAGCGCGTAGGCCTCAAAGAGATCGGCCGCGTGGCGATCGGCGTCCAGCGGCTCCAGGCGACAATACTGGCCGAACAGCGGCGTGCGGGTTAACGCGCGCGCGCCTTTCCAGTCGGGAACGATATCGTTAACGGTTTGACCATGTTGATTGATTTCGGGCACGGCGGTGACTCCCTGAAAGGTAAGGCATTTGTTATAGCAGGTTAAAAAGCAGGCGAAAAGCAGCGTGTTTTAATAGCCCGAGCGCATGCGATATTCCCGGAAGGCATAAGTAAAGCTGAATTTCGACTTTGTGGAATGTCACAGTCGCCCTAACGTAGCGGAGCATAAAACAATCACAATATATTCTTCTCAGGGATCGCTATGACAAAAAAACTGTTGCCGTTACTGGTGCTGGCTGCGCTCTCAGGCGCCGCCCAACACGCTGGTGGTTGCCCAGGGGCTTGATGACATCGTGAGCCTCGACCCGGCCGAAGCCAACGAGCTCTCCAGCATCCAGACCGTGCCGAGCCTGTACCAGCGTCTGGTGCAGCCGGACCGCGATAATCCGGAAAAAATCACGCCGGTTCTGGCAGAAAGCTGGGACGCGGACGCGGCAGCAAAAACCCTGACCATCAAGCTTAAACCCGATGCGAAATTCGCCTCCGGCAACCCGCTGCGCCCGGAAGACGTGATCTTCTCTTATACCCGCGCCGTGACGCTGAACAAATCCCCGGCCTTTATCCTCAACGTGCTGGGCTGGGACGCGAGCAACATCGCCAGCCAGCTGAAAAAGGTGGACGATCATACCCTCCAGCTTCACTGGACGGCGGACGTCAGCCCGTCGGTGGCGCTGAATATCCTCTCCACGCCGATTGCCTCTATCGTCGATGAAAAAGAGGTCGCCGCGAACGTCAAGGATAACGACTTCGGTAACGCGTGGCTGAAAATGCACTCGGCGGGCAGCGGCGCGTTCAAAATGCGCGTCTACCAGCCGCATCAGGCCATCGTGCTGGAAGCCAACGATTCCGCCCCCGGCGGCGCGCCGAAGCTCAAAAGCATCATCATTAAGAACGTCCCCGATCCGGCTTCACGCCGCCTGCTGATCCAGCAGGGGGATGCGGACGTGGCGCGCGATCTGGGTGCAGACCAGATTAGCGCCCTGGACGGCAAGCCGGGCGTGAAGGTGCTGAGCATCCCGTCCGCCGAGCAGAATTACCTGGTGTTTAACACCGGCAACAGCGCCAATCCGCTGCTGAACAACCCGGCGTTCTGGGAAGCGTCGCGCTGGCTGGTCGACTATGACGGCATCACGAAGAACCTGCTGAAAGGCCAGTATTTTGTTCACCAGAGCTTCCTGCCGGTCGGCCTGCCGGGCGCGCTGGAAGACAATCCGTTTAAATTTGACCCGGCAAAAGCGAAGGCAATCCTCGCCAAAGCGGGCATTAAGGACGCGCACTTCACGCTGGACGTGGAGAACAAGCCGCCGTTTATCACCATCGCCCAGTCGATGCAGGCGAGCTTTGCGCAGGGTGGCGTGAAGGTGGATCTGCTGCCTGCCGCCGGGAGCCAGGTCTATGCCCGCGTGCGCGCGAAGCAGCATCAGGCGGCGATCCGTCTGTGGATCCCGGACTACTTCGATGCGCACTCCAACGCCAGCGCCTTCGCGTGGAACGACGGGAAGTCCAGCACCGTGGCCGGTCTGAACGGCTGGAAAATTCCGGAGCTGAACAAGGCCACGCTGGCGGCGGTAGCCGAGCCGGATCCGGCGAAACGTCTGGATCTGTACAAGAAGATGCAGGAACAGCTGCAGCAGAGCTCGCCGTACGTGTTCGTCGATCAGGGCAAAACCCAGATCGTGGTGCGCGATAACGTGAAGGGGTATCAGCAGGGGCTGAACGCGGATATGGTCTGGTACGATCGCGTCACGAAGTAGCCCTTGTTGCCGGGTGGCGCTGCGCTTACCCGGCCTGTGTTCTCGGTTTTTGTAGGCCGGGTAAGGCGAAGCCGCCACCCGGCATGAAGAGATTTTCCATGCCACATCTTTCCACCCGCGTGCTTCAGGGCCTGCTGACCCTGCTGCTCACGCTCTTCGGGCTGCTGCTCGTCACGTTTGCGCTCTCGGCGTTTTCACCGGTCGATCGCGTGCTGCAGATCGTCGGCGATCACGCCAGCCAGTCCACGTACGATCAGGTTCGCCACCAGCTCGGGCTGGATCGACCGCTGCCCGTGCAGTTCTGGCACTATCTGCAGAGCCTCGCCCACGGTGATTTAGGCACCGCCAGCGCCACCGGGCAGCAGGTGCTGCAGGATCTGCTGCACGCCTTCCCCGCCACGCTGGAGCTGGCAACGCTGGCGCTAATTATCGGCACGATACTCGGCGTGATTGCGGGTGTGCTGTGCGCCCGCTACGCCGGTTCGCCAGTGGACTTAGCGATCAGAACGCTCACCCTGCTCGGCAACTCGGTGCCGATTTTCTGGCTCGGCCTGCTGATGCTGGCTCTGTTCTACGCGAAGCTGCAGTGGAGCGCGGGCCCCGGCAGGCTTGACGACATCTGGCAGTTTACCGTCGAGCCGCGCACCGGCTTTGCGCTGATAGATACCTGGCTTTCCGGCGATCGCGAGGCGTTTCGCAACGCCATCAGCCACCTGGTGCTGCCGGTGCTGCTGCTGGCGTACTACTCGCTGGCGAGCATTACCCGTCTGACCCGCTCCGCCTGCCTCAGCGAAATGAACAAGGAGTACATCCTGCTTGCCCGCGCCAAGGGCGCCGGGGAGATGACCATTCTGCTGCGCCACGTGCTGCCGAACATTCGCAGCACCCTACTGACGGTGATCGCCCTGGCCTATACCAGCATGCTGGAAGGTGCGGTATTAACCGAAACCGTCTTCTCGTGGCCGGGCATCGGACGCTATCTCACCACCGCCCTGTTCGCCGGAGACACGACCGCGGTCATGGGCGGCACGCTGCTGATTGGCGTCTGCTTTGTGCTGATCAATAACCTTACCGACCTGCTTGTGCGGGCGACCGATCCCAGGGTGCGCTGATGCCGTTTTATCTCTTCTTACGCCGCCTGCGCCGCTCCCCTGCCGCCGTTTGCGGGCTGATTGCCCTCGCGCTGCTGGTGTTTATTGCCCTGTTCGCGCCCTGGCTTGCACCGGTTGATCCGAACTGGCAGGACGCCGCCGCGCGCCTGCAGGCACCGAACGACCAGCACTGGCTGGGCACCGACGGCTACGGGCGCGATCTGCTCTCGCGCCTGATTTACGGCACCCGTCCGGCGCTCGGGCTGGTGGCATTAGTCACCGTTATCACCCTGCCCGCCGGGCTGCTGGTGGGGATCCTGTCCGGCTACTACGGCGGCTGGCTGGAGCGAGTCCTGATGCGCTTTACCGACGTGGTGATGTCGATGCCGCGCCTGATCCTCGCCTTCGCGTTTGTGGCGATGCTCGGCCCGGGGCTGGTCAACGGCGCGCTGGCGCTGGCCTTAACCACCTGGCCGGCCTACGCGCGTCAGGCCCGGAGCGAGATTCAGCGTCTGCGCCACAGCGATTACCTGGCCGCCGCAGAGATGATGGGGATCCGCGGTCCGCGCCTGCTGGTCGGCCATATACTGCCCCTGTGCCTGCCGTCCGCGATTGTGCGGCTGGCGCTGGATCTGGCGGGGATTATTCTGGCCGCCGCCGGTCTCGGCTTCCTCGGCCTTGGCGCACGTCCGCCCATGGCCGAATGGGGCGCGATGATTGCCGACGGCATGCAGGTCATTTTCGACCAGTGGTGGATTGCCGCTATTCCGGGCGGAGCGATTCTGTTTGCCAGCCTGGCGTTTAACCTGCTGGGCGATGGCCTGCGCGACGTACTGGAGCCACAGCATGACTGAACACCGCGTCATCGTCGATGCGCTGAATATCGACTACCCCGCTGCACGCGTGGTCAACAACCTGAGCTTTACGCTTGGCAACGAGCGGCTGGCGCTGGTGGGGGAATCCGGCTCCGGCAAGTCCATGTCCGCCCGCGCCCTGATGGGTCTGGTGCGCAAACCCGGTATCGTGAGCGCCAACCGGCTTAACGTGCTGGGCAACGATCTGCTGACCCTGAACGCCCGCCGCTGGCAGGCGCTGCGCGGCAACGGGATTGCGATGGTCCTGCAGGATCCGCGCTACGCCCTTAACCCCGTGAAAAGCGTCGCCGCCCAGCTTGATGAGGCGCTCACGCTGCATCAACGCCTGCCGCGTCCGGAGCGTACGGCGCGTATTCACGACATCCTCCGTGCCGTCGGGCTGGGCGAGAACGTGCTGTCACGCTATCCCGGCGAACTTTCCGGAGGCATGGGCCAGCGGGTGATGATTGCGATGGCGCTGATCAACAACCCGCAGGTGCTGATTGCCGACGAACCGACCTCCGCGCTGGACGCCCGCCTGCGCAACCAGATCCTCGAGCTGCTCGTGCAGCAGTGCGAAGAACGCCAGATGGCGATGCTGCTCATCAGCCACGATCTGCCGCTGGTGGCGGAGCACTGCGACCGCGTGCTGGTGATGTATCAGGGCGAAAAGGTCGATGAGATGGCGGCAAGCCGGCTCCCGCAGGCGACGCATCCGTACACGCGCACCCTGTGGACCTGTCGTCCAGACGCCCATACCTATGGGCAGATGCTGCCGACGCTCGACCGTTCGCAGCCGTGGAAGGAGGCCAGCGATGGCGCTCGTTGAGGTTAACCAGGTGCAGGTCGCCTTCGGGGAAAAAACGGCGGTCTCTGCCGCCAGCTTTAGCATAGAGAGAGGCGAGACGTTCAGCCTGATCGGTGAATCCGGCTGCGGGAAATCGACTATTCTGCGCGTGCTGGCGGGGCTGCAGCGCGAGTGGCGCGGAAGTATTGCGCTACTGGGAGAAGCGTTAACGCCAGGGCGACGCTTTGAAGGCGAGCTTCGCCGCAACGTACAGATGGTGTTTCAGGATCCGTGGGCGTCGCTGCATCCCAACCACACGATTTCTCGCACGCTGTCGGAGCCGTTGAACATTCGCGGCGAGACGCAGGTCGCGGAGAAGGTGGCCAATGCGCTGCACGAGGTGGGGCTCTCCGCCGACGCGGGCAGGCGCTACCCGCACCAGCTTTCCGGCGGCCAGCGTCAGCGCGTTGCGATTGCCCGCGCGCTGCTGCTGCGCCCGCAGCTACTGCTGCTGGACGAGCCGACCTCGGCGCTGGATATGTCGGTGCAGGCGGAAATCCTGAACCTGCTTAACCGCCTGAAGGCCGAGCATGAGATGACCTATCTGCTGGTGAGCCACGACGCGGACGTGATTGCCCATATGTCCGACCGGGCGGCATTGATGGCGCACGGGAAGATCCAGAAGGTGTTTGACCGTGAGGCGATGTTACGGGGCGAGCACAGGATGGGTTAAGTGCGTGCGGCGGTGCCCGGTGACGCTGCGCTTACCGGGCCTACGTTTTGTGCCGCGTTGATGGTTTTTAGTAGGCCGGGTAAGGCGTAGCCGCCACCCGGCAAACAATTACTTCAGCAGCTTCACCGTGGCATCGATGTCGATCTCATCTTCGGTGAAGATCAGCGTCGTATTCTGGAAGGTGGTGATCGCCAGCTTCTTCACCGTGCGCATTTCGCCCGGCTTTTTATCGGATTTCGGCTTGATGCTGTTCATCAGCAGGCCCACCGACAGCACCGCGTTCTCTTTGTCGATTTTGGTATCAACGGGCTCTTCTTCGCTGAACACCACGAAGGATTTGATCGAGGTGAGCTTTACGCGCTCGCCTGCGATATAGAGATGTTTGCTTTCGGGGATCACCTTCACCGCGTAGGCGGAAAGGCCTTTGTTGTTGGTGGTAGGCTCGAAGGTCACCGCGGCATATTTCTTAATCAGATCGGGGTTCGCGACCTTAATCACATGAAAATAGCGGTTGTCGCCGTTTTCATCTTTGATAAATCCAAAGCCTTTATCTTTAAACCACGTTGTGATTGTACCGTTCATCGCTGTTACCGCCTGTCAGATCGTAATGACTAAAGTTTTGCAGCGCGCAGTGTAATGCACAATGACGGAGGAGACAAAAAAAAGCCCCTGCACGGGGGCAGGGGAAAACTCATGTCAGAGCTTATTAGAATTTAGTTGAACACCATCCCACCATCGATGAGCAGAGACTGGCCTGTCATGTAGTCAGAGTCCGGTCCTGCCAGGTATGAGACGCAGGCGGCGACATCTTCCGGTTCGGACAGGCGGCCAAGCGTAATGCGTTTGGCAAAAGTCTCGGTTCCGTAGCCGAGCGGTTTACCCGCCGCCTCGGAGACCTGACGGTCGATCTACGCCCACATCGGCGTTTTCACGATGCCCGGGCAGTAGGCGTTAACGGTGATCCCCAGCGGAGCAAGATCCCGCGCGGCGGTCTGAGTTAGGCCGCGCACCGCGAATTTACTGGAACTGTAGACGGCCAGCTCCGGGTTACCGGTGTGGCCCGCCTGGGAGCAGGCGTTAATGATCTTGCCGCCGTGCCCCTCTTTGCGAAACGCGTCAATCGCGGCCTGGATCCCCCAGATCACCCCTTTCACGTTGATGTTGTAGACCTTATCGACAATCTCCGGCGTGATGGATTCGATTGGCGTGGACGGCGCAACCCCGGCGTTATTGACGATCACGTGGAAACCGCCCAGCGCGGTGCGGGCTTTCTCTACCGCCGCAAATACCTGCTCGCGGTCAGAGACGTCCACCTTCACGGCGACGGCGTTACCGCCGTTGCGGATAATTTCATCGGCCACGGCTCTGGCCGTTTCCGCGTTATAGTCGGCAATGGCGACGGCAAAGCCATCCTTCACCAGGCGAAGCGCAATCGCTTTACCAATCCCCTGGCCTGAGCCTGTTACGAGAGCAACTTTTTGCATTTCTCTGTCCTTATGTTGAGTCACAAAATCTGGCTGAGATGGAGCTGGCCCATCAGCAGCGGGTTATCGCTGTAGTCAACGGGAATGGCCACCACGGCCGGGCCATCCACATCCATCGCCGCGCGCAGCGTGGGTTCGAGCGCGTCGGCGCTCTCCACGGCAAAGCCTTTCGCGCCAAAGGCGTCGGCATAGACTTTGAAATCGACCGGGCCGAACTCGACGCCGGAAAGACGCTGGTATTTTTTCTCTTCCTGAATGGCAACCATGTTGTAGCCGTTATCCACCCAGATGATGTGCAGCACGTTAGCGTTGAGGCGCACCGCGGTTTCCAGCTCCATGCTTGACTGCAGGAAGCCGCCGTCACCGGAGACCGACACCACCTTGCGGCCCGGGTTGACCAGCCACGCGCCAATGGCCCACGGCAGCGCGACGCCCATGGTCTGCTGGCCGTTGGAGATCATCACCTGGCGCGCCCGGAAGCTGTAGAGGTAGCGGGCGATCCAGATGTGGAAGCTGCCCATATCCACGGTGAGCGTCACGTCGTTATTCACGATGTCCTGCATGGCCCGCACGATGCGCAGCGGATGCAGGGCGAACTGATTAAGCGAGGCGCCGCGGCGATCGAGCAGATCGCGCTGATGCTGGCGGTCGACCAGAATTTCGGAGGCCCGCTGGCTCAGCTCAAGCTTATGGTCGATACGGTTCGCGAGCTGATTCAGCGTTTCGGCGATGTCCCCCACCAGCTCCAGATCCGGCACGTAGTTACGTTCTTCATAGGCAGGCAGCACGTCGATGTGCACCAGCGTGGCGTCGCCGCTGTTCCACATGGACGGCTCGTACTCCACCGGGCTGTAGCCGATGCAGATAATCAGGTCCGCCAGATGGAGCAGCCTGTCGCCCGCCTGGTTATTGAACAGACCGACGCGTCCGGCGAAGCGGGTGAAGTGCTCCTGATTCACCGCCCCGGCGGCCTGATAGGTGCTGGTGACCGGAATACGGCTTTTCTCCAGCAGCGTGCGCAGCGCCGCGCTGTTGGCGGGCTGGCTCGCCATCAGCCCCAGCAGGATGACCGGGTTTTTGGCCTTTTCGATAAGCTTCGCCACGTCGTTGATAGCGGATTCTGGTGCGGGGCCCATCAGCGCGGGACCGCTGGCGGGTAAAATCGCCCCCGTGGCGGGCTGGTCGACAATATCCTGCGGCAGGCTGACGAACGCGCCTCCCGGCCTGCCGTGCTCGGCGGCGCGAAACGCATTCGATACCACCTCAGCAATCGCGTCCGGCGCACTCACCTCCACGGCGTATTTGGTGACCGGGCTGAACATGGCGACGGTGTCCATGCTCTGGTGCACCAGCTTCGCTTTATCCGCCCGCTTCACCGCCCCGCCCAGCGCCACCACCGGGTCGCCTTCGCTGTTGGCGGTAGCAATGCCGGTGATCAGGTTCGAGCAGCCCGGCCCGGAGGTGACCAGCGCCACCCCGGCCTTGCCGGTCAACCGCCCTACCGCCGCCGCCATAAACGCCGCGTTCGCCTCGTGACGCACCGGGATGATCTCAATGGAGGAGTCCAGCAGAGAGTCAAAGACCTTGTCGATTTTCGCCCCCGGGATCCCGAAAACCTGCTTCACGCCCTGCGCTTCCAGCTGGCCGACAACCAAATCGGCGCCGTGCGCCCACTGACGTGACTGTTTCTCACTGTTCACGGTAGTTCTCCTGTTAGTTTTCGACGGCACGGATCGCCGCATCCAGATTGCTGGGGTGAAGGTTGGCCTGTAAAAAGGCGCTGTCGGCGGGCAGGTCAATCATCAGCTTGTGAATTTCACCGAAGGTGAGCACGCCGCTCTCCAGCTGGTAGTCCAGCAGATGGCCCCCGCCCTGACGGTCGTCGGTGATGAAGTGTTCGTGGTAACCCGCCACGTTGATCCCCTGCATATGCTGCGGCGTGCGGAACCCGACCAGCACCCCTTCGCGCTGGTTAAAGCGGAACACCGGCTGGTCGTCCAGCACGTCGGTCATCGCGCGGTACGGCGGCGTCTGGCGCGGTACAGTGCGGGTGTGGGCATGGCGGAAGTTGCCGTCAATGCGCAGCGCGCAGAACAGGTTATCGGAGGGGATCTGCTGGTCGATGACGTCGTGGATCTGCTGACGGCTGACCGGCGCGTCGAAGGTTTTACGGTACTGCGGCTGGAACCAGGTCATCACCGCGAACGGCGTTTTCTGCTCCGGCTTCGCGGCCCGGGCGCTGCCGTCGGCGCGCAGCTGGTACACCTGGCTACTGAAGGCAATCATTTCGCCGTCCAGCTCGTTGAAGGTGCCCAGACCAAAGTCACCGTGTGCCAGCAGATCGGCGATGGTGCTCTCCCCCTCGTACACGCCGCTTAGCAGGGCGCTCATTAGCGATGTCTGATAGATCACGCTGTCAGGATGCTGGGCGGAGAACCCGCGCAGGGTCTCGCACAAGCTGGCTTCACAGTCGCAGGCAGATGAATGCACCATCATGCTCGTCCTCTTCAACTTTATTTAGAAAGGTTAAATAAATGTTGACCCGATTCAGCAGAGAGTTCCAATATAGAAACCATGCTGGTTTGAGACGTTTTAGATATGGAACTTCGTTATCTGCGGTATTTTGTCGCGGTTGCACGCGAGCGACACTTCACCAGGGCGGCCGAAGCGCTGGGTATTTCACAGCCTCCTCTGAGTCAGCAGATCAAACGGCTCGAAGAGGAAGTGGGCACGCCGCTGTTCAGGCGCCTGACGCGGGGCGTGGAGCTGACCGAAGCGGGAGAAGCCTTCTACGAGGACGCCTGCAAGATCCTGGCGCTGAGCGACGCCGCGCTGGAGAAAGCCCGCGGCATCGCGCGCGGGCTGAACGGTAACCTGTCGATTGGCATCACCAGCTCCGATGCTTTTCATCCCAAAATTTTCGCGCTGATTCGCCAGTTTCAGGTGCAGAACATGGCGGTGCAGGTTCACCAGGTGGAAGCCAATATGTCGTCGCTGACGACGATGCTGGCGGAGGGTGAACTGGACATCGCCTTCGTGCGCCTGCCGTGCGAGAGCAGCAAGGCGTTCGAGCTAACAATCCTCGACCGGGAGCCGATGGTGGTGGCGCTGCATCGCGACCATCCGCTGGCGGCGTGCGATTCGCTGGCGTTAGAGCAGCTTCGGGATACGCCGGTGGTGTTGTTCCCGCAGGAGGTCGCGCCGGGCCTGTACGACCGGGTGCACGGCTGCTGCGAGCGGGCCGGGATCGACGTGCAGCACGCGCTGCAGTCGTCACAGCTTTCATCCTCCCTGAGCATGGTTTCCGCCGGCGGCGGGTTTGCGCTGGTGCCGAAATCCATGGCGGCCATTTCTCCGCCAAATGTCACCTACCACGCGCTGAGCTCGCCGGAGCTTTATACCGATATCGCGCTCTGCTGGCGGCGCTTTGAACGCTCGCGGACGGTGAAGCGGTTTCTGGCGATGATGAGCGAGGGGTAGCGGCCGGTTTGGTTGGTGGTTTTTGTAGGCCGGGTAAGGCGTAGCCGCCACCCGGCAATGCCCTTCTGGAAGCCGCCTCGCAAACCTGCAAGCAACCTTATGTAATTCAGGGTTATCCCCTTTCCATCCTTTTTTCACCGCCGTAAAGTGCCTGCGTTGCGGCCCATCCGTAACCGGGCGTAGGAACCCGTTAGCATAACGTGACATTTTTACTTAAAGAGGATGCTAAATGGCTACTGTCCCTGAGTTTTCTTATGCGCTCTCTGAAGAAAGCGCTGTTCACCACCTCATCGATCTTCAACTTTGCGATTCTGCAGATCTCTTCGAACTGGCTGACACCTGCGCCGCCTGTGTGAGCGTGCTGGTTGAAACTGACGATCCCGTGACGTTTTCTATACTTTGCGAGCGCTTGCTGGCACTGCTTAAACGCCTGCGTGAATGTTGCGATACAGAACTTCCCCCACATCTGGTTGAACAACTCATCGCGGGGGAGAAGATCGTTTCCTGCGTGCCGGACTGCTGGCAGGAGACGGCGTTGCAGGTGGATTATGCCGTGGCGTTGACGCTGGCAATCATGGGTGGAACGTTGCCTGCGCGCGTGGCGAAAGAACTCACCGGGTTGCTGCACGATATGGTCTGGCTGCTGGCGGAGTTTGTGAAGGAGCCGTATATCGCGGCGCACTGAGACGGGTGATGGAAGGCCGGAATTCTGCTGCTGCGGATGGGGGAGCATTTCGGCCAGATACCCCTCTCTTTTCCTGGTAATTGCTTGCGGAACGCCATCTGATACTCTGGCTGCACTCAAGGGATGACAAGGAAGAGAAATGCTGAATCCTGGATTCGTAACCCGCAAAGCGCTTGCTCAGTGGCAGGATGTCCCCGCTTTTTTACCTCAGTTCCAGTTTCATGAAAAACACCGAACGGTCATTCATACTGCGCATCCCGAACATATTCTGCCGTTGATTGCAAACTTTGACGTCCGGCAAGATGTCGTCATTCGGCGGCTGATGTTTTTACGGCAATTACCGCAGAAATTTCTGCGTAATCAGCAGGCTAACTCCATCGGCAACTTTGGCCTGCACAGTTTTACCCTTTTGAAAAACTCAGCATCTGAGCTCTGCTATGGCTTGCGAGGACAGTTCTGGCGTTCAGATTTTGGTCTGGAAAAAGTACCGGATGTCAGCGCTTTTCAGACGTCAGTGACGCCGGGCAGCGCGACATTGTTGCTACGCTATCAGGTAACGGAATTGGCGCCAGGGCAGCATGAACTCAATACAGAAACGTTCGTCTATTGCCCGGACAGAAGCACCCGGCTCAGAATGGCGGCTTACTGGCTGATAATCCGGGCGGGCAGCGGCTGGATCCGCAGGAGAACGCTGAAAGCGGTTAGGTTGAATATCGAGAAGCTGGACTGAAGTGCAACAGATAACCTTATGGCGTTCAGCATTAGCACTTCGCTTTAAATATCCGTTTCCGGACGAGAACTGCCGGGAAGAAATGTTTGAGGAGCGGTTATTAGCAAAAAGCGGTACCGATCAACCGCCTTTAAAATGAATACCTGCGCGGCGGATATTCACCCTTAACACAAATTTACGCGAAAAATTACCTGTACAGTACACTTATTTATCGGTCAGTTGCGTTTGTAATAGACTTCGTTTAATCTATTGTTAATTATAAAATTTACCAAAGGTCCATATATGGAATGGGGATGCATAAAGTGTGGGGTCGAAATACCTCAGGACAGAGAGTTTTGCGACAGTTGCGAAGATAAAAACTTCAGGAAAATTGGAGGTTTTCTTTTTCTCCCTCTTATAGGATTATTGGTCACTGCTGCTTCCTATCTTTTTGCAATGACAGATGCATTTAAATTTACGATAGAAAACTATTCGCATTTGAATGCAAATGCAAAAATCTTCTTCATGCTTTCCCTGGTTATTTATATTGGCGAATTTCTTTTTACAGTCACCGTTCTTTCATTTTTCCTAAAAAAGAAGAAATCGCTACCAAAGCTTTATGTTTTGTTTTTAATATCAATCGTGACGACAATGTCATTTAATACCTACTTGCTTTACATATTAATTCCTGGCGCTGAAATTGGATATAATGAACTTGTACCTGTTTTTAGAAACGTAATTACGGCTTTAATTTGGATTCCCTATTTCATAACCTCTGTTCGCGTAAAAAGAACGTTTATCCGATAAAAGCACGAGTGGCTTCATCATTTTGATGACAGAAGATGCATGGCTATACTAATGCACATACAGTCATCAACACTGAGCGGACGCTATCACCGTCCGCTCATTATACGGAAAGGGCAGAAAAGTGGGTAAGGTCCGCACTGAGTTAAGAACGGACACTCTTGTAGAAAGCATGGCGTCGGATTATAGTGAGAGCATTGATTGATAAGTGAGTAGAATCAGAACAGTAGCCAATGAAACAAAAACTTCGCAAACGTAACCAGGACTGGATATCAAGGCAATTACAACGTGCGCGCAAAGAGAAAATGCCGTTAAGTTTCTTTATTAATTTTCCTTCAATACGAGCAACTGCGTGTAATGGTCAGCGCCTTAAACGGCGTGGTCGTCTCAAGCCTGACTGGAGTCGCGCATTGTTTCATCCGGGGTGGGGAGAAGTGCCGATTATTGGACCGCAAGGCTCAGTGTATTGGTTTGAGGGGTTTGATAAGGAACAATTACCTGCAGAATTGATGCCGCTATGGGAAGATGTTTGATTGTATTGACTTTGAATTAATAACTTTCAGTGTAACGCTTAGACAGTGAGGAGTAGAGGCCAATTCTACTCAAAGACTAACGTATTCCTGTTAGCCATTAACCGATTTTATCTAGTTAAAGATAATCTACATAGCTGACCGAATCTGCGTATCCCCAAATTCTATAACCGGTTGATACCTCGATTCCTGGGAGATGAATAGCGCGAAGAATAGTACCTACCATGGTATGTTGTTCAACTGAGTTTGTCATAATATCAAGATACTTGATATCCAAATAGCCACCTTCACAGAAATGGTAAAACCACTCGCCATCAACTGCAGATTCATAGCCATTGAGAAAAGTGATTTTCCATAAGGGGGAAGATTCAATGCTAACCATTGCCATGCGGATCTCATTCCATTTTGTATTATTCATGCAGCTATAAAGCATTTGAACCTCCCGGGATCTGCTCCCGACAGATTAACACGCTACCAGGATAACAACGTAAAATTATGGCACAAAGCTGAACTTCATATTCACTTGTCTTCCCCCCTCTCTATCGCCCCACCGCCACTCTCAGGTACGAATCCGTGAACGCGTTTATCACCATGTTCATAAAAGTGATGGGCAGCACGGCCGCCCATTACTTTGCCGAACGGAAAAACAGTAACCGTTAACCCGGCCCCTCGCTCCCCGCCGCCAGCAGCGGCACCACCACGTCGCTGATGGGCACCGCAATGCCGTGTTTGCGGCCGTAGCGCTGGATCACGCCGTTGCGGATGTCCCACTCCATCGGGCGATCCGCCTGACGGTCAGCGAGAATCGACGTGCCGAGGTCCTCAGGCGCGCGCTGAAAGTTCGCCAGAATCTCCTGCGCCACGTCATCGGCCAGCTTCGCCCCCTCGGCGCGGGCGACAGTAAGCCCCTCGCGCAGGTAGGCCAGCGCAAGCTCGCTGATATCCTCGCGCCTGAACATCCCGGCGCGGCGGTTAGCGAGCACCATCAGCCCGGCGACCGCGTTTTGCAGCAGCTTGCGCCAGGCGACGGTGGGGAAATCAGCCGACAGTTCAACTTCACAGCGCGTACCGCGAAGCGCCTCGGCCACCCGCTGCGCCTGCGGCACGTCCGGCAGCGTCAGGCGCGGCTTCGCCCGTAGCCAGACGGAGGCATCCGGCTCGCGCTGCGCCGGGAACCAGACCACCGACGGCAGCACCGTTGCGCCACTGACCAAAGGCTCAAGCTGCGCCTTCTGCTCTACGCCATTTTGCAGCGCGCAGACCACGGTATTTTCATCGCAAAGGGCGCGCAGCCACCCGGCGCTGTCGGCATTTTGCGTCGTTTTTACCGCGATAAACACGAGGTCAACGGGGCGCGTGATGGCCGCTGGATCGGTTAATACCGGACCGGGCACCACCGTTTCACCTTCATCGTGACGCAGGCGTAATTCCGGATGCGCGGTGCGTCCGCAGAGCAGCGGCTTGCGGCCCGCGTCATGCAACACCGCGGCAATGGTGGTGCCAATCGCACCGGGACCAATCAGCGCAATGGTTGGATAGTCAGACATGAGTCACTCCCCTTTTGCTAAGCCTGCTATCAGTTATACCACCCTGAGACGAGCGCGCCACACCCGTTGTCTATACTCAACATTCACAGACAACGGAGTGCGCCATGCCTTTACCCGATTATAAATCCTCTGAACCGTTCACCCTTGGCATCGAGCTCGAACTGCAGGTGGTTAACCCGCCGGGATACGACCTCAGCCAGGACTCCTCCGCGCTCATCGCCGCCGTCAAAGACGACATCAAAGGCGGAGAGGTCAAACACGACATTACCGAAAGCATGCTCGAAATCGCCACTGGCGTGTGTCAGACCATCGACCAGGCGGCGGCGCAGTTCTCGGTGATGCAGCAGAGCATCCTGCGCGCCGCGGCGGAGCAGCATATCCAGATCTGCGGCGGCGGGACGCACCCGTTCCAGAAGTGGCAGCGTCAGGAGGTGTGCGACGACGAGCGCTATAACGTCACGCTGGAGCGCTTTGGCTATCTGATTTTGCAGGCGACGGTATTCGGCCAGCACGTGCACGTCGGCTGCCGGACCGGGGATGACGCCATTTACCTCCTGCACGGCCTGTCGCGCTTTGTACCGCACTTTATTGCCCTGGCGGCCGCCTCGCCGTACATGCAGGGCACCGACACGAAGTTCTCCTCGTCGCGGCTCAATATCTTCTCCGGGTTCCCGGATAACGGACAGATGCCGTGGGTCAACAGCTGGCAGGAGTTTGAAGGGCTGTTCCGCCGCCTGAGCGCCACCAGCATGATCGACAGCATCAAAGATCTGCACTGGGATATTCGCCCCAGCCCGCATTTTGGCACCGTGGAGGTGCGGGTGATGGATACGCCGCTGACGCTCGGCCACGCGATTAACATCGCCGGGCTGATTCAGGCCACGTCGCACTGGCTGCTGACCACGCGGCCGTATAAGCATCAGGAACGGGATTTTCTGCTCTACCGTTTTAACCGTTTTCAGGCGTGTCGCTACGGGCTGGAGGGGATCCTGACGGACGTGCACACCGGCGAGCACAAAACCGTGGCGGAAGATATCGCCTGGCTGCTGGAGCAGGTGGCGCCGTCGGCCGAGAAGCTCGGCGCGACAAGCGCAATCAATGAAATTGCCCTGCTGTTAAAGCAGGGCAAGAGCGAGGCGCAGCGCATGCGGGACTTTATCGCCGACGGCGGCTCGCTGATTTCTCTGGTGCAGAAGCACTGCGAGCTGTGGGCGACGAGTCCGTAAGGCCGTGACCCCACTCCCGCAGGCGCTGGAACAGCACGAACAGGGCCGGGATGAACAGAATCCCCACCACGGTCGCTACCAGCATGCCGCTGAACACCGTGGTGCCGATGATGCGGCGGCTCTGGGCGCCCGCCCCGGTCGCCAGCATCATCGGCAGAACGCCGATAATGAACGACACGGCGGTCATCATCACCGCGCGGAAGCGGCGCGAGGCCCCTTCCCGCGCGGCATCGACAATCGCCATTCCGTCCATACGCCGCGCGCGGGCAAACTCCACGATAAGAATCGCGTTTTTGGCCGCTAGTGCGATCAGCAATACCAGACCAATCTGCACGTACACGTCGTTGGCGTAGCCCGCCAGCCACAGCCAGACCAGCGCCCCGCCGAGGGCGAACAGCACCGAGAGCATCACGCTCGCCGGGAGCGTCCAGCTCTCGTACTGGGCGACGAGGAACAGCCACGCCATCACCACCGCCGCCAGCACGATCCAGATCGCCTGATTGCCGGTCTGCTGTTCCTGGTACGACATGCCGCTCCAGGCGTAGTCGTAGCCGGCTGGTAGGCTCTGCGCCAGAATCTCGCCCATCGCCGCCATGGCGGTGCTGCTGCTCACCCCAGCCGCTGCCGAGCCGCTCACCGACACGGACGGGAACTGGTTGTACTGCTGCAGGAACGGCGCGCCGACGGTCGGCGTGATGGTGACGAGGTTGCTCAGGCGCACCCGCTCGCCGCTGTTGCTGCGCACGAACAGCTCGCCGATCTGCTCGGCGCGCTCGCGCCACTGCATCTCGTTCTGCATTACCACGTGGTAGACGCGGTTGTTGATGCTGAAATCCCCGGCGCGGGTGCCGCCAAAGGCGGTTTGCAGGCTGCTGAAGATGCGCGATACCGGCACGTCGAGGCGGGCGGCGCGCTCGCGGTCAACGGACAGCGTCAGCTGCGGCACGTTGCTGCTCCAGGTGGTGAACACGCGGGTCAGCTGCGGGTGCTGGTTGGCTTTCATCAGCACCTCGCGGGTGACGCGCTCCAGCTCCGCCGGGCTCTGCCCCGCCTGAGACTGGATACGCAGGTCGAAGCCCGAGGCGTTGCCCAGCCCCGGCAGCGTCGGCGGCGCGAAGGTCATGATGGTCGCCTCCGGCAGGGCCAGCAGCTGGCGCTGCAGGGTACCCATCACCTCATCCAGCGGCGGACGCGCGCTCCAGTCTTTGAGCATGATGGAGATAAACCCGCCGTTGGAGGCGCTGGTGCCGTTGAGGATGTTAAACCCGGAGACCTGAATCACGTCTTCCACCGCCGGATTTTGGGCGATCAGCTCCCGCGCGGTGGTCATCACCGCTTCGGTGCGCTCCAGCGAAGCCGCTTCCGGCAGCTGAACGCTGGCGAAGAAGTAGCCCTGGTCCTCCTGCGGCAGGAAGCCTTTTGGCATCGACATAAAGCTGAACAGCATGACGGCCGCCGCGCCTGCGGTGGCCAGCAGCGCGAGCCACGGGCGCAGGTTTAAGACCTGCACGATACGGGTGTAAAAACCGCGCGTGGCGTCCAGCCCGCAGTTGAAGGCGCGATAAACGGCCGCCGGTTTCTCCGGGCGCGGACGCAGCAGCATCGCGCACAGCGCGGGCGTCAGGGTCAGCGCCACCAGGCTTGAGAGCGTCACGGCCGTCGAGAGCGTCACCGCGAACTGGCGGTACAGCTCGCCGACAATCCCCGGCAGCAGCGCCACCGGCACAAACACCGCCAGCAGCACCAGCGTGGTGGCAATCACCGGCCCGGCAATCTGGCGCAGCGCCAGCGCGGTTGCCGCCGTGCGGCTCTGCCCTTCCGCCATCAGCGTTTCGACGCTCTCCACCACCACGATGGCGTCATCCACCACCATGGTCAGCGCCAGAATGATGGCGAACAGGCTCAGCGTGTTGGCGGAGTAGCCGAGCGCGTAGAGCACCGCAAAGGTGCCCACCAGCGACACCGGAATGGCGAGGGCGACAATCAGCGTCGCGCGCCAGCTCTGCAGGAACAGGGAAACGACCACCACCACCGCCAGCATCGTCAGCGCCAGCGAGACGCCGATCTCTTTAATGGTGGCAGCCACAAAAGAGGTGGTGTCGAATTTCACCTCATAAACCAGGTCGTCCGGGAAGCGCGTTGAGAGGCGTTCCAGCTCCGCGCGTACCGCATCGGCCACGCGCAGGGCGTTGGCGGACGGCGTCGGGTAGATACCCAAATAGGCGGAGTCATGCCCGTTCAGCTGCGCGCCGGAGCTGTAGCTGCGCGAGCCGAGCTCGATGGTGGCGACGTCCTTCAGGCGCACCAGCTGGCCCATCTCCCCGGCGCGAATAATGATGTCGGCAAACTCGTCGGCCTGGCTTAAGCGCCCCAGCCCGTTGATGGTCAGGGTCTGCTGCTGGCCGTTAAACACCGGCGGGGTGCCCACCTGGCCGGCCGCGCCCTGTACGTTCTGCTCGCGCAGCGCCTGTGCCACGTCATCGGTGGTGACGTTCAGGGCGTTCATGCGGTCCGGGCGTAGCCAGATGCGCATGCTGTAGTCGCGCGCGCCGAACATCTGCACCTGCCCCACGCCGGGCAGACGCGACAGCGCCTCGCGCACCTGGGTGCTGGCGTAGTTGCTGACGAACAGCGGCGTGTGGGTGTTATTCGGTGAGTAAAGACTTACCCCCATCATCAGGTTGGTGGCGCGCTTGCGCACCTGCACGCCGTTTTGCTGCGCCTCGGTGGGCAGCTGCGCCACGGCCTGCGCCACGCGGTTTTGCACGTCGATGGCGGCGAGATCCGGATCGGTGCCCGCCGCAAAGGTGATGTTCAGGCTGTAAGTGCCTTCGTCCGAGCTGGTGGACTCCATATAGAGCATATGGTCCACGCCGTTCAGCTGCGTCTCCAGCGGCGTGGCGATGGCCTCCGCCACGTCGGCCGAGCTGGCGCCCGGCCAGCTGGCAGAGACGTTCACCACCGGCGGCGCGATCTGCGGGTACTGCTCCACCGGGATAATCCTCAGCGCAATGGCCCCCAGCAGGGTGATGACCAGCGCAATCACCATCGCGAAGCGCGGGCGTTTGATGAAAAACGTCAGCATGATGGCTCCTTAATTGAGTATCTGGACGGCAGCGCCGGGCTGCACGCGCTGCGCGCCGTCAGTAATCGCTCGCTCACCGGGCTTCACGCCAGAGGCAATCTGGAACTGCTGGCTAATCTGACCAGCCACGTTCAGCGGGCGCATTTCGGCGTTGCCGTCGGCATTAACCACCCAGGCAAAGAAGCCGTCGCCGTTCTGCTGGACTGCGGCGGCGGGGAGGGTCAGCACCGGCTGCTCGCTTGCCGGGCGCAAAAACACGTTCACATTGCCGCCGGGCAGCAGCTGATGGCGCGGATTGGCAAACTCGGCGCGCAGCATCACGCTGGCGGTACGCGGGTCAACGCGGTTATCCACTGACGTCAGCTCGCCGCTGACGCGCTGGCCGTTGCTGTCGATCAGCGCCTGCCAGGCACGCTTCATGGCGTTGATATCCGCATACTGTCCGGCTTTGGCGGCAAATGCCCCCTCTTCCAGCGCAAAGGCGATGCGGATCGGGTCAAGCTGCACCACCTCCACCAAAACGCCGCTCGCCGGGTTGACCAGGCTACCCACGTGGAAGCTGCTGTGCCCCACGCGGCCGTCAATCGGCGAGGTGATGCGGGTGTAGCTCAGGGTGACGCGGCGGGCGTCGAGCCGGGCCTTCGCCTGCTCGAGAGCGGCGCTGGCGACGTCGCGCTGCATGCGGGCGTTGTCCACGTCGTGGCGGCTGATGGCGTTGCTGCTGCCGAGACTTTCAAAGCGGGAAAGCTGCTGCTGCGCCTGGCGCAGCGTGGCTTCGGCGCTTTTCACTTCGGCCTGCGCCAGGCGCAGGGCGGCGCGCGGCTCGGCGTCGTCCAGCTCAAACAGCACGTCGCCTTTTTTCACGTACTGCCCGTCGCGGAAGTGGATTTTGGCGATCGCGCCTTCCGTGCGCGCCCGTAGCTCAACGGTGTGAATGGCTTCGATGCGGCCCGGGATCTGGCGCTCGGCGGCGTGGGCGGTTTGCTCCACGGTGGCGACGCGAACGGGAATGGCGGCGAATGCGGGTTGCAGGGTGCAGGCGAGGAGCGCGAACAGGACCGGGAATTTCATGGGAGTACCTCAGGGTTGTTGCCCTCACCCAGGCCCTCTCCCACAGGGAGAGGGCGGTCAGAGTCCCCTCTCCCCGTGGGAGAGGGTTAGGGTGAGGGGTAAGGTTTTCGTTATGCAGCCTTACGGAACCTGCGGGTCAGCCGCTTCTCGATTTCGACGACGAAGAACATCACGCCTGCAACGGCCAGGGTCACAAACCAGTAGCGCAGCGGCAGGGCTTCGGTACCGAACAGCATCTGCATAAACGGCAGGTAGATAATCGCCGCCTGGAGCAGGAACAGCACGCCCGTCACCAGCCAGATCCCTTTGTTCGCCAGCAGACCGCGGTTGAGGGAGAACCCTTCGGTGTTGCGGCAGTTAATCATGTACACCCACTGGGCGCAGACCAGCATCTGCAGCAGCACGGTGCGGATGAACTCCGCGCTGTGGCCGCGCGGGGCCAGCCAGGCTTCCAGCGCAAAGGCGGCGATGGCAATCATGGTGCCGACGAAGGCCACGCGCCAGACGGCGTAGGCGTCCATCACGTGCTGGCCGGTCTGACGCGGCGGACGGCGCATGATGTTGCGCTCGGCGGCTTCAAAGGCCAGGCCGAAGGAGAGCGTGGCGGAGGTCGCCATGTTCATCCACAGGATCAGCACCGGCGTCAGCGGAATGATGTTCCCCGCCAGCAGCGCAATCACAATCAGCAGCCCCTGCGCCAGGTTGGTCGGCATGATGAACAGGATGGTCTTCTTCAGGTTGTCGTAAACGCGACGCCCCTCTTTCACCGCGCTGGCAATGGTGGCGAAGTTATCGTCCGTCAGGACCATGTCCGCCGCCTCTTTGGTCACTTCCGTGCCCTTAATGCCCATCGCAATGCCCACGTCCGCCTGACGCAGCGCCGGGGCGTCGTTCACGCCGTCACCGGTCATGCCGACAATTTCACCTTTGTCCTGCAGCGCTTTCACCAGGCGCAGCTTATGCTCCGGGCTGGTACGGGCGAAGATGTCATACTTCACCGCGGCTTCCGCCAGCGCGGCGTCGTCCATCTTCTCCAGCTCATAGCCGGTGACCGCCTGCTCGCTGTTGCTGATCCCCAGCATCTGCCCGATGCTCATTGCCGTCTGCGGGTGATCGCCGGTGATCATCTTCACGCGGATCCCCGCCTGCTGGCAGGCGTTAATCGCGTCAATCGCTTCCGGACGCGGCGGATCCATCATCCCGGCGATGCCGAGGAAGATCAGACCGTGGCTCAGATCGTCGTGCGTCAGTTCCTGCTCGCCGTTCGCCGGCTTGAACGCCGCGGCGACCATGCGCAGCCCCTGACGCGCATAGCGCTCCATCTCACTTTCCCAGTACGCGCGGTTGAAGGCTTCCGCACCGTGACGGGTCTGCTGCTGCGCGCAGAGGGCGAAAATGACGTCCGGCGCCCCGGTGATCAGGATCTGCTCCTCACCGCCAATCTGGTAGTGGGTGCTCATGTACTTGTACTGCGAGTCGAACGGGATTTTGTTAACCAGCGTGGTCGTGACCGGCTCAAGGTTGGCCTTCGCCGCCAGCACCTTCAGCGCGCCCTCGGTCGGCCCACCGGTAATGCCCCACAGCCCGCGCTCGTCCTGAATCAGCTGGCTGTCGTTACACAGGTCGATGGTGCGCAGGTACTGCTCCAGCACGGTGCCCGGCTGGATGTGGACCGGCTCGTCGCTGCCTTCCAGGTAGAGGTTACCCACCGGCTCGTAGCTGTTGCCGTCCACGCGGTAGCAGGCGTCGGCGGTGATGATGGCTTTGACCGTCATCTCGTTCATGGTCAGGGTGCCGGTTTTATCCGAGCAGATCACGGTCATCGCGCCAAGCGTTTCCACCGTCGGCAGCTTGCGGATGATGGCCCGCTTGCGCGCCATCGCCTGCACGCCCAGGGAGAGGATGATGGAGATAATCGCCGGCAGACCTTCCGGTACGGAGGCGACCGCCAGGCTGATCAGGGAGAGCAGCAGCTCGCCCATTGGGATCTCGCGGAACGCCAGGCTGAAGACAAACAGCGCGGCCATCATCGCCAGAATAATCGCGAAGATCGCCTTACCCAGCTTGTCCATCTGCACCAGCAGCGGCGTACGGTGCTTCTCGATACCCGCCATCATCTGGTTGATGTGGCCGAGTTCCGTATCCTGACCGGTGGCGGTGACCACGCCGATGCCGCCGCCCGCGCTGACGGTCGTCCCGGAGAAGACCATATTGGTGCGATCGCCCAGCGGTAATTCGCCGCTCAGCGGATTAACGTGTTTATCCACCACGGTGGATTCACCGGTCAGAATCGCCTCTTCCACGCGTAAATTATGCGCTTCAATTAAACGCATATCCGCCGGAATACGATCCCCCGCACGCAATACAATAATATCGCCCGGGACTATTTCAGTTGTGGGAATTGTTTCATGGTTGCCGTTACGAATAACGCGCGCCTCGCTGGCGAGCATATTACGAATACTCTTCAGGGATTTTTCCGCGTTGCTTTCCTGAATATGACCAATTAAGGCATTGATTACCGCAACGCCCAAAATAACCAGCGTATCAACCCAGTGGCCCATTACTGCCGTTAATACGGCGGCGGCCAGCAGGACATAAATCAGCACATCATTAAAATGGGCCAGGAAACGCAGCCAGGCGGGTTTGCCTTTTTTCTCCGGCAGCGCGTTCGGCCCTGTTTTTTGCAGACGCGCCTGCGCCTCTGCACGGTCCAGGCCGCTGGCCTGGCTCTGCGCGTGTGCAAGCACCTGCTCTACGGTCTGCTGGTATGCCAGCCCGCCGGAAGGCGGCACGTTCGGAATCACTTTTTTTTCAGTCATCGTATTTTTCCTTCAATTTCCGGTGAACAGAAGCCTGAATTCCTTTCGGGCTTAAATAAATTCATTTTAAAGTCTTGCGGGTAAAATTGATCTACCGCAATATAATGACTTCTCGGTTATTCAAAACTGATTAAAACTATTTCGACGATCTGATTTTTACAAAATATTTCTAAACCAAAACTAAACGAGGGGGAACCATGTGGGGTATTTATCGCGGGCGCAGACTGGTGTTATACGTTATCGCGGCCATTGTTATTGCCACGTTAATTGGTTATAGCACCTATACATTTGTAAAATTATTTTCCTGATGCGGACGTTTATTTACACTACGCGATAATTATTTAATCGCGTCTGGGATATTTATCTATTTCTGTTAATTATTCAAAGAATAGCGCATTCGTTTTATCCGTAAACGTGCGCCGGGTTTATATTGCTTTACGTTCCGGGATGCCGGACAATGACATTTTTAACTGACGATTAACATTACGATGAAACACCCGCTAGAGTCGCTGCTCACCGCAGGCGGCATTTTATTGCTGGCACTGCTTTCATGCCTGCTGCTCCCTGCGCCTTCGCTTGGGCTGGTACTGGCGCAGAAGCTGGTTCAGACCTTTCACATGGTCGATCTTAACCAGCTCTATACCATTCTGTTCTGCGTGTGGTTTTTACTGCTCGGGGCGATTGAATTCTTTGTGCTGCGTTTCGTCTGGCGACGCTGGTTTTCACTGGCGTCATGAGCCCATAAAAAGGCCGGGTGGCGGCTACGCCTTACCCGGCCTACACGCGACAGGTTAATGTGTCTGGCTATGGTTCTCTTTACGGTACGCGCCAGGCGGCTGGTTGAACGTGCGGGTAAAGATGCGGGTAAACGTCTGCTGCGAGTCAAACCCGTAACGCAGGCAGATGTCGTACACCCGGGCGTCGGATTCACGCAGATCGCGCGCCGCCAGCAGCAGCTTGCGTTCACGGATATAGCGCCCCAGACTCTCCCCTTTGTACTGCATAAACAGCCGCTGCAGGTGCCACTTCGAGTAACCCGCGTGGCGGGCAATCTCTTCTATTCGTAATGGCTGGTGCAGATTGTCGTCGATCCATTCGACGATAGTGTCGATGACTTGAGCGGAAATGGTCATACTGCTGTCCCCCTCTGCTTCTCGCTTAAACATTATTCCCACCACGCACGAAAGGTTTGCGCGGTGTCGCTTACCCGGACGGGCTCGCCCAGTTCCGGCGTCAGCAACCGATAATTTTTATCCTGGCTGGCTTTTGCCAGCTGGATCAGCGGATCGTTCCAGGCGTGTTTCGCCAGCACGAAGCGTCCGTTATGCCCGGGCACCACGGCTTTCGCGTTCAGATCCGCCGAGGCCTGCGCCGTTTCCTCCGGCAGCATGTGGATGTACTTCCAGTCCTGGTCGTACTGGCCGTTTTCCATGATGGCGACGTCCACTTCGCCAAACTGTTCACCGATGGCCCTGAAGTGCGGGCCGTAACCGGAATCCCCGCTGTAGTAAACCTTCTGCTCTGGCGTGACGAACATGAAGCTGCCCCACAAGGTGCGATCGCGTTTGATGCCGCGGCCGGAGAAGTGACGCGCCGGCAGAACGTGCACCGTCAACGCATCGCTGATGCGCACCGACTGGTTCCAGTCGCGTTCGTCGATAATCTCGGGCTTCATCCCCCAGTAACGCAGGTGGGAGCCGACGCCCAGCGGCGTCACCACCCGCTTCACCTTCGGCAGTAGCGCCCTGATGGTGGCGTAATCCAGATGATCGTAGTGATCGTGCGAGATAATCAGCAGGTCGATCGCCGGCATGATTTCTGCCCGCCACGGATACTCGCCGGCAAAAGCCTTATTGAGGAACGAGAACGGCGCGGCATAGTTGCCAAGAACCGGGTCAATCAGGATGCGTTTGCCCGCGAGCTGCAGATACCACGAGGAGTGACCAAGCCACACCAGGGTGTCCTGCTCCAGCGGCAGGCTCGCAAGATCGGTTTTCACCAGCGGCAGCGGCTGGGCCGGGCGAGCGTTTTCGGTTTTTTTGGTCAGAAACTCCCACATCGCGACCAGCATATTTTTGTCACCGTTATAACCCGGCGTCGGCAGCGTATTGTGGAATTTCCCCTCGCGATACTGTGGAGAGGCCTCCACTTCAGTAAGCCGTTCACCCTGCGGCGGCTGGCCGAATCCGGCATTCAGAACAAACGGTAAACTCGCGGCTGAAGCAATAATCATGATTAACACCACGCAGATGAAGAGAGGTTTTTTCATATCCTGACCCGAAAACGCGCCCCATCCGATAGCGTGCGCAGGGTAAACTTGATTATGAGTGAGTAAGCACTCATTATAGATATGATGATAAAGTCGTCAAGACGTTTTCGATCTTTGACATTCCGCGTTGCAGCGTGTCAAAGCACGTGTTTCAATCAGGGTTTTTATAATTGACAGGAGGAAAAATTTAGTGGCACGTCCGAAGAGTGAAGATAAAAAACAGGCCTTACTGGACGCCGCAACCACGGCGTTTGCACAGTCAGGTATTGCCGCCTCAACGGCGCTCATTGCCCGTAAGGCGGGCGTCGCCGAAGGCACCCTGTTCCGCTACTTTGCTACGAAAGACGATCTGCTGAATGCCCTCTATCTGCACCTGAAGCAGGATCTCTGCCAGACCATGCTGGCGAACCTCGATCGCACCATTACGCTGCCCAAAGAACATACCCGCAATATCTGGAACAGCTATGTGGACTGGGGTATTCGTAACCCCGTTGCCCATGCGGCGATCCGCCAGATTGGCGTCAGTGAAAAGCTGAGCGCCGAAACGGAACAGGCGGTGAAAGAGATGTTCCCGGAGCTGCATGAGCTCTGCCGCCGCTCGGTGCGTCAGGTGTTTATGTCTGATGAATTTAAAACGTTTGGCGATGCGCTTTTCTTATCGCTGGCCGAAAGCACGATGGAATTTGCCACCCGCGATCCGTCCCGCGCCGTTGAATTTAAAGCGCTCGGCTTTGAGGTAATGTGGCGCGGGCTTGCCCAGGAAGAGAGCGATGGACAGTAAAACGTTGCAGGAACACGCAAAACGCGTGGCGCTGGAACTGCCGTTCACCGAACACTGCTGGCCGTTTGGGCCGGAGTTTGACGTGTTTAAAGTGGGCGGGAAAATTTTCATGATTGTGGCCGTCGCGCACGGGCGGCCGCACGTTAGCCTGAAGTCAGACCCGGAAAAATCGCTGTTAAATCAGCAGATTTATCGCGGCGTTGAACCGGGCTATCACCTCAACAAAAAGCACTGGATTTCCCTTTACGGTACGGACGACGTGACGCCGGAACTGGTTACCGATCTCATCAATGATTCCTGGCATCTGGTGGTGGATAAACTGCCGAAAAAAGACCAGAAGTGGATCCGGCCGGTCTGATTGTTCGTCTGAGACGAACAGATTAAGCGCTCGAATTGCCCTTATCTTTTTCCGCGTCCCGCTGTAATCTGCTCACCTTTCGCGCCCGCACGCGGGCGAATTTCATCATCAGGAGTTGTTATGGATATCATTTCTGTTGCGCTGAAACGCCACTCCACCAAGGCGTTCGACGCAAGCAAAAAACTGACCGCTGAAGAAGCGGAAAAAATCAAAACCCTGCTGCAGTACAGCCCGTCCAGCACCAACTCCCAGCCGTGGCACTTTATTGTCGCCAGCACCGAGGAAGGAAAAGCGCGCGTGGCGAAGTCCGCGGCGGGCACCTATGTGTTCAACGAACGCAAAATGCTGGATGCTTCTCACGTGGTGGTATTCTGCGCGAAAACCGCGATGGACGACGCCTGGCTGGAGCGCGTTGTCGATCAGGAAGAGGCCGATGGTCGCTTTAATACCCCGGAAGCGAAAGCGGCAAACCATAAGGGCCGTACCTACTTTGCCGACATGCACCGCGTGGATCTGAAAGATGACGACCAGTGGATGGCGAAGCAGGTTTACCTGAACGTCGGTAACTTCCTGCTGGGCGTGGCTGCGCTGGGCCTGGACGCGGTACCGATTGAAGGTTTCGACGCCGCGATCCTCGACGAAGAGTTTGGCCTGAAAGAGAAAGGCTTCACCAGCCTGGTGGTGGTGCCGGTTGGGCATCACAGCGTGGAAGATTTCAACGCCACGCTGCCGAAATCTCGCCTGCCGCTGAGCACGATTGTGACCGAGTGCTAAACAAAACGGGCCGCTCTGTGCGGCCCGTTACGCTTTACTGATGACTAACCTGCGATGTGGGTGCACATCACGATCGTGTCCCCAGGCAAACGCAATCCAGCGCTCTTCCAGCTCGGCATATGAGCTCACCGGCGTTAAGTGCCACTCTTCTCCAACCGTACCGTCAGCCACGCTTATCCGATAATTCATGCTGAACGCCCAGTCTATCATGCGTAACCAAAACCGCTGTCCGTCGCCGGTTTGTTCGCTGTCAGACACAACAATGTCGTATTCGCTTAGCAGAGACGGCTCTTATTCCCTGAAAGCCCCTCGCAAAAATTATTTCCCCTGCGCCGCCAGCCACGCCATCGCCCGCTCTCCCGCCTCATCCACCGGCAGATACACCAGCAGCCGCGATCCGTTTCGCGGCGCGGAATACCAGTACATCTGCTGCAATGTAAAATCCCCCAGCTCGGGATGGGTAAACAGCTTGAGCTGGTTCTCCACGCCGCGCACGTCGTTGCGCTGGTGCCACAGGGTTTTAAACTCTTCGGACACTGCAAAGAAGCGCGCCAGCTTGGCCTCCCACAGCGGATCGCCCCGGTGTTCGGCCATCGCCGCGCGGAAATAGGAGACAAAGATGGGCAGCACGTCGTCGCGTCTGCCGAGCCGCGCGCGCCACGCCGGATGCGTGAGGAACAGATAAATACAGTTGCGATCTTCGGGAGGGATGTCATTGAAATCGACGCCCATCAGATGCCCGAAGCTGTCGTTCCACGCCACGATATCGAAGTTCGGTTTCTGAATGCTGGCGGGTTTCGGCATCAGCGTATCCAGCAGGCGGCGCGTGCCTTCGCTAATGCCCTCGCAGCAGACCGCCTGCGGCGCTTCACCCGGCGGTAAACCTGCTAACACAAACAGATGCCGGGCCTCGGTCGGGGTACATTGCAGCGCTTTTGCCACGGCCGCCATCACCGCGCTGGACGGATTGACGTCCCTGCCCTGCTCAAGCCAGGTGTACCAGGTGACGCCCACATCAGCGAGCATCGCCACCTCTTCCCGGCGCAGGCCCGGCGTGCGGCGGCGACCGCTGCGCGGCAAACCTAAGCGCTGCGGATCGAGACTTTCCCGCCGGGCGCGTAAAAATGCCCCGAGCTGTTTTCGGGTGTCATCCTGACGTGAAACGACCGGTTCAGACATCAGCGCCATAAATCCCCCTGCATGGTAGTGCCAGTACCAGTATAAGCAAGAACTGGTACCCGTTTATCTGATGGTAGATGCTACGACCATCTGTTGAATGACGCAATGGAGTTACCATGAATACGTCAGTTGTTTCACCGGGTCGCGCTGGCCTGATATTGCTGTTAACCGGCCAGATGCTGCCGATGATTGATACCTCAATCACCAACGTGGCGCTGGACGCCATCACCCATTCACTGCATGCGACCGCTACCGAACTGGAGCTGATCGTCGCCCTCTACGGCGTGGCCTTTGCCGTCTGCCTCGCGCTCGGCAGCAAGCTGGGAGATAACTTTGGCCGTCGTCGTCTGTTCATGTTGGGTGTGGCGAGCTTTGGCCTGGCCTCGCTGCTGTGCGGAATGGCGGGGAACATTGAACAGCTGCTCGCCGCGCGCATCGTTCAGGGCGCGGGGGCCGCACTGATCGTGCCGCAAATTCTTGCCACGCTGCACGTCACGCTGAAAGGCACCGCCCACGCCAAAGCCATCAGCCTGTTCGGCGGCATCGGCGGGATTGCGTTTATCGTGGGACAAATGGGCGGCGGCTGGCTGGTATCGGCGGACATCGCCGGGCTGGGCTGGCGAAACGCCTTCTTTATCAACGTGCCGATTTGTCTGGTGGTGCTGGCGCTGAGCCGCCGCTTCGTACCGGAAACCCGTCGCGAGACGCCGTCACGCATCGACTGGCCGGGTACCGCGCTGCTGGCGGTCATGCTTTGCTGCCTGCTGTTCCCGATGGCGCTCGGCCCGCAGTGGAACTGGTCGTGGCCGCTGAAGACGATGCTGCTCGCCCTTGTCCCGCTGGCCTGGCTGATGGCGCTGAACGCGCGCAAAAAAGAGCGTGAGAATGCCCACCCGCTGATCCCGCCGCGCCTGCTTGCGCTTCGCAGCGTGCGCTTTGGCGTCCTGATTGCGATGCTCTTTTTCAGCGCCTGGTCCGGGTTTATGTTCTGTATGGCGCTGACCATGCAAACCGGCCTGGGGATGGCGCCGTGGCAGTCCGGGAACAGTTTTATCGCCCTGGGCGTGACCTACTTTGTTTCGGCGTGGTTCGCGCCGCGGCTGATTGCCCGCTACAGCACCAGCACAATCCTGCTGACGGGTCTGGCGATCCAGATTACCGGCCTGCTGGCGCTGATCGCCACGTTCCGCGTTTGGGGCATGGAGAATACCACCCTGACGCTGGCACCCGCGACCGGACTGGTGGGCTACGGGCAGGCGCTGATCGTGAACAGCTTCTATCGCATCGGGATGCGCGACATTCAGCCTGACGACGCGGGAGCCGCGAGCGCTATTTTAAGCACCCTGCAGCAGGCCGCGCTGGGCCTTGGCCCGGCCATTTTTGGCGCCATTTTGCTGCACGCGCTTCAAAACCATCACGGGGATTACACCCAGGCGGTGAACGTCTTCCTGATGGTGGAAACAGCTATGATGGTGGTACTTGCTCTGGCGACGCTGCGTATCCGCCATAGCCTGTGCCTGCCGGTGGCGAAGATCTGTCAGGCCGCCAAATAAGTTCGTGAATTTGCATAATAGATCCGCAGCCGCCATTATGGGGCTGCAAAAATACAGGAGACGTTATGCAGGAATTGATTGCTCAGGTTGAAGAGTTAGGCATTGAAATTAATCACACCACCTCTTTAGTGATTATCTTTGGTATTATTTTTCTTACCGCCATCATCGTTCATTTTATTCTGCACAAAGGGGTACTTCGCGCATTCGAAAAGCGCGCGCAGGCCAGCAGCCATTTATGGCTGCAGATCATCACCCAGAATAAATTATTTCACCGTCTGGCCTTTACCCTACAGGGGATAATCGTCAACGTCCAGGCGGTACTGTGGCTGCAAAAAGGCAGCGAAGCGGCGGAAATACTCACCACCTGCGCGAAGCTGTGGGTGATGGTCTATGCCCTGCTCTCCTTCTTCTCGCTGCTGGACGTGATTTTCAATCTGTCGCAGAAAATGGCCACCGCGTCGCAGCTGCCGCTGAAGGGGATTTTCCAGGGCATCAAGCTGGTGAGCGCCATTCTGGTGGGGATATTGATTATCTCCCTGCTGATTGGCCAGTCCCCGGCGATTCTGATAAGCGGTCTGGGCGCCATGGCCGCCGTTCTGATGCTGGTGTTTAAAGACCCGATACTTGGACTTGTAGCGGGTATCCAGCTTTCCGCCAACGATATGCTCAAGCTCGGCGACTGGCTGGAGATGCCGAAATACGGTGCCAACGGCACGGTGACGGATATCGGCCTGACCACCGTGAAAGTGCGCAATTTCGATAATACGATTACGACCATTCCGACGTGGGCGCTGGTCTCCGACGCCTTTATCAACTGGAGCGGCATGTCGGCCTCCGGCGGGCGACGCATTAAGCGCAGCCTGAACATTGATACCACCAGCATTCATTTCCTCGACGAGCAGGAACAGCAGAAGCTCATTCAGGCGAAACTGCTGAAGCCCTATCTGGCCGCGCGGCATGAGGAAATCAGCCTCTGGAATCAGGCGAACGGCGAAGGGGAATCGGTATTAAACCTGCGCAAGATGACCAATATCGGCACCTTCCGCGCCTACCTGAACGAATATCTGCGCAACCACCCGCGCATTCGTAAAGATATGACGCTGATGGTGCGTCAGCTCGCGCCTGACGCGAATGGCTTGCCGATTGAAATATACGCCTTCACCAACACGGTGGTCTGGGCGGAATATGAGGAAATTCAGGCCGACATCTTCGACCATATTTTCGCGGTGGTGGATGAATTTGGTCTGCGTATTCACCAGTCGCCGACGGGGAATGATATTCGCTCCCTGACAGGCGTTATTGCCAGATAATCAGGTACTGGCGCGGGAAATAAAGCGCCAGTCCATCATCACCCTTTCCGTGGGCGCGTCCGGGTTGTCGATCTTATTTAAGAGCAGATCGACCGCCTTGCGCCCGATATCCCGCGACGGCTGTTCGATGGTGGTGAGCGAAATCATGTCCGCCAGCTCCGTACCGTCAAAGCCGACCACGGCAATATCCTCTGGCACCCGAAGACCTGCCTGCTGAATGGCGCGCAGCGCGCCCGCCGCCAGCGTATCGGAAACGGCAAATACCGCATCCGGCGGATTATCTTTTAACAGGTTTTGCATCGCCGCCATGCCCGCCCCGGAGCTGAGATCGCTGGCATACTCCACCGCCTGATAGTCCAGATCCCGCAGGTGGATCACGCTCTTGTAGCCGCGTTCGCGCAGGCGGGCATATTTGTAGCTGAGATCGTGGTTGATCATCGCGATACGTTTGCGGCCGCCGTCGGCCAGCTGGCTGACGGCATGCTGTGAAGCGTCCACATCGTTGATACCGACGCAGGAGACCGCGCCCGCATCGGCATATTCGGCGCACTGCACCCACGGTGCAGAACCAATCAGCGCGGCAAGTTCCGGCAGCTTCGAGAAGGCGTCCATGGTGATAATGCCGTCGACGATTTTGCCGGAGAGCAGGCTTAAGCCCGAGCGGGAGCGCTCGATGTCCGAGCCGGAGTTGCACAGCAGAATGCGGTAGCCGTTTTTCTCCGCCTCGGCTTCGATGCCCTTCACCACTTCGGCGCAGAACGGGTTGGCAATGTTGGACACCATCACCAGGATCATATAGCTGCGAGCGGTGCGCAGCTGACGGGCGAGCAGGTTTGGCTGGTAGTTACTCTCCTGGATCGCCTGCAGAACGCGCTCGCGGTTTTTCGCCTTCACGGTGTCGCTGTTATTCAGCACGCGGGAGACCGTCGCCACGGAGACCCCGGCCAGCTGAGCGATTTTCTGAATTGACATAGCGACGACACATCCTGCGGTTAGCGTTTTGTGCAGGCTACCATAAATTTATTGCCCGGCGAACCGGGCAACGCGTTATTGTTCCACGCGCACCCAGCGCTGCTGCTGATGGCTTTTCACAATGGCATCAATGATATACATCACGTTTGCGCCATCGTGAAACGTCGCAAACTGCGGCGTCTCCGGCATCGCGCCCGCCTGCACGGCGCGGTAGAACTGCGCCATCATATTTTTGAAGGCGTCCGGCCAGCCTTCGATATGTCCGCCGGGGAAGTGGGCGCTGTCGGCCACGTCAGGGTTCATCAGCCCCGGATCGTCGGTGAGCGTCTGGTTGGCCTGCGCGCGATGGCCGATCCACAGCTGCTGCGGCACCTCCTGGTCCCACGCCAGCGAGCGCTCGCTGCCGTTGATCTCAAACGTCAGGCGGTTTTTACGCCCGGCGCTCACCTGCGAGATGCTAAAGCAGCCCTTGCTGCCGTCGTCAAAGCGGAACAGCACCGAGCCGAAGTCTTCGGTGGTGACCGGTTTGTCTACATACTCCGCCTGCTCGTCGTGGGAGAAGGTTTGATTCCCGACCTTGCTGGCCCTGCGCGTCGGCCAGACGATGGATAAATCAGCCATCACCTCGGTAATGCGCCGCCCGGTAACGAACTGCACCGTGTCGCACCAGTGGGAGCCGATATCCGCCACCGCGCGCGATGCGCCGCCGAGCGCGGCATCCACCCGCCAGTTGTAGTCGGTTTCCAGCAGCATCCAGTCCTGTAGGTAGCTGCCGTGTGAGGCAAAAATCCGCCCGAGGCTGCTTGCGCGCATCATGCTCGCCGCCTGACGCACCATCGCAAACTGGCGATAGACAAAGCTCACGCCATGCACCACGCCCGTCAGCTCCGCCAGCGCCACCAGCTCGCGCGCCTCCTCAGGGATCATGCACAGCGGCTTTTCGGAAAACACGTGCTTGCCCGCGCGCAGGATCTGGCGGTTAATCTGTGCATGCAGGTGGTTCGGCGTGCAGTTGTGCACCACGTGCAAATCAGGGTGCGCGAGCAGCTCCTCAACGCTGCCGTACGCGTGCGGTACGTTTAGCAGGCGCGCCTTTTCCTGCGCCTTAACGAGCGAGCCGTCGCACAGCGCGACCACCTGAACAAACCCAAGGCGCCTGAGCGCCTCGATATGTGCCGGGCCAATAAACCCGCTGCCGACGATCCCGACGTTAATCATGGCTGCCCCCTGCGGCGAAATCGTCAAACGCGCGCCCGGCAACCGGAATGATGTGGCGGCGGATAAATTCGCTGCCTTCACTCGCCCCGGTATCGCCATCCTTCAGGCAGCACTCCCACTCCAGCACCGCCCAGCCGTCGTAGTCGTACTGGGTCAGCTTGCTGAAGATGCCCTTAAAATCGATTTGCCCGTCACCGGGCGAGCGAAAGCGTCCGGCGCGGTTGATCCACGGCTGGTAGCCGCCGTAGACGCCGCTGCGCCCGCTGGGGCGAAACTCGGCATCCTTCACGTGGAACGCTTTAATACGCGCATGGAAGATGTCGATAAAGGTCAGATAGTCCATCTGCTGGAGCAGCATATGGCTTGGATCGTAGAGAATGTTGCAGCGCGGATGGTTGTCCACCAGCGCAAGAAAACGCTCGAAGGTGACGCCGTCGTGCAGATCTTCCCCCGGATGCAGCTCAAAGCAGACGTCCACCCCCTGCTCGTCGAAGGTATCCAGAATCGGCCGCCAGCGGTTTGCCAGCTCCCCGAACGCTTCCTGAAAACGCTGTTCGTTATGCGGCGGCCACGGGTAGAAAAACGGCCAGGCCAGCGAGCCGGAGAAGGTGGCGTGCGCTTTCAGACCTAATCTTGCCGAGGCGACTGCCCCCTGCTTCAGCTTCTCCGTGGCCCACGCCCGACGCGCAGCATCGTTACCGCGCACGGAAGCGGGCGCAAAGTGGTCAAACGCGTCGCTGTAGGCGGGGTTCACCGCCACGAGCTGCCCTTCCAGATGGGTCGACAGTTCGCTGATAACCAGCCCGTGCGCGGCCAGCTTAGCGGCGATGTCGTCGCAGTAGGTCTGGCTCTCCGCCGCTTTCTCGACGTCAAAGATGTGCGGATGGTTGCAGGGGATCTGTACCGCCTTATAACCTTTACCTGCCGCCCATTCAGCCAGCCCGTCGAGCGAATTAAACGGCGCTTCTGCGCCAATAAACTGCGACAGAAAAATGCCGGGTCCTTTCATCGTCCTCATACCACCTCCTGAGCGTTACGCCTTGTCATCGTCATACTTAAACGTGAGAAGGAAAATCAGCGCGATCGCCGCGGCCGCTACCGCCGGGATCCACCAGAATGTCACCCACGCCTGCGGCACGGTCTGCCCTGCCACCAGGCGGTTATAGAGCGCGCCGGAAATCTGCGAGCCGAGCAGCATGCCGATGCCGTAGGTGAACATCACGATCATGCTCTGGGCCTGGCCTTTCACCTTTTCGCCCGCCACGCGGTCGGTGTAGATAAAGCCGACGACAAAGAAGAAATCGTAGCAGACGCCGTGCAGCAGGATGCCGAGATACAGCAGAATGCGCCCCTCCTCGCTGACGCCCAGCGCGAACATGGCGTAACGCACAAACCACGCCAGCATGCCGATCAGCAGCATGACCTTCACGCCCAGACGGCGGAACAGCAGCGGAATAACCAGCATGAAGACGATCTCGGACATCTGCCCGAAGGACATGGCGGTGCTGACGTCGGCAATTCCCGCATCCGCCAGATACGAGGCGGTGTAGGCGTAATAGGTGCCGAGCGGGACGGAGATCAGCATCGCGCAGACGGAGAAAACGAAAAAGTGGCGGGTTTTGAGCAGCGCAAAGGCATCCGCGCAGAAAAGATCGCGCACCTTCACCGGCAGGCCTTTCGCCGGAGCAGGCGTGTGCGGCAGCGTCAGGCTGTAAAGCGCCAGCAGCACGGAGCTGGCCGCCGCCACCTGAAAGATGGTAACGCTTGCCGCCACGCCGGTGACGCCGATAAAAATGCCCGCCACGATCCAGCCGATGGTGCCGAACACGCGCACCACCGGGAAGGTTTTATCCACGTTTGCCAGGCTGTGAAACGCGATATTGTTGGTCAGCGCCAGCGTCGGCATGTAGCAGAGCGTGTAGCCAAACAGCAGGCCAATCAGCAGCGCGCCGTTCTCGGCAATCAGCGCCCCCGGCACGAACCAGAGGATCGCCGCGCCCGCCAGGTGCATCACCGCCATCACCTTCTGCGAGGCGAAGAAGCGGTCCACCAGCATGCCAAGCACGAACGGCGAGAGAATGGAGGCGATAGGCCCGGCGGAGAACGCATCGCCAATCAGCAGAGACATGTTGTGCTGGGTCATCACCAGCCCTAGCGTAACCGACCAGCTACCCCAGATAAAAAACTGCAGAAACATCATCAGCGACAGCCGCGGCACCAGCAGCCGATGCTGCGCTATCGTCTTTTCACTACTTTCAGTTGACACCATAATAAGCCTCACCCGGAAAAAGTAATCGATTACAAAATGATTCAAATGAAAAGTAATCGATTACAAAATAAAGATCCTGTGGATCGAAACAGATTTGGGAGGGGGGTCACGATAAAGATGAAGCAGTGTTTTGTAGGCCCGGTAAGCGCAGCGCCACCGGGCGTGAAGGCAGTTGCGGTCTGGTTTGGTGCGGTCTGTTGCCCTCACCCCGGCCCTCTCCCACAGGGAGAGGGAGAAAAACGGGCTACTTTTTGCGTGAGAGCTTAAACGCGATAAACAGGAACACCACCCATACCGGCAGCAGCATTGCTGAAAGTCGCATCTCATCCATGGTGCACATCAGCACCAGAATCAACGCCAGGAACGCGATACAGAGGTAGTTCCCCGCCGGGTAAAGCAGCGCTTTGAACTGCGTTTCGCGCCCCTTGCGGCGCATCGCGGCGCGGAATCGCAGGTGCGCGAGGCAGATCATGATCCAGTTCAGCAGCAGCGTAGCGACAACCAGCGCCATCAGCAGGCCGAAGGCCTCTTTCGGCAGCAGATAGTTGATCAGCACCACCAGCGAGGTAATCGCCCCGGAAAGGAACAGCGAGTTCACCGGCACGCCGCGACGGCTGACGCGGGTGAGGAATTTCGGCGCGTTACCCTGCACGGAGAGACCAAACAGCATGCGGCTGTTGGAGTAAACGCCGCTGTTATAGACCGACAGCGACGCCACCAGAATGACGAAGTTCAGCGCAGAAGCCACCACGTTGCTGTTGAGATCGTGGAAAATCATCACGAACGGGCTGCTGTCTGACTTCACTTCCACCCACGGGTAGAGCGCCAGCAGCACCACCAGCGAGCCGATATAGAACAGCAGGATACGGTACACCACCTGGTTAACCGCTTTCGGAATGCTTTTATGCGGGTCGCGCGCTTCCGCGGCGGTGATGCCAATCAGCTCCAGCCCGCCGAAGGAGAACATGATCACTGCCAGCGAGAGGATCAGCCCTTTCCAGCCGGTCGCCAGGAAGCCGCCGTGCTGCCACAGGTTGTCGATAGTGGCCCGCTCGCCGCCGTGGCCGGAGAACAGCAGCCACAGGCCAAAGCCGATCATGCCGATAATTGCCAGCACCTTGATCAGCGCAAACCAGAACTCGGTTTCACCATACAGGCGCACGTTGACGAGGTTAACGGCGTTGATAATGATGAAGAAGGCCGCCGCCCAGATCCACGTGGGCACGTCCGGCAGCCAGTACTGCATATAGATGCCTGCGGCGGTCAGCTCCGCCATCCCGACCAGCACGAACATCACCCAGTAGTTCCAGCCGGAGAGGAAGCCTGCGAACGGGCCCCAGTATTTATAGGCAAAATGCGCGAAGGAGCCTGACACCGGCTCTTCAACGACCATCTCGCCAAGCTGGCGCATGATCAGGAAGGCGATAATCCCGGCGATACCGTAACCCAGCAGCACCGCCGGACCGGCCATCTGAATAGCGGGGCCGATGCCGAGAAAGAGCCCGGTACCGATTGCGCCGCCAAGGGCAATTAACTGAATATGTCGATTTTGCAAACCACGTTGCAGCGTTGGATTCTGATCCGACGAGGCTTCAGCGCTACCATGGCCTGAAGCGGATGACGCGTCTTTCACGTCCTACCCCTGTCTCTTTTTTAGAAGGGGCACGTTTTAACACTTCATGCTGGCGGTAGCAAGTTTAACGCCGGGAGCACGGCATGCCCCCGGCGATGCAAGGTTATGAGCCGATGATCCCGCCGTCCGCTTTGACGATGACCACCGTTGAGGAACGCGGGCGTCCGTTCGGGTTCGCGTCTGGCCAGTTGGAAACAGCGCGAGGGTTAGCAGGGTCGGTGATATCATCCCCGCCCTCCCCCGGATGCTGAATGTTGATGAACAGCGTCCGGTTATCCGGCGTAAACGCAATCCCGGTAATTTCACACCCGCGCGGTCCGGTCAGGAAACGACGGTACTCGTTGGTGCCCGGAATGGTGGCCACCATCTGGTTATTGCCCATCCCCTCGTAGGCTTTCTTATTGATGGTGCTGGAAGAGACGTCGGTCTGGATCCACAGCACGCCCTGATGATCGAACGACAGGCCATCGGGGCTGCCGAAGGCCGCCCCCTGCATGGAACCTTTAGCCTTCGGATCGTCGCTGTCGGTCCGCCCGCCCATCACCAGAATATCCCACTTAAAGCGAGCGGCAGCAGGATCGGCCCCCTCTTCGTGCCAGTGCATAATATGACCAAACACGTTATTAGCGCGCGGGTTGGCGGCATCAACCGGTGCCTTACCCTCCTTCCCGCGATCGCTGTTGTTGGTGAGCGTACAGTAGACGCTGCCGCTGGCGTGCGGGTCAACCGCTATCCACTCGGGGCGATCCATCTTCGTTGCCCCCACCGCGTCTGCCGCCAGGCGGGTTTTAATCAGCAGATCGCCCTGGTTTTCAAACCCGTTGCTCTTATCCAGACCCTTTTGCCCGAAGATCAGCGGCAGCCAGTCGCCGCTCCCGTCTTCGTTGAAGCGGGCAACGTACAGCGTGCCTGACGTCAGCAGTTGCATATTGGCTTCACGGTTCGCGGGATCGTATTTTTTGTCCGAGACAAACTTATAGACGTACTCGAACTTCTGGTCGTCCCCCATATAGACCACCACGCGGCTATCGGCGGCAAGCGTGACGGCCGCCCCCTCATGCTTGAAGCGGCCCAGGGCGGTGTGCTTGCGCGGCGTGGAGGTCGGGTTGTAGGGATCGATCTCCACGACCCAGCCGAAGCGGTTAGGTTCGTTAGGGGTTTTATCAACGCTAAATCGCTCGTCCACCTCGTTCCAGCGGTAGGATTCATCGCTGTCGCTGATGCCGTAGCGTTTTTCCAGCGGGTTGAGATCGGTTTTTTTGACAAAAATATCCGACCAGTTCTCCTCGCAGGTGAGATAGGTGCCCCATGGTGTATGGCCGTTGGCGCAGTTCTGCATGGTGCCCAGCACGCGCTCCCCCTGCGGGTCGGCGGTGGTTTTCATTAAGTCCTGATGCCGCGCCGGGCCGGTAAGCTGCATCGGCGTATTGACGGTAATGCGGCGGGCATACGAAGACGGGCGAACCACCTGCCAGTCGCTGCCCGATTTTTTCACTTCCACCACCGACACGCCCATCGCGTTCTGCCCCTTGCGGGCCTTGTCGAGGCTCCAGTTCGCCGTACCGTCGGTAAACATCATCCCGTTGTCGATGTACTCATGGTTCATTGCCAGCAGGCCATGCTCCGGGTTTTGCTCCCCTTGCGGCAGGCTAAACCACGCCATGCCGTCATGATGCATGCCCGCCTGCGCAGCCTGTTCGTCCGCGGTGTTGCTGGCATCCGGTTTAAAGGCCGGCATGTTGTTTTTGATCCCCGTCGGGTCACCCCAGCGATAGAACGGGCGGGCAATATAGCCTTCCGGCACCCTGACCGTATCTTCGGTGGAGACGTCGATGCTGGTAAAGCCCAGGGAAACCGCTTTTGCCAGCGCGGAAGGCTTCGATACCGCGGCAATGGCGTTCTCAGGTTTGATCAGAAAGGGGAATGAAACGGCAGCGCCCGCCACGGCGCCCATCTGGAGAAAACGACGGCGGGAGAGGAACACCTCTGCAACCTCGGAGAATACCGGGTTCGCGCTGCGGTTAGCGATGTCGTCGCGATGTTCTTTTTTAAAAACGGATTTGAGGGGTCTGCCCATAGCGGCTTCCTGTCATTGGCCAAGAGGTAAGGAGTCGGCGACCAGTCTAAGAAGCTTTTATTACAATTTTATAACACAACGGCGGAGGTATGGGGCGTCCCTGCCCCGGATAACGAGGTGGAACGCTTAGAACTCGTAGCCAACCGAGACCTTAAAGGTACGCGGCTCGCCCTGCGTGATGTAGGTGCCGGAATCGTCCACGCTGGCCCAGTAGTTTTCATTGGTCACGTTGTCGATGCCCGCGCGCACCGTCATCTGGTTTGCATTGTGGTTCACCGCGAAGCGATAGCGCATCCCCAGATCCAGCGTGGTGTAGCTGTCGATCTTTTTGGTGTTGGCAAGATCGGCGTACTGCGCGCCAGAGTGGTTGACGCGGGCGGTCGCCGTCAGGCCATCAATCGGCTTGATGTCATACTCTGCCCCCAGCACGGCGTAGACGTTCGGGACACCAATGGCATCGTTGCCCTGATTTACGCCGTTTTTGGTTTTGGTCAGCTCCGCCTGCAGCCAGGTGGCGCTGGCGTTGAGGCGCATCCCGAGCATCGGCTCGCCGAAGACGTTTAGCTCCACGCCGCGGTTACGCTGCTCGGCATCCAGGCCATAGTGATTGTTAGCATCGAGGATCGCCGACGGCATCTTGATCTCAAACAGCGCAAGCGATCCGCCCACGCGGCCAAAGTCCGCCTTCACGCCCACTTCGTTCTGCTTAGAGTGAACGATACCGGTGCTCTGGCCGTAGTTGGTCGCGGTATTAGGCGCGGTTTTGCCCGGCTGCAGCGCTTCGGTGTGGTTGGCGTAAAGGGAAATTTCTTCCCACGGCTTGTAGACCACGCCGTAGGTTGGCATCCAGCGGCTGCCGTCGAAGCCGTCTGCCGCGTTTTCCGCACCGGTAACTTTGTTATACCCGCGAATGACCACCTTCTGATGGCGCGCGCCAGCGGTGAACAGCAGTTTGTCGTCCAGCACGCCCAGGGTATCGCTCAGCAGCCAGCCCTGGGTGCGGGTGCGCCCGCTGGTCAGCGGATCGCTGTACTTCCCGCCTGAGCCGTTGAGGTTGGTGCTGTCCGGCATATCGACGCCGGTGTTGTGGTAGATGTTGGTGGTCGGGTTATCCTTCGTCGCCGACATTTTCCACGCGATCTTTTCATTTTTGGTCATCGCCGAATAGCCAACGTTGACCTTGTGCGAGACGAAGCCGGTATTGAAATTACCGCGTATACCCGCCATGCCGCTGACGGAATCGCTGATGCGGTTGGTATCAAGGCGGCTGACCGTTGCTTTACCGCTTTTATCCAGCAGCTTCGGCGCGCTGTAGATCCCTTCCTCGTGCGCGTGCTGCGCGCCCAGGCCGGTATAGGCGGTCCAGCCGTCGGTGATGTCGTACTCGCTGCGCCACATCCCAAATTCGTTTTCGATGTTGCTGTAGGCCCACTTCTGCGAGAAGTTGCGATCGTTTTTCGGCGGCTCGGGCACGAAATCCACCGCCGAAATATTGACGCTGGTCGGGCTGCCGTGGAAGGTTTTCTTCTGATAACCCAGATCCAGCGAGGTGCGGAAACGGTCGCCTTTGTAATCCAGACCGGTGGAGAGCAGCGTGGTGCGGCGGCGGTCGTTCGGTATGCCGGTTTCCCCTTCGCGGTGGACCAGGTTCACCCGCGCGCCAAACTGGTCGCTGTCGCCGTAGCGACGGCCCGCATCCAGCGTGGTGCCAATCTGGGAGTCCGAGGTGTAGTCGACGCCCACTTTCGCCTGCGGGAGTTCGCCCGCGTGTTTTGGCTCAAGGTTGATCATCCCGCCCACGCCCGAGCTTGCCGCGCCGTTCATCAGGGCGTTTGCCCCTTTGAAGATCTCGATGCGGTCGACCATCTGGGCATCCACCACCTGACGCGGCAGCACGCCGGACAGGCCGCCAAAGGTCATGTCGTCGCCGTCAAACTTCAGACCACGGATGCGGAAGGTTTCAGCGCTGTTGCCGTACCCCTGAACAAACTGCACGCCCGCGTCGTTGGCGACCACATCAGCAATGGTTTTCGCCTGCTGATCTTCCACCAGCTTCGAGGTATAGCTGATGATGTTGAACGGCACATCCATGGCGTTCTGCTGACCGAGCATCCCCATACGCCCGCCGTTCGCCACCTGTCCGTTAAGGAAGGCCGGTACCAGCTGGTCGCCACCGGGTTTGAAATCGCTGACCGGTGCAGAGTGCACAACGAGGGTATCTTCTTTTTGATCGTCCGCCGCGAAGGCGGAATGCGTTACCGCGCCAACGGCGAGCGCCAGCAGCGTTTTGTGTATTCTGGTGTTGTTCATCGTTAACTCATTTGAAAGTGCGCGCAAAAATAGCCCTTTGTCAGGCCTTAGAATGTATTGATAGCAATGCAAATGAGAACTATACGTATTATCCATGCGTTAGCAAGCGTAACCGCGAACAACAGGAAGAGGTGGGGAGACAGGATGAGGAACAACCACCCCAAAATGGGGTGGCTGCAGTAACGTTATTTTTTCTTGTAGATATTAGCCGTACCGTGAATTTTATTGTTGGTGTTCCCTGAGGTGAGCACCAGAACATCCGCGCCTTGCTTATCGGCTTTCTCAATCAGTTCTTTTTTTGCATCATCAACCGATACTTCATTTGAGGTGCTTACCGTACCGATTTTTTGATACTGAGACTCGACTTTCTTGAACTCATTTTTAGTCAGCAGTTGGGCAGCAAAAGCATTGGTCGTAAACAGTAACGCCGTTCCCAACAAAATAGCAGTCGTCTTTTTCATAACCTTTTTCCTTGAGATTAATCAGCAACTACGAAAAACCTCACACATGATGGTGAGGTTTTATGAGCATGGTAGAGAATCTCAGGAAATGCCATATATTCTGGAAAATTCTTTTATAACAACCCATTGCATGAAATTATTAATGAATATTAAGAATAGTCGAATACACGCGCGGTGCCAGCAATATCAATGCGAACCGCCGTGCCCGGGTTCCATCCAGGCTGGCTGACGGTCTTGAGGGTGACGGGCTGCGGCTGTCCGGTAAGCCCAAGGGTGAGCGTCGACAGGTGACCGGTAAAATCCACATCAAGAATGGAGATCGGGCTTTCATGTGAGGCGCATGCCGTCACGCTCAGCTGCTCCGGGCGCAGCATCACTCTGCCCTGCCCTGTCGCCAGCGGGTTGTCTGTGGGCACCTTACCCAGCGCGCAGAGGGCGTAGCCCGCGGTGAGCTGCGCAGGCAGGATCAGCGCATCACCAAGAAACAGCGCCGTCTCTTCGTCAACGGGACGGGTGTAAACCTCATAAGGCGTCCCGACCTGCGTGAAGCGTCCGGAACGCATGACGGCAACCTGAGTGGCAAAGGAGAGCGCTTCGTTCTGATCGTGGGTAACCAGAATCGAGGCCACGCCCGCTTCGGCCAGCAGATCGGCCGTGGCCTTTCGCGTCATGGCGCGCAGGCCGGTATCCAGCGCCGAGAACGGTTCATCCAGCAGCATCAGTGAAGGACGCTGGGCCAGCGCACGGGCAAGGGCCACGCGCTGCTGCTGTCCGCCGGAAATCTCGTGAGGCCAGTGCGTGGCGAGCTGCCTGTCCAGCGAAACCATCTCCATCAGCGCCTCAACGCGCTGGCGTTTTTCGTGGCGGGTCACGTCCAGCCCCCAGGCAATGTTGTCTGCCACGTTGAGGTGCGGGAACAGCGCGCCCTCCTGCGGCACAAAACCGATCCCGCGCTGGTGGGCAGGGACAAAACGGTTATCATCAAACAGGGTTCTCCCCTGCATAACAATACGACCGGTGTCGGGCGTCTCAAACCCGGCAAGAATACGCAGCAGCGTGGTTTTACCTGACCCCGACGGCCCGACAATGGCCGTTCTGCTCCCCGGCGCAACGCTCAGGGTTAAGCTGTCGAGCACCTGCACATCAGCAAACGATTTAGAAATGGCGGTTAATTCAAGCATGTCATAGCCCTGCAATTTTCTTCGACTGCATATAGAGAATGGCGGTCAGCGGGAGGGAAATCAGGATCATCAGCATCGCGTAAGGCGCGGCGGCGACATAGTCAATTTCGCTGGTCAGCGCCCAGAATCCGGTAGAGAGCGTGCGCGTGCCCAGGGGAGAGAGTAACAGCGTGGCAGTCAACTCGTTGCTGACGCCGAGGAAGACCAGCGCGGCCCCCGCCGCCGCCCCCGGCGCGGCCAGCCGCATCGTGACGCTCCAGAGCGCCTTCGCGGGCGTGCTGCCAAGGCTGCGCGCCACGTTTTCCAGCTCAACCGGCGCCTGCGCAATTCCCGCCCGCAGGTTGATGAGCGCGCGGGGCATAAACATCAGCAGGTAGGCAAGGAACAGGGTAATTTCCGTCTGGTAAATGGGACGGGCGTAATGAATGGTGACGGTGACCAGCGCCAGCGCCGTGACAATGCCCGGCAGCGAACTGGTGATATAGATGCACCCTTCCAGCATCCGGAAGATACGGTGCGGGTAGCGGATACCGAGCCACGCAATGGGGATCACACACGTCGTCGTCAGCAGCGCGCCGCCCACGCCGAGCATCAGCGTCTGGCGCAGCGAGTGCCAGAGATCGGCGCTCATCCAGTTTTCCACCCCGCCGAGCCAAATCCAGCGACACAGAACAGCTAACGGCACGCCCAGCGCCAGGACGATCAGCACCATGAAAAACAGCTGCCCCAGCGCGGCAGCCGCAGGCTTTAGCGGCCAGCGTTTCTGCTCGCGCGCAGCCCCGGCGCCAATGCGCGCGTAGCGTGCTTTTCCACGCGTCACGCCTTCCAGCACCAGGATAGCGAGGCAGCATAACGCCAGCACGCCCGCCAGCATGTTTGCTGCCGGGCCGCTGAAGGTAGACTGAAACTGGTCATAAATGGCCGTGGTGAAGGTATCAAAGCGGATCATCACGTACAGACCATATTCCGCCAGCAGGTGCAGCGCCACCAGCAGCGCGCCGCCGCAGATAGCCAGCTTGAGCTGGGGTAGCACCACGCGGAAAAAGACCTTCCACGGCGGTGTGCCGAGCGACGCGGCGACATCTTCGAGCGTCGGGTCAAGGCGGCGGAGCACCGCGGCAACCGGCATGTAGATAAAGGGATAGTAGGCAAGCACGGAGAGAAACACGCCCGCGGAGAGCCCGTGCATCGACGGAACCACGCTCACCCAGGCATAGCTTTGCACAAACGCGGGAATGGCCAGCGGGGCGACCGCCAGCGCGGACCAGATGCCCCGTCCGGCAAGCTGCGTGCGCTCGGTGAGCCAGGCAATCGCCACGCCCGTCACGATACACAGCGGAACCGCCAGGGCCGTCAGCCACAGCGTGTTGCTGAGCAGCTCAGCCACACGCGGGCGAAACACCAGCGCCTTAATGGTTTCCCAGCCCGTCTCAATGCCAATGGCAATGATAAAACCCAAAGGCAGAAGCGCCAGTAATGAAAACAAGACAGCTAACGCAACCATCGGCAGTGCAGGACACCTGCGGGCAGGCTCCTGCACTCTGTTTTTTCCGATGTCGAGACTTAGACCAGACATAAGACCTTCACTTCACTCTCAGGATCACAGCAGGCCGGCTTGCGTCATCAGCTCGATAACTTTTTTACTGTTGAGCGTTGAAGGTTCAACTTTCGGTGCATCAAGATCTTTCAGCGGGACCAGTTTCGGGTTTGAGGCCGCGTTCACGCCCACGGCGTATTCAAAGGCGTTGTTGGTACGCAGGCTTTCCTGACCTTCTTTGCCGGTAATGTATTTGATGAAGGCCTGCGCCTGCGCTTTGTGCTTGCTGGACGCCAGCACGCCACCGCCGGAGAGGCTCACAAACGCGCCCGGGTCCTGGTGCTTAAAGTAGTAGAGCTGGGTGTTTTTGCTGTTTTCACCGGTTTTGGACTGATCGACAAAGCGGTAGTAGTGGTAAATCACCCCGCCATCAATCTGACCCGCATTGACCGCTTTCATCACGGTGCTGTTGCCTTTATAGGCCAAGAAGTTGGCTTTCATCGCCTTGAGCCATTCCTGGGTGGCCTTCTCGCCCTTCAGGGCCAGCATCGCGCTCACGATAGCCTGGAAATCCGCGCCTGACGGTGATGCCGCCCAGCGGCCTTTCCACTCGGGTTTCGCCAGATCCATCAGCGATTTAGGCAGCTGCTGTTCGCTCAGTTTCGCCGGGTTATAGACGAACACCGTGCTGCGGGCAGCAATGCCGATCCAGCGGCCATGCGCCGGACGATACTCTGCCGGTACCTGCTTCAGGGTGTCGGCATCCAGCGGTGCGAACAGGTTGGCGTTATCCACCAGCACCATGGACGGCGAGTTTTCCGTCAGGAACACGTCTGCCGGCGATGCGCTGCCTTCCTGCACCAGCTGGTTACCCAGCTCGCTGTCATCACCATTACGCAAAGTGACTTTAATCCCGGTTTCTTTGGTAAAACCGTCAACCCACGACTTCACCAGGTTTTCATGCTGCGCGTTATAAACAACGATACCTTCGTTGTTATCGGATGCAACCGACTGTGTGGAAAGGAAAAGGGATGAGGACAACAAGGCAAGCGAGAAGCAGGACAGCAGGCGAGAATTCATGAACATATCCTTAATAGACCAACGGGAGTAACCACTCATAGCTTTGTGGGACAGGATTAAAGCATACAACAACGCTAATGATAATTAGTATCAATCCAGTTTAGGCGTAAAAGTGTAAAATTTCTTTTTTATGGAATTTGAAATGATAAAAACCCAGATTTAATAAAGGAGAAAAATAAAGATTAAGAAAACCTTAAGGGTGGAGCTAATCAAAATTAATTAGCACTCTATTTATTAAGTCGTTATTTAACAGAAAAAAAAGAATAAAAAATTCGGCCACAGGGCATTAAAAATATGATTCCCTTCATGTCATTATCTCGTTACCGCACCTGTCGATCTCAAGTGTAAGTATCTCCAGCGTTCTCAGGTTCAGGCTTCGATTCGACCATTTCACCTCGCTGTCCAGAGCGGTTACCCGTTGCTTGCTCGGGGTCATTGCCAGGTTTTCTGCTTGGAATAAAGCGCGATGCGTCTTCAAATACGTGTTCATCCCGGTTGGCAGAGCCAAGGCATAACAACACGCTATCCCTACCTATAGTTCACCCTCCTGAAAATGCACAGAAGACGCAACCTTCCGCCTCCCCATCTGAAGCGGGGATTCAAAGCGCATCGTTTCGCGTACTATTTTTTCATCCGCAGCGTGTTATTTCTGATAACCTTCTGCAATTACGGATGCAGTGCCAGCATACAGAGCACGTTTCCGGTTAACGCTTCGCTGGTTTCACTCCCACCAATCAGTATAGTGACGTGGTCCGTGATAAACCGCTCATAGAGCATATTCTCCTCTCCGCCATATCCTTTCAGCAGGCTGCTATAAAACAGCGAGTAGTAACCTTCTCTGTGCGCCTGTGCGGGCTGGCGAAAGCTATCATCCAGATGGAAGAGCGCTTTTATCAGCATCTGCAGCCCCTCACGATCGATGGTGCAGGGATCCAGCAATAGCCTGATGGAACTCTTCTCTAGCTCCACCACCTCCTGTTACGCCTGCGTCAGGTTAAGCCACGCGGTGAAGAGCTTTCCCCATAGCGCCGCAATCTGACGAACTCCGTCAAACGGACGAGCCGTAGGTAAAACGTCTACCACTGAATGTGATTCGTGTGAGATGAGTTGAGTTAAAGCCTCCCAAGGTTCGCCGATAAACAGGGCCTGCAGAGCCTTAAGGTGCACGCGATAAACACTGCCCTCCTCAAAAAGGACAATTCCGTGCAGAAGATCCCAAAGCAGGGGCGGAAAGTTAAAAGACTCTTTTTCCAGCGCAGCATGCACGTCTTCAGAGACACCTGAAGAGACGAACGCACGCTCCTTCATTACCTGATACACGTCCTGATAGCGGGTAAGCACTCATGTTTTTCCGAGTCGCGTCACTAGCTGGTGGTTTCACATATGGTAATAAACGTCGTGAAGATTTTCTTGAAAGACAGGTGGGGCATTATTAAGTCGAACAGCTTTGTCGAGCTTTGCCATGGATGCGCTCTCATAACAGGATTAATCACCATTGAGTTAAGCAGGGATATGTTTCAGTTCAAGTATGGCGCTGGAGCTATGAGGGATTTCAGGGATCAAATGGCTCTCCTAAAGGGTGCGAACCCGCGACAGACGGTTTAGAAGAACGTAGAGAACTAGTTAATGCACTGTAATATAATTAGTTTTCCCACACTCTCAACGCCTTTGTGCCATTATGTGTCGTTACTTTCCATCTCGTTTCGTCGTGATTCAACCATGTATGAAACATCTGTGACACGTAGAGTACACAGCCATGCCTCATGGTTTAACTGTGTAATTTCCTTCATACAGCATCGGACAATCATTTAACTCTACTTAACGTGAGGAACTGGAATGATCAAGTGGTGATCATGTTGCACTTGAATGGTAGACTGCCGCCTATCCAGAAACTGCTCTGCTTGCCATAATGTTACCGCATACACAATGGCCAATATGGGATCAATTAATTTAAGGCATAAAATATGACGGAGTCAAAATCTAATAACCTCGTGCGTTTTGCTGCTCTTGAGTGTGTTATAGGGTTATTTAATGTCTATAGCCGAAGTAATACGGTTGTGATTTTAACCGAAATGGTTACGATGGCAATGTGGCTTCAAATGGATTATGGTTCTATTGTGTCCATTCCTAAAAAGCGCATTAAAACAACAATACTTTAATATGTAGTTATAGGATCAATGATGCATTATCTTAAAGAATATGTAATCTATTTTTTTGTGCTATTAGTTACTCTTTATATAGTATCTAGAATTATTAAGATAGAGCCTGACAATCAAAAATATAGTTCATTCGATGGTGCTAGAGGTATCTGCGCCTCTATGGTCGCCATATTTCATATTTTCTGGAGGGATGGCAGTCATGACACAGAGTATTGGTCACTTGATTATATTTCCTCAAGCAAAACCGTTCACTACATTCTTCTTACCGGTGAGCTATCTGTCGGGATATTCTTCATACTTTCTGCTTTTCTTTTTTTCAGAAAGGCGATGGCGAAAACATTTAATTTTGAAGAGTTTTATGTTTCCAGAATCATGAGGATTTACCCGCCAGTAGCTTTTTCTATAATAATGATTTATGCATCATCCTATTTAATATCCCCAAACCATTCATATCAGATTAATGATCTAATTCAGTCATTGCCTTCGCTTTTTAATTACCCGATGACGCGTATCAATGACATACCTCTCGTAATAATGAATTCCGGTGTTCTTTGGACAATGGTGTGGGAGCTAAGACTATATGTTGCCATACCTATCATATTCATATTATTAAAAAGATTCCCTTACCCCAAATCTTTTGTGCTGATATCTATGTCCTATGTTGTCTACCAATGGTACTTTATAAGTAAAGATATTCAATTGAGCTATGTAATGTACTTTCTTGCTGGCTTTATGGTTGCAACTATAAAAAAAGAAATTAAGTTACATGATTCAATCAGTTCAATTATACTTTTTTTCGCTGTTATGTTGATAGGAAAGGCATATGATGTAATAACTCCATTATTAATGATGGTTGTTTTTTATACTCTTAAGTGCGGATGTACATACTTTGGTATACTTACGTGCAAACCAGTTAGAGTCCTTGGTGCCTGTAGTTTCTCAATTTACCTAATCCATGGAATTCCTCAGGCCGTATCTAAATACTATTTGTATGATGAGGGTTATATGATTTGGAAATTGGTATCTGTAGCAACCTTAGGTGTTATTGCCCCTATAATGTACAAATACATTGAAAAACCCACAATGCATATAAATCTGTTAGCCGCGCAGAAGGTTTCTTAAATAATATTGTAAAAAGGGGCGTACTCAGCCCCTTTTTTACCCATTGTTGAAATTTTGTATGTTTTAACTCAAAAAATAGGATGCTAATAATTTTTTTCCATTTTATATCTTCTAGTGTGCAGATGTGCCAATCATTGAAGGGGTTTACTGAATTTAGCCACCTGACACAGGTGAAATGCTCACCTCAAAACAACACAAAAGCACCAATTAAAAGAAGAAATTTTAGCTCTGAATTCAAACGCGTATCAGCTCATCTCGTTGTCGACCAACATAACACCGTCTCTGATGCTACAAGGCTATGGATACTGGACTTTCCACGATGACTAAATGGGTCAAACAACAACGTGATGAGTATCAGGGCAAAACGCCAATAGACAGGAGTTTTTCTTTTCCTGCGAGCCAGTACTTCAGACGCCAGTATCTGGAACCATTCGGTTTAACAAACAGATACAGGGCACCGCCATCCGCCAGTTTGAAGGGCACGTCCTAAGGTTTAGCTGTGCTGACCTGGCGTGCCGTTAACTGCATTGGAGGTATCTCTTTCCATTGAACCAGTATATGCACCCGAATATCCCCTCGGATTGGTATCGATTTCAATACAATTTAGTAGACGTAGGGAGAGCGAGATTTAGCTGAATAGCTTGGTATTACTGGATTGAGTAGACTTTGAGAGACGTTAGTAGAAATGAAATGGCACGCCCTGTAGGATTCGAACCTACGACCTACGGCTTAGAAGGCCGTTGCTCTATCCAACTGAGCTAAGGGCGCACTGAGAAGCGTGTACTTCGCGGCGGTGAAACGCGAAGAATTATACGGTCAATGGCAGGTGAGTCAATGCCTTTTCCGTTTTCAGGGCCAATTACCGCTAGCCGATTGTAAATACGGCTATTTTCTCAACATTCCGCCCTGTTTTACCGTAAAATTTAGCGCTGCGAAAAGGCTTAGTTGCATTTAAGTAACGCCTGCTGTTTTCCTGAACGTCAGCTCGTCACACTAGAGCCAGGTATCCCGGCCGCCTGGAGGCTGACAGACAACAGGACAATGGAGTGACAGCGCAAAACCTGATCGATACGCCCCCCCGGTTACAGTACCTCTCTCAGGACATCGTCGGCATTAAGCTTGAGCCTATCGTCACCCTCGCCTCTTTGCGGCAGGTTGGCGTCGAGGTCCTTAGCGTCCTGGCCGATACGCGGCACAGTGAGGATTTTTTTTGCGATCGGTCCGCTGGCTGGTCGCTAACGCTGCTTGAGGCGCAGCTTGCTGCGTTAAAAAATACGCCGCACGGTCATAACCTTTTTATTAATCTGCCGATAACCGTCCTGACAGAGCCTGCGTCCTTCCAGCGGCTCATCAGACTCCCCTGCGTGCCGCTCAATATTGAGCTTGTCGACCTTGCGGCTTTTTTGGCGCTGTCCGTCGCGCAGAAGCAGCGCGTGGTTCAGAATCTGCAGCAGCTGAGCAGACAGGGGCACGCTATCTGGCTGGATGACATTGATGATGTCTTAGTGCAGTCGTTTTTATCCTGTCGACTTCCGTTAAGCGGCATAAAAATAGATAAGGAAGCATTCTGGCGTTTACGCGACACCCCTGCGCTGAGGCAACTGGTTTCCCTTTGCTTTCAGCTTGCCGGGAAAGTGCTTATCGAAGGTATTGAGACTGAACGCGATCGTACCTGGGCACTGCAGGCAGGCGCAGACTTCGGCCAGGGATATTACTGGCCGTCCTGGACATGGCCGGAGGATTAAAACGCCATTTCCAGGAGGGAGACCATGCGAATGACAGTGCGCCGTTACCGGCGGCGGCGTACAGGAAGTGATGCACTGGGATTTACGCGCTCACCTTTTGCTCCCCCCTTTTTCGACCGGCTCGAATTTTTGAGCCAGTCCATCAGCCAGCCCCGCAAAACAGACGCCCCGTTTATTCTCCTGGTGACGGAGGATCATTTCCTGCGCACCGGTTTTCTCAACGGGCAGTTTCCCCTGAGCAGCTGCTGCGATTTCGCCACGCTGGACGACGCCCTTGTCGCGCAGACGCAATGGCCCTCCGCCCGTCTGGTCGTCGATATTGAAAGCCGGTCAACGGGGCTTCTGGAGAAACTGGAGCAGTTGAGAAGGCAGAGCCTGTTTCCTCCGTTCCTGACGCCCTGGCTGTTAGTCCGGGCCGATAATTACGACACCCGCCTTTTCTGCAAAGCGGCAGGTCCCTTTCATGTGCTTGAGCGCCAGCTGAACGCCGCGGCACTCCAGCACAGCCTGCTGGATGCCCGCCCGCCACAGGGCTCCGACAAAGACTGGTTCAACCGCAATGAATGGCCGATCCTGCAGGAACTTTCCCGGGGCAAGACGTTACGTCAGATTGCCCTTATGCAGAATCGTCCGTATAGCCGCATTATCTATCGCCTTAGCTGCATCCTGGTGAAGCTGGGGCTGAGTCATCGACAGGAATTGTTGCATCTTCTTAATAACCTCTCAGACTGCACGTTTTCACTCACGTCCTAACCCCTTATTTCCTAAAGCGCTTTAAGAATTTACTTACCATTCGTGTTTCAAAAATGTTAATTTTTAACAATAAAGTCGAAATTATAACTATTCCTAATTTATGGGCGAGAACCTTGTGAAATGCCACAAATTGAACGAACGGCAGCACTTTCCTCCATCCGTTAAGTGAATGCAGACAGCGTTAACAAGATGATAATGATGTAAAAACAAGCAGCTTAGCGACTGCGCCCTGGAGGGAAAAGCGAAGCAGATAGCATGTTCTCCTGTGCAGGAGTTGCGGAGCTGAAGGTCAACCTTCACGCTTTCAGATGAAGGTCTGACGGCCTGCGAGGGCAATTGTTCACCTCATCAGACCGGGCGAGTCCCCCAAAATGATGCGTATTTTTGTTAACAATTGATCAACATACAGAGATATCTGTTATTTTTTGTTATTACATAAAGATGAAAATATGCGGTAAATGGGATAACAGGATATTTCCGCTAAATTTAAAAAAATAGCGATTCAGATCCAGAAGATAATACAAACCAATATCCTGTGATTAATTTACAGGGTTTTCGGAAAAAACTTACCCTGTATAATAAGAAGCGTACCAAATCTGAATAAGAAAAACCTTTTTGCCAACACCAGCCAAATGAGATGACCGCGCTGAGGCATAGTTCTTTTCATTACGTAAACAAGGATGCTTTCGCTCTTTCCAGGGAAATACTACGGTATAGGGATCTGCACATTATATCCTTCCGGCATTTCGAGAGTTTTACCAAACTCTGCATAACGCTTTTAACAATCTGAGGCATTAAAAATGAAACCGGCATCCGTTATCATTATGGACGAACATCCTATCGTCAGAATGTCGATAGAAGTCCTGCTACAGAAAAATAAGAATATCACAGTCAAGCTCAAGTCTGGCGATAGCCATGAAGTCCTTGACTGTATCCGTAATCACCCTATCGATCTGGTGATCCTTGACATTGAACTCACAGGCACGGATGCTTTCGCTTTACTTAAGAGAATCAGAAACTTAAACAAAGACATTAAGGTTCTGTTCCTCTCATCTAAATCAGAGTTATTTTACGCGGGTCGCGCCATTCGCGCCGGGGCAAATGGCTTCGTCAGTAAACGAAAAGATTTGGGTGAGATCTACAACGCCGTAGAAATGATCCTGATGGGCTATTCCTTTTTCCCATCGGAAACGCTGAACTTTATAAACCATTTGGGTTCAGGGAAAGGGATGGCAGTCGATATGCCATTATCAAATCGCGAGGTCACGGTATTACGCTATCTGGCGAATGGATTATCCAATAAGGAAATTGCTGAACAGCTACTATTAAGCAACAAAACCATTAGCGCGCATAAATCCAATATTTATTCCAAGCTGGGCGTGCAAAGCATCGTGGAATTAATTGATTACGCCAAAGCGCACGAGCTGCTTTAACCTGAATTCACTCCCTGCAGCTTATCTGAGCTGCAGGGAGTGCGGTCAGTGCTAATTATAGTTAATCATAAAGGTGGCATCCGCATCGGCTCGTCCGGGCTGAGGGTTATCTGCAGTGGCAATATAATTGGCATAAAACGACAATGTTGCATTCCCCTGCGCATCAACCGAGACCGGCTGGCTGGCCTGCTGGAGAGCCAGACGCGTTTTATCCGCATCCCTGATCTCTACCGCGACACGGCTCGCTGTACTGGCGTCGTTCAGCGCCAGCAAACCGTTATTGCTCCCGTCGGCTTTACCCGAAAACGTAATCGACGCGGCACCCGGCGGACAGCCGGTCAGCTTCAGCGTAAACGGCATGGGCTGCGTGCGGCTCCCGGTGGTGCTGAGCTGTTTCGTGGGCCAGGTGCCCAGCGTGACGGTCTTGTCGCTGTCGCTGCCTTCCGCGACGCAGGTAAAATCGACAATATTGCCGTAGAGCCGAATGTTAATTTCGCCCAACGCGGTGTCCGCCTGAGCCTGTGTGCAAAGCGCAAAGAGCGCCACGGTGAGAAAACGGATCCCGTTTCGCATATCGGCTCCTTAGTCGTAATCCACGCGCAAATACCCGCGCGAGGTGAAACGCCCTTCCGCTGGCTTGTTGCCCGTCACGCTCACTGGCCAGACGCGGATCCCCACCTTTGCCTGCGCGCTGTCGTCGAGGCGGAACGGAATTTTGCTTGTCAGGTTGTTAGGCGTTAGCGGCGCACCGCTCTCGTTGGCAATGATGAACCCGACGTCCGGGTTATCCGACACCAGCACATTATCAGAGACTTTCTCCGCCTCTACGCGCATCGTCAGCATGGCGTTCGCCTCGACGTTGGTGCATTTGATCGCAATGGTTTTGCTTTGCGATGAGACGCCCTCCGGTTTGTTACCTACGCCCGCCTTGCTGAACAAGGAGGCACCAATGTCGCCGAAATCAAACTCCACCACGTTTCCGGCGTTGATAGCGCAGCTTTGCGGCACCTGAATGGTACCGCTGTAGCTGATGGTATAGACCGGCGTGGTGAGCGGATCCGAGGAGGTGGTGGTGACGTAAACGCGGAACATGGTGGCACGCGGGATCACGACCATATTAATAAAACGTCGGGTTACCTTAAGGCGGAAGACAAGGCTGGAGTCCTGAACGCCAAACGGTCTGTTTTTGGAGACGTTAGGATGGCTCCCCATCTGGATATAGTTTTTTGGCGGATAAAACACGCCAGCATAGCTGTCCGTGATTTTCATGGCCCCGTCCAGATAGTCGTTCAGCTTCAGATACTGATAGCCATCGCTCGTTCCCGTAACCTGATAATCGGTCACATAGCTACGCTTGGTGGTATTCCCGACCGTGCCCTTCGGGCAGACGGCATTGACCCCTACCCACTGCGACTTCTCGCTGAGCGTCACGACCTGTCCAATCTGGTTATTCGAGCTATTGAATTTGTCCGTCAGGTCGTAATGCACTTCCGTCGGCACGCCTTTTTCATTGACGCACACGGTGGCGAATGCGTTTGCCGCAGGCAGTAGCGCCAGAAGCGACAAGCCTAAGATGTGGGTTTTATTCACAGCGAATCCCCTTCATTGTGATTGCCTGTTGCAGGCTCTTTTCAGGCAAGCTGTAAGGCGCGCGACACTGGGACTGCGCCCCGTCGCCCCACTGGATCAGCAGCTCGCCCTCCAGCGGCAGCCCGCTCAGGTAAATTTGCCCGTCGTCCCCCACCATGCTGGTGACACCGCTCCGGGTCTCACGGACCACCGCACCAAACGGCACGGGCTGGTTGCCGCGCGTTACCGTCAGCAGGGCGCGCACGCCAATGCGGGTATCAAAGCTGGCGCGCACCAGCGCGCCTTTGGTCGGCACCACGCTGCTCACGTTGTTTTCGATGTCGGTGTTGTTGCTCATGGTGTTGGTATCCAGCGCCACGCGGTTATAGCGGTAGACGGTGGCATACGGCATCACCGCATAGCCTCGCCAGTCGGTTCTCACGCCGGTCTGGTTTTCCACGCTGACGCCGGATGCCCCCGGCGCTTTGATCAGCACGTTGGTGTCGCCCAGCGGCTGGCTGAAGGTCACGCCGTCGGCATGACCGACGACCCCGCCGGAGAGCTGCCAGTTGAGATCGTGCTGATCGTCGCTGTAGTTGTAGCCCACGCCCAATGTGCCGTAGGTCGCCTGCCAGTTGGCGCTGGCGCTTCCGCTTGACCCGTTGGTGCTGGTGTGTCCCTGAGTCACGCTGTAGTTCAGGTTGCGGTCCTCCAGCAGCGTGCCGCTGACGCCGGTTTGCCAGCTCGTGTCGCCATCGCTGTTCCGACTGGCGGATGCCGTGGCGTAGGCCCTGTCGATGGCGCTGTCCCGGCGATAGCCCTGACGGGTAAAGATACTGAACGGCACGGAGACGTTAAACGACGCGATCCGGTCGGTGCCGTCGATCCCGACGGATTTGTTCCACGACCACGAAACGGAGTAGTTGATCCCCTTCATGCCCCCCGCATACCCCAGCTGGTACCAGAGGTTCGACTCGTCGGTACCCCAGTAGGTCTGCTCGCTGCCGGAGATATAGACCGAGCCGTAATCCCCCAGCGACTGAGAAACGTTAAGCTGGAAGCGGCCTTTTTTATTCCACGTCAGGTTGTGATAGCTCTGCACGTCCGGCACATCGTTATCGTCCTGGCTGTCGGCATACTGATAGCCTTCCATTGAGCGCCATGCCACATCGTCCAGGGTGTAAAACCCTTTTGTGGAATAGCGGTAGCCCAGCAGCTGGAAGTTGGTGCCAAAGCCGTTAAGGGATTTCGCATAGAGGAAGCGCAGGGACTGTCCTTCATGCTTGCTGTCGTCCGCGAGCTGGCTGCGGGCGTGAGTGATATCGAGCGAAACCGCGCCCCAGTCGCCCAGGTTTTTTCCGGCCCCGACGGCGACCGCGGTATAGCGTGACGCCAGCTGCGTCCCGCCGTAGAGCGTAAAGCCGTTGGCAAGCCCGGTAATCAGGGTGCCCTGGGTGAAGAACGGCGTATCCTGATCGCTGTTACCGCTGCGGTAATCCCCCGCGACGAGGTCATACTTCCAGCGCCCTTCACGCTGCAGAAGCGGCACGGTGGAGTACGGCACGGTATAGCGCTGCTGGGTACCGTCTTTCTCTTCTACCGTCACTTCCAGGTCACCGCTTGAGGAGGTGGGGTTGAGATCGGTAATCGCAAATGCGCCCGGCTGCACATAGCTTTGATAGATCACGTAGCCATTCTGACGCACCACCACTTTGGCGGGCGTCCGGGCGATCCCGCGCACAGTGGGCGCGTAGCCCTGCAGGCTGTCCGGATACATGCTGTCAGACGAGAAGAGCCGTCCGCCGCGGAACCCCATGCTGTCGAAGACGTCATTGCCGGTATTGCTGTCGCCCAGGACCAGTTCGCTTTTCAGCGGGATCACGGTGCGCTGCGCCCAGGTGCCAATATTCTGCCACTCGCTGTGCCGCTGCCCGTTGGTCTGCGTGTATCGCCATGCGCCGTTGTTACGTAAACGCCAGGCGCCGTAGTTCAGCCCGCTCTGCAGGTTGAGGTAATAGCTGTCGTCTTCGCTGCCCCGGTTGCCCGTAAAGCTGTAGTTCAGCAGCGCGGCGGGAATGCCTTCATCCCACTGTTCCGGCGGAATGTAGCCCCGGGCGCTGTTCTGCAATGCCACCTGCGGCAGGCTGACGTTCAGGCGCTGTGAGGCAAAGTTGAATACCGTTTCGCTACCGGGAATGGCCGTGGTCAACGGGACGCAGGCCTCACCCTGGATTTTAGCCAGCTCGGGAAACGCCGCAACGTTGACGCCAAAGCGGTCCAGCATCGCGCGCGTAATACACGGCGATAGCCCGCCCGCCACCGGCGGCGTGTTCTCTGCCTGCTCAAAACGCACGTCCTGAGTCCCGATAAATTCATCGTTACGCCAGATATCCACGCGATAAACGCCGGGTGCCTGCTGGTGTCCTTGTTCAAAACGCGACAAATCCGCCACGCTGGCGGTGTCGTCGGACAGGAAGGCCGGGTTGAAATAGCTTTCGCTCCAGCCAGCCTGCGGCCAGAGCGCAGCCATCAGCGCCAGCGCAACCGGGCAGTAACGTCCCTGATGGTTTTTCATCGCCCTGACTCTGCTCACAGGTTGACGCTACGCGCCGGCGTGATGGCACCGTAGTCATTCACGCTCTGCCAGGAGAGCGTGCCGCCGGCACCGGCTGGCAGCACCTGCTGTGCCGCGCTTTTCGGCGCCACCATCAGGTTATCCAGCGTCTTCCCGCCCAGCTTCAGATTGACGAGGGTGATGTAATACGGAGACGCGTTGCTGACTTTGAGATGGTTACCCGCGCGCTCAAACCGCAGCTGGGAAAGCGCCTCTTCCGGCTGCATTGCCAGGTTGTTCGGGCGCACAAACAGCTTGATGCGCGAGAGAATAGCCAGCTGCAGCACGTTATTGTTTTCCGTTTTGGCTTTGTTCACTGACGGGATCGCTTTCACGTTCATGTAAAACAGCGATTCACGGTCGGCAGGCAGCGCAGGCCCGGCGTAAATAATGCGCAGCGTGTTTTCACTGTCCGGCTCGCTAACAAACAGGGGCGGCGTGACGGCAAACGTTTTTTCTTTTTGCCCGTTCGCATTTTCGATCCACGCGTTAATTAAATAGCGTTCCTGTTTATTGCTGTTGGTGATCGCCAGCGACGTTTGCTTCGCGTCCGCCGGGTAAATAACGCGGGTGGCTCCCAGCGCAATACCGCCGGATGCATTCGCGCAGGCAGAAACCATCATTAAAATAAACGATAAAAAAAGTCCTGGTTTAATTAGGGTATTCATCACAACCGTACCTTTAATAATGTGTTCGCAGGTGTTATGGATAAATCAACGTAAACCAGACATCCGACTGAATTTTGCCTGGCTCTAGGTGTTCGGAAATAGCCCGATAGCGGGCGCTAAAATGGAACGCCAGCTCGCGGGTATCGATCGGCAGCCAGCTGACGGCCGTGGCATTTGGGATAATCTGACGCTGCTGCTCGTCAAAGAGCGCCAGCCCAACGCCGCTGCTGACGGGCGTTTCACCTGGTCGCGATGTCGCCAGAAAGACCTGAGGATCTTCTGCGGGTGTGGCCCCCTGAAACTGGATCCCCACGGTGCGCGAAACATCAACGCTGCAGTCCAGCAGCCGTACGGTGAAAGGCACATTCACCGTAGAAAAACTGCCCACGCCGGAAAATGAATTGGTTCGGTACTGCCCCATATCGATGCGCATATTCTGGCTGTCGGGCGCCACGGCGCAGCCGCCGTTCACCAGTTCACCTCTGAGATGAACCTTGCCGCCTTCGATCACCACGGTATGCGCCGATGCCGGGCAAGCCATCGCAAGGGTTAACAGCAGTAGTGTTCCTGTCCTTGTCATCCTTTGTTCCTGGCAATAGCGTATGACGGGCCTCGTCCCTGAGGCCTGAACATCCCTGTGCGGAGGAATTATTCGTATTTCATTACGAAGGTGGCGTCAGCGTTCGCCTGGCCTGGCTCGGTAGTCGCAGCCGTGGATTTATAACGCGCGGTGAACTTCAGGGTGTTCGTCCCTTCGATCAGCGTCTGCGCAGCAGAGAAGGTCGCACCGTCTGGGGTCAGAACGCTGGATTTGCTGTCGAGGATCTCGATACCCACGCCTTTCGCGGTGTTGTCGTTGCTGCCGGAGGTGACGGCCAGCAGGGTTTTGTCGGTTGGGTCGATCTGACCGGTGAACGCAACAGCGGCAGTTTTGGCCACCAGCGGATCGCAATCGTTCAGTTCAATGTTGAACGGAATATTAGAGGTGGTGTCGCCCACTTTGGTGAATTTCGCGGTACGATACTGACCCAGATTAACGGTCTGCTCGGAAGAATCAGTATTTACTGAACAAGCCGCATTAACCAGCTCACCTTTAAAATGTACGGTACCGCCATTTACGGAAACCGGCGCAGCAGGATCCGCTGCATTTGCGGCACCCGCAACCAGGGCCAAAGTTGCAATAACAGTAGAAGCAATGTTGCTGAGTTTCATGTCTATTCCTTTAAAATGTAAATAACCCTTCCCGCGAAAAATCGGGAATAAGAAATACGTTCAATTGAGTAATTGAAAGCTTATTTCGGAGGAGACAAAGTAGCTCAGGAGGTGATTTTTAAATATGTCAAAACGCTGCCATTTTACCAGGTCACATCCTAATCCCGCCTAAGAAATTGACCATCCCTTAAGAAGGGTTTTTGCGTCTTGCGGATAAAAACGCGCAAAGGGTGACTGACAGCGGGGCTCGCTTCTGACAAAATACACGCATCCCCCCTTTCGAACGTTACAGACGGAATCTTCTCTCTGATGGCAGCAAAGATTATTGACGGTAAAACGATTGCGCAGCAGGTGCGCTCTGAGGTCGCGGAAAAAGTGAAGGCGCGTAAAGCTGCCGGAAAACGCGCCCCCGGGCTGGCCGTTGTGCTGGTTGGCAGTAACCCGGCATCGCAGATTTATGTCGGCAGCAAGCGCAAAGCGTGTGAAGAGGTGGGGTTCGTCTCCCGCTCTTACGATTTGCCGGAAACCACCAGCGAAGCAGAACTGCTGGAACTTATTGACACTCTGAACGCCGATAAAGAGATCGACGGTATTCTGGTTCAGCTGCCGCTGCCCGCCGGTATCGACAACGTGAAGGTGCTGGAGCGTATTGCACCGGATAAAGACGTGGACGGTTTCCATCCGTACAACGTTGGCCGCCTGTGCCAGCGCGCGCCGCGCCTGCGTCCGTGCACGCCGCGCGGTATCGTGACGCTGCTGGAGCGTTATAACATCGATACTTACGGCCTGAACGCCGTGGTCATCGGCGCGTCCAACATCGTGGGCCGCCCGATGAGCATGGAGCTGCTGCTGGCCGGCTGCACCACCACCGTTACCCACCGCTTCACCAAAAACCTGCGTCACCACGTTGAGAACGCCGATCTGCTGATCGTCGCGGTCGGTAAGCCGGGCTTTATTCCAGGTGAATGGATTAAAGAGGGCGCAATTGTCGTGGACGTCGGGATTAACCGTCTGGAAAACGGCAAAGTGGTCGGCGACGTGGTGTATGAAGATGCCGCCGCGCGCGCCTCTTACATTACCCCCGTACCGGGCGGCGTAGGCCCGATGACCGTCGCAACGCTGATTCAGAATACCCTGCAGGCATGCGAAGAATATCACGACGTAGAGGACGCGTAAGATGGCCACATTTTCATTAGGCAAACACCCGCACGTTGAGCTGTGCGATCTGCTCAAGCTGGAAGGCTGGAGCGAAAGCGGCGCGCAGGCGAAAATTGCCATTGCCGACGGGCTTGTCAAAGTGGACGGTGCGGTGGAAACCCGCAAGCGCTGCAAGATTGTCGCGGGCCAGACCGTGAGCTTTGAAGGCCAGAGCGTGACCGTGACGGCGTAAGCCGTTTGATGCCCGGTGGCGCTGCGCTTACCGGGCCTACGTACTGTCTCCGTTTGTAGGCCGGGTAAGGCGAAGCCGCCACCCGGCAATTTCTTTCTCTATCCCCTCATACTCATCACGGTTATTTATCGATCCACTTCAAATAATCAGTATTTCGTCTGTTGAAAAGTGAAAATTCAGTTGCGCGTTTTTCACGCTTTGCCCACGATAAGTAGAACGTTCTACTAAAACGTTCTACTTACAATAACAGCGCCAAAAAAAGCGCTACTCGGGGGAAATCAGCATGAGTCTGATATCAGGGTTTGTTAAATCGCTGTCTAAGTTATCGATGATTGGTCGCGCCTTAATGCTGCCAATTTCACTGCTTCCCGCTGCGGGCCTGCTGCTGGCCTTCGGCGATAAGTTCCATCTGCCGCTGATGATGAACGCGGGCGGGGTTATCTTTGATAACCTGCCGATGCTGTTTGCCATTGGCTCTGCCGTGGGCCTGGCGTCAGAATCCGGCATTGCGGCGCTGTCTGCGGCGGTGTCGGTGTTTGTCACCAATATCACCATCAGCACCGTGCTGAGCATCACGCCGGAAATGGCCTCTCAGGGCGGGAAATACGCCATGGTGGTGGGCATTCCGACGCTGCAGATGGGCGTCTTCGGCGGCCTGATCTGCGGTATTCTCGCGGCCTGGTGCTATAACCGCTTCCACACCATGCAGCTTCCGGAATTCCTTGGCTTCTTCTCCGGCAAGCGCTTCGTGGCGATTGCAACGGCGTTCCTCTCGTTCCTGATGGGGCTGCTGCTGCCGTACGTGTGGCAGCATATCCAGGCCGGTATCGACGCCCTCTCCGTGGTCGTTAACGGCGATAATCAGGCGGCCTCGACCTTTATCTTCGGTCTGGTGGAGCGCGCGCTGATCCCGCTCGGTCTGCACCATATCTGGTATCCGTCGTTCTGGTATTCGTTTGGGGATTACACCACCCAGGCAGGCCAGGTGATCCACGGCGACCAGACCATCTGGTTCAAGATGCTGGAAGAAGGCGTGAAATCCTTCAGCAGCGATACCTACCAGAACGCCGGTAAGTTCATGCAGGGTGAATTCCCGCTGATGCTGTTCGCGCTGCCTGCGGCGTGCCTGGCGATGTATCACGAAGCCCATACGAAGAATAAGAAAATCGCGGCCGGTATTCTGTTCTCCGCGGCGCTGACCTGCTTCCTGACGGGGATCACCGAACCGGTTGAGTTTACCTTTATCTTCGTGGCGCCGATTCTGTACGTCTTTAACGCCATCATGGCGGGTCTGGCCTACATGACCATGTACCTGCTGCATGCGCATATCGCCAAGTCGTTCTCTGCAGGCTTTATCGACTATCTGTCATTCGGGATCCTGCCGTCGTTTAACGGCTACCAGACCCACTTCCTGAGCGCCATTATCATCGGCATTCCAATGGGCCTGATTTATTACTTCACGTTCCGCTTTGTGATCCGTCGTTTCGACGTGAAAACGCCGGGCCGCACCGAAGTAACCGCCAACGCGGATGAAAAATCGGATTCTGAACTCGCGACCGAGATCATCACCCTGCTGGGCGGCGCGCATAACATTGACTCCGTCGGCGCCTGTATCACCCGCCTGCGTCTGGAAGTGGCAAAAAGCGACGCGGTAGATAAAGACGGTCTTAACGGACTCGGCGCGCGCGGCGTGGTGTTTGTCGGCGACAACGGCATTCAGGTGATTTTCGGTGCCAGAGCACAGTTTATCGCCCAGACCATGTCCACCATGATCGGCAAATAATAAGATGCCTGAACGACACGTCTCCTGTACGCTGGGAGGCGTGTTTTATCTGGCTGATAATCGGTAAATTTCAGGGAGCGGTTTTGAAGAAAGTCAGCATTATTGATGTTGCAAAGCACGCGGGCGTGTCGGTTTCCACCGTCTCGCTGGTGCTGCGCCAGAAAGGGAAAATCTCAGAGGCAACGATCGAGAAGGTCAACGCTGCCATCAATACCCTGGGCTATGTTCATAACGTTGCCGCTGCCAACCTTCGCGCCAATACCTCTAATCTGATTGGCCTGATCCTTCGCGACTTTAGCGACAGCTTCTCCATCAAGGTGATGGCGAGCATTGTTCAGGATCTTGAAAAACAGGGGTATATGGTTTTTCTCGGTCAGCCCCAGAACGACCATGACCAGCTTGAGCGCTGCCTGCTGTCGTTTAAGCAGCAGGGCGTCGCCGGGGTGATCTATCTGGCCTCGGATACCCGCACCTCTACCCTGCCGGAAAAGATTCGCCACTGCCCGCTGCCGCTGGTGGTGGTCTCGCAGTCGCTGCTGGATGAAAAATGCAATCTGGTGATGCGCGATAACCGACAGGCGGCCAGTCTGGCGGTGCGTTATCTTATCGAGCGCGGTCATCGTAATATCGCCTACATAGGCGGACGGGAAGGCTGCCTTATCCGCGAGCAGCGCCTGCTCGGCTTTCGCAGCGCGATGGCGCAAAACGGGCTGGTCTGGCGCGATGAATACTCGCCGGCCTGCAGCGATGACACGCTGGCAGCGGGTTTTGCCACCCGCCAGCTGCTGGAAAAAAACAACACCATCACCGCCCTGCTCTGCCACTCGCCGGATGCCATGATCGGCTCCATCTCCGGTATTCATCAGGTCGGGCGTACGGTGGGTAAAGATGTGTTTCTGACGCAGCAGGTCGCCCTGGTCGGTTTCGAAGATATGCTCCACGTTAACCTCACCTCACCCTCGTTTACCTACGTCTCGTCCGCCAGCGAAGAGACGGGGCGTCAGGCGGCCGGGCTGATTATTCGCACGCTGAAGGAGCCGACGCTGCAAACCCAGCGCATTACGCTTTCCGGGCAGCTTATCGCACGCGAGTCGGCGTAAAATCAGAATTTCGCACAGGTTTTTTAGCGCGGAATGACTGCTATATTTCCATGATTTGCCATGGATAATCACAATGCCTACCGTCATTACACACGCTGCTGTTCCGCTTTGCCTGGGCTTAGGCCTGGGGACAAAAGTTATCCCCCCCCGCCTGCTGTTTGCCGGGATTGTTCTCGCCATGCTGCCGGACGCCGACGTGCTGGCGTTCAAGTTCGGCGTCGCGTACGGCAACGTTTTCGGCCATCGCGGCTTTACCCACTCCCTGCTGTTTGCCTTCGTGGTGCCGATACTTTGCGTACTGACTGGACGACGATGGTTCAGGACCAGCCTGACGCGATGCTGGCTGTTTTTAACCGTGTCACTGCTCTCGCACAGCCTGCTGGATTCGATTACCACAGGCGGGAAAGGCGTCGGCTGGCTGTGGCCGTGGTCAGATGAACGCTTCTTTGCGCCGTGGCAGGTGATCAAGGTCGCGCCGTTTGCGCTCTCACGCTATACCACGCCGTACGGGCATCAGGTGATTATTTCAGAACTGCTGTGGGTGTGGCTGCCGGGTGTGGTGCTGATGGGGTTGCTGTGGTGGAAAAGAAGGTAAAAAAAAGCCGGGTGGCGGCTGCGCCTTACCCGGCCTACTTTTGCCCGTAGGCCCGGCAAGCGTAAGCGTCACCGGGCGTTACAGACTTACTTACGGCGCCAGGTCGTTCCCTGCGGGCCGTCCTCCAGGATGATGCCCATCTCGGTCAGACGGTTACGCGCCGCATCGGCCGCCGCCCAGTCTTTCGCCTGACGCGCTTCCAGACGCGCTTTGATCAACGCTTCAATCTCCGCCACTTCACCGTCGTCCGCCTGCGCACCGCTCTGCAGGAACGCGTCCGGCTCCTGCTCCAGCAGGCCAAGCACGGCAGAGAGCTTACGCAGATGTGACGCCAGCGCATTCGCGGCCGCCATATCCTCGGACTTCAGGCGGTTCACTTCGCGCGCCATGTCGAACAGCACGGAGTAGGCTTCCGGGGTGTTGAAGTCGTCGTTCATCACCTCAACGAAGCGCGCTTCGAACGCTTCGCCGCCTGCCGCCGGAACAGACTTGTCGGTTCCGCGCAGCGCGGTGTAAAGACGCTCCAGCGCCGAGCGCGCCTGCTTCAGGTTCTCTTCGCTGTAGTTCAGCTGGCTGCGATAGTGGCCAGACATCAGGAAGTAGCGCACGGTTTCCGCGTCGTAATACTTCAGCACGTCGCGCACGGTAAAGAAGTTACCCAGCGATTTCGACATCTTCTCGCGGTCAACCATTACCATCCCGGAGTGCATCCAGTAGTTCACGTACTCGCCGCCGTGGGCGCAGGTGGACTGCGCGATTTCGTTTTCGTGGTGCGGGAACATCAGGTCTGAACCGCCGCCGTGAATGTCGAAGTGCTTGCCCAGCTGCTTGCAGTTCATCGCGGAACATTCAATGTGCCAGCCCGGACGGCCGTCGCCCCACGGGGATGGCCAGCTTGGTTCACCCTCTTTGGACATCTTCCACAGCACGAAGTCCATCGGGTTACGCTTCACGTCAACCACGTCAACGCGGGCACCGGCCTGGAGCTGGTCCAGATCCTGACGGGAAAGCGCACCGTAGGTTGGGTCCGTCGGCACGGAGAACATCACGTCGCCGTTGTCGGCAACATACGCGTGACCGCGGGCGATCAGCTTTTCGGTGATCTCGATGATTTCGTGAATATGGTGGGTCGCGCGCGGCTCGGTGTCCGGACGCAGAATATTCAGGGCGTCGAAGTCTTTGTGCATCTCAGCGATCATGCGATCCACCAGCGCGACAAAGCTTTCGCCGTTTTCATTCGCGCGCTTGATGATCTTATCGTCGATGTCGGTGATGTTGCGCACGTATTTCAGCTTGTACCCCAGAAAACGCAGGTAGCGTGACACCACGTCGAAGGCGACAAAGGTACGGCCATGGCCAATGTGACAGAGATCGTAAACCGTAATACCACACACGTACATGCCGACTTCCCCGGCATGGATAGGTTTAAATTCCTCTTTTTGGCGCGTCATTGTATTAAAGATTTTTAACATCGAAGATTCCATGTAAACACGTGTGTGGTTGAAAACCGGCTATTCTACCCGTAATTCAAACCCGAAGCAGCACACAATGCAAGGTGATCGCATCCTGTGGTTATGCTATAACAAGCCCCTATAGATGACCCGAAGGCGGGTCGACGTACCACAATAACGGAACAGGATGCAAAAATGGTTACTTTCCACACTAATCATGGCGATATCGTAATCAAAACCTTTGATGACAAAGCGCCTGAAACAGTTAAAAACTTCCTGGACTACTGCCGCGAAGGTTTCTACAACAACACCATTTTCCACCGCGTGATCAACGGTTTCATGATCCAGGGCGGCGGTTTCGAACCTGGCATGAACCAGAAAGCCACTAAAGAGCCGATCAAGAACGAAGCGAACAACGGCCTGAAAAACACCCGCGGCACGCTGGCGATGGCGCGTACTCAGGCACCTCACTCTGCTACTGCACAGTTCTTCATTAACGTGGCGGACAACGACTTCCTGAACTTCTCCGGCGAAAGCCTGCAGGGTTGGGGCTACTGCGTATTCGCAGAAGTGGTTGAAGGTATGGACGTGGTTGACAAGATCAAAGCCGTCTCTACTGGCCGCAGCGGTATGCACCAGGACGTTCCAAAAGAAGACGTTGTGATTACCAGCGTGACCGTCAGCGAGTAATTGGTGGCGACACTCTTTATTGCGGATCTTCATCTGCAAACAGAAGAACCGGCGATAACCGCCGGTTTTCTGCGTTTTTTACGCGGTGAAGCGAAAAGCGCCGATGCGCTGTACATCCTGGGCGACCTCTTTGAAGCCTGGATTGGCGACGACGACCCTAATCCGCTGCACCGTGAAATGGCCGCCGCCATTCACGCGCTGGTGGATTCGGGCGTCCCCTGCTACTTCATTCACGGCAACCGTGATTTCCTGATCGGCAAGCGCTACGCCCGTGAAAGCGGCATGACGCTGCTGCCGGAAGAACAGGTGCTCGACCTCTACGGCCGCAAGGTGCTGATCATGCACGGCGACACGCTCTGCACCGACGATACCGGCTACCTGGCGTTTCGCGCCAAAGTCCACACCCCGTGGATCCAGAAGGTGTTCCTTGCCCTGCCGCTGTTTATCCGCAACCGCATCGCCGCCAGAATGCGCGCAGGCAGTAAAGCCGCCAACAGCAGCAAATCCATGACCATCATGGACGTCAATCCGCAGGCGGTCGTGCGGGTGATGGAAAAGCATGACGTTCAGTGGCTGATCCACGGTCATACCCATCGTCCTGACGTGCATTCCCTCATCGCCAACGGCCAGCCCGCACACCGCGTGGTATTGGGTGCCTGGCACACCGAAGGTTCCATGGTCAAAGTCACGCCTGAGGGCGTGGAGCTGATCGCGTTTCCGTTTTAACCTCCTTCACATTATTCTATTTTTTTGAACAATATCGGCAAATTGTTTCGATTTTAATCCGCCCGTGGTCGGCCTATTATTTATCACATCAGGGCAACACGCCCTATCCCAGACAAAACACTTAAGGAATACGACCATGAAATCCATCAAAACTTTCGTTGCAGTTGCGGCTCTCTCCCTGGTTTCTTTCGGTTCTTTCGCGCAGAGCGTGAGCGCAACCGCCTCTACCCTTGACCGCGCAGAAGCGAAAATCGCTGCACAGGCTGCTGAACAGGGTGCGTCTTATAAAATCACCAGCGCGAAGGTCGATAATCGCGTGTATATGACCGCAGAACTGACGAAATAATGATTGCCCCTCGACGAAAACAGACCGCCAGAATGCGGTCTGTTTTGTTATGAACTGATGGCAACAACGGCTCAAGATTTAACCGCGCAACCGTTTTCCTTGCCCGTATAACATGCTATTCTCTGTGCCCTCGAAAGCAGTGTGTTTCGCACCACAGGAGTTTTAAGACGCATGTCTTCCCGCAATAATCCGGCGCGTGTCGCCATCGTGATGGGGTCCAAAAGCGACTGGGCTACCATGCAGTTCGCCGCCGAAATCTTTGACATCCTGAATGTTCCGCACCACGTTGAAGTGGTCTCTGCACACCGTACGCCGGACAAACTGTTCAGCTTCGCCGAAAGCGCCGAAGAGAACGGTTATGAGGTGATCATTGCCGGTGCGGGCGGCGCAGCACATCTGCCGGGCATGATTGCCGCCAAAACCCTGGTGCCGGTTCTGGGCGTACCGGTTCAGAGCGCCGCCTTAAGCGGTGTGGACAGCCTCTACTCCATCGTTCAGATGCCGCGCGGTATTCCTGTCGGCACGCTGGCGATTGGCAAAGCGGGTGCCGCAAACGCCGCCCTGCTGGCCGCGCAGATCCTGGCGACGCACGATAAAGACTTACATGAGCGTCTGGCGGCGTGGCGTAAAGCCCAGACCGACGAAGTGCTGGACAACCCGGACCCGCGGGGTGCGGCATGAAGCAGGTTTGCGTCCTTGGTAACGGCCAGTTAGGCCGCATGCTGCGTCAGGCCGGTGAGCCGCTGGGTATTGCCGTCTGGCCCGTCGGGCTGGACGCCGAGCCAGAAGCCGTCCCATTCCACCAGAGCGTGATCACCGCCGAGATTGAACGCTGGCCGGAGACCGCTCTGACCCGCGAGCTGGCGCGTCATAACGCCTTCGTTAACCGCGACGTGTTCCCGATCGTTGCCGACCGCCTGACGCAAAAGCAGCTGTTCGACAAGCTCGGCCTCGCGACCGCACCGTGGCAGCTCCTGTCCGATAAAAGCGAGTGGAACGACGTCTTCGCCATGCTGGGCGAGCTGGCGATCGTGAAGCGCCGCGTGGGTGGCTACGACGGCCGCGGCCAGTGGCGCCTGCGCGCAGGCGACACCGCCGAGCTGCCGAATGACTGCTACGGCGAGTGCATCGTTGAGCAGGGCATTAACTTCAGCGGTGAAGTCTCGCTGGTTGGCGCGCGCGGGCATGACGGCCGCACGGTGTTTTATCCGCTGACGCATAACCTGCATCAGGACGGCATTCTGCGCACCAGCGTCGCCTTCCCGCACGCCAATGCCGACCAGCAGGCGCAGGCGGAAGAGATGCTCTCTGCCATCATGCACGAACTCGGTTATGTCGGCGTCATGGCGATGGAGTGCTTTATCACCCCGTCCGGTCTGCTGATCAATGAACTTGCGCCGCGCGTGCACAACAGCGGCCACTGGACGCAAAACGGCGCCTCCATCAGCCAGTTCGAGCTGCACCTGCGCGCCATTACCGACCTGCCTCTGCCGCAGCCGGTGGTGAACAGCCCGTCGGTGATGATCAACCTGATCGGCACCGATCTGAACTACGACTGGCTGAAGCTGCCGCTGGTGCATCTGCACTGGTATGACAAAGAGGTCCGCGAGGGTCGTAAAGTCGGCCACCTGAACCTGAACGACAGCGACACGGGCCGTCTGAGCGCCACGCTGGAAGCCATGATCCCGCTCCTGCCGCCGGAATACGCGAGCGGTATTGTCTGGGCACAATCTAAGCTTAAATAGTTCTCCCTCCGCCGGGGAGTTGACCTCCTCTTTCCCCGGCGTACAATTCCCGCCCATTGCTGCTTAGCTTTCTTCTGGAATAACCATGAACGATGGAACGGACTATCGCGCGATCCTCGCGTCCGATACCCCTTTAATCGACGTTCGCGCGCCGATCGAATTTGCCCAGGGCGCGATGCCAGCGGCAGTCAACCTGCCTTTAATGAACGATGACGAGCGCGCCGCCGTCGGTACCTGTTATAAACGTCAGGGACCGGACGCCGCGCTGGCGCTCGGCCATCGCCTGGTGAGCGGCGACACGCGTGACGCCCGCATCAACGCCTGGCGCGAAGCCAGCCTTGCCCATCCTGAGGGCTTTCTCTGCTGCGCGCGCGGCGGCCAGCGCTCGCATATCTCGCAGGCCTGGCTGAAAGAGGCGGGTATCGACTACCCGCTGATCCGCGGCGGCTATAAGGCCCTGCGCCAGACGGCGATTCAGGTGACCATCGAGCAGTCGCAAAAGCCGATGGTGCTTATCGGCGGCTGTACCGGAAACGGTAAAACCCTGCTGGTGAAGCAGCACGCGCAGGGTATCGATCTGGAAGGGCTCGCGCACCATCGCGGCTCGTCATTTGGCCGCACGCTCACGCCGCAGCTTTCTCAGGCCAGCTTTGAAAATCACCTTGCGGTTGAGCTATTGAAAAAAGACGCCGCGCGCTGGGTGCTGGAAGATGAGGGCCGAATGATTGGCTCCAACCACCTGCCGGAGTGCCTGCGCGACCGCATGGTTGAAGCCCCTATCGTGGTGGTCGAGGATCCGTTTGACATTCGTCTTGAACGCCTGCGCGAAGAGTATTTCGACCATATGTGGGCGGATTTTTCTGCCGCCTACGGCGAGGAAGCGGGCTGGAAAGAATACAGCGAGTATCTGCATCACGGCCTGTTCGCCATACGCCGCCGTCTTGGGCTGCAGCGCTTTGCGGAATTTACCGCGCTGTTAGACTCCGCGCTGCTGGAACAGCAACGCTCTGGCCGCACTGACGCGCACTTCAGCTGGCTTGTACCGCTCCTGAACGACTATTACGACCCGATGTACGGCTATCAGCTGGAGAAAAAGGCGGAAAAGATTGTGTATCGCGGGACGTACGAAGAAATTGCTGAGTGGCTTGATCGCTGAAAAATAAAGCCGGGTGGCGACTACGCCTTACCCGGCCTACGTGTGCTTTTGTAGCCCCGGTAAGCGCAGCGCCACCGGGGAACAGACGGCTTAGAAGTCGTAACGCAGACGCACCAGGTTCATGTCGCCCAGGTTGTCGGTGCTGGAGGTGAACACGTGTTCGTAATCCACGCGGAAACCGTAATCCAGCTGGAAGCTGATACCCACGCCGTTGTCGATACGCTGGTAGTTGCGGCCGTTCACGTACTCAATGCGATCACCCATGAAGTAAGGCTGGATGGATTTCACCGCGTACTGACCGACTGGGAACTTGTACCCTGCGAAGTACTCAATACCCCACGCGTCGCCCGCAAAGTAGTCGTTAACAGACACTTTTTTGGTGGTCAGGAAGTTCTGGTACCAGCCGCCGCCTGCGGAGAAGGTCCAGTTGTCCGGGGTCCAGCTCAGCGCGGTACCGAGGATGTTCTGGTCGTAGGTTTTGCTGTCGCCGTTGTCCGGGTTACGCATGTCGGCGCGGGTGTAGTTCCACGCGGCGCCCCAGGTCAGGTCGGTAGTCAGGTGGTAATCCAGACCCAGCGAGCCGCCGCCTTTACGCTTGTAGCGCAGGCCGTTGCCCGGCAGGAATTCGCTGTCTTCAAACAGGTAGGATGCATAAATGTCAGCATCGCCCACGGTTTTCTTATATTTCAGCATCTGGCGTGAACGGTAAGAACCGTCGTAGTCGCCGTTGATCCCGTTACCCGGTGCCTGAGCGATCATGTCGTAGTCCCAGATATCGGTTTTCGCGCCAACCACATCATAGTAAACGCTGTTCTGTTGACCGAAGGTCAGCGTACCCCAGGTGTCGCTCTTCAGACCGGTATAGAGCATACGACGCGTGGTGTCGTGTGCGCCTTCGGCGTAGTGGTGATCCCAGTTAAACTGCGCAGGAATATTCACACCCAGCTCGTAGTAGCTGATCCAGCTGATGTCATCAAACAGGTAGTAATCTGCCGCGAAACGGAAGCGGGTGCCGCCGTCAAAGCCGTTACGCTTGTAGCTGTTTTTCCCGTCGTCGCCGGTCATGTTCTGGAACTGAGGACGAATACTGCCGCCAACGGTGAAGTTCAGGCGGCTCAGCGGGTTACCCGCCTGAGGATCCTGCTTAAGAACGGTGATTTCCGCCTGAGAAGCGAAGGTCGTTAATGCCACTGCCGCGCCAATCGTTGCCGCCAGCGCTGATTTTTTTATAGTCATTATTTTTCCTTAATAGACACGCTGCTAAATATTTAGCGGGTGAATATTAACTGGAAATAATCGGGCTGTGTGGACGGGTTTTTAATGTTTTGTGCTACTAAATGAGTGGGTATTATCACTTTGTGCTATTTAAACACTGCGCACCGGCATAAAAATCCGGTGCGTAATTATCACTATACTAAATCAACTCGCAAACTGACGGAACAGGGCTTTGCCCTTTAGCAGCCGCGTGCCGAGCCAGCCTCCGCAGAGAGAAAGCAGCCCCGCGCCGCACAGAGGCAGAGTCAACCAAAGACGCCAGTCAGGCTCCCACGGGAAGTCGAAGACCTTTGTCTGCAGCACCGCCAGCGCCGTCTCTGCGCCAATGGCGGCCACCAGACCGGCCACCAGCCCCAGCAGCGCAAACTCGCTCCAGAGCGTCATTCGCAGCAGCCGCTTACCGGCCCCCAGCGTGCGGTAAACCACCAGCTCCTGATGGCGCTGGCGCATGCCCACCTGCACCTGGGCCAGCAGCAACAGCACGCCGCAGATCGTCACCAGCACCACCATCACCTCCAGCGCGCGGCTCACCTGCTCCAGCACCTGCCCCACCTGTTTGAGGATCGCGCCGATATCCAGCAGGCTGACCGTCGGAAACTCCCGGTTGAGCTGGGTCAGCATGCCGTTGCCGTTTTCCCAGCGGAAGCTGGTCAGCCAGCTCTGCGGCTGACCGTCCAGCGCCCCCGGCGGGAAGATAAAGAAGAAGTTGGGCCGCAGGCTTTCCCAGTCCACCTTACGCAGGCTGGTGACTTTCGCGGTGAAATCCTGGGTATCGCCGGTGAAGGTCACGCTGTCTCCCAGCTTCACGTTCAGGCGCGTCGCCAGCCCCTCCTCCATCGACACCTCCCCCGCTTTTGGCGGCCAGGTGCCGGCGGTTATCGGGTTGTGATCAGGGCGTTTATCCTGCCATGTCAGATTCAGCTCGCGGTTAAGCGACTCGTCCTTATTCCCCTCCGTTGGCTGGCCGTTGATCTGCGTCAGACGCGCGCGAACGATGGGATAGAACGACTCGGGGATGATGTGATGCTCCGCCAGGAAGCCCTTCAGCGGCGTAACCTGCTCAGGCGCGATATTGATCAGGAAATAGTTCGGGCTTTCCGGTGGAAGCTGCTGCTGCCAGCGGTCGAGCAGATCGCCGCGCAGCACCAGCAGCAGCGCCAGCAGCATAAACGACAGCGAGAACGCCGACAGCTGGCTGAGCGTAGACCAGGGCTGATGCAGCAGACGGTTGACCGCCAGGCGCACGGGCAGGGATTTTACCGTCACTCTTTTCAGGAGGTTGAGCAGTATCCAGCCCAGCACGCCGCACAGCAGCGCCAGCACAACCGCCCCGGCCAGCACCGCCCACAGCAGCGTGCTGCCGCCCATCAGCCACGCCAGCAGCCCCACCGCCACCGCAATAATCACCGGAAGGTAGAACTTCAGCGGCCAGACGTTCGCCACCACATCGTTGCGAAGCACGCGCAGCGGCTGCGTGGCGAGCAGCAGGCGGTAGGGCCGGAGCCCCACCAGCACCGAGATCACCGTCATCGCGCCCATCGCCCACAGCCACGGCCAGAAGCTGGCCGGCGGCAAGGCGACCGGAAGCACCGGCTTCAGCATCACCATCAGCAGCTTTTCAAACAGCATCCCGATTATTCCGCCGGTCAGCGCCGACAGGACCAGCAGCATCAGCCACTGGCCGACAATGAGCTTGCGCAGCTGCGCCCGGCCCGCCCCCAGGGTTTTGAGGATCGCCACCAGGTCGTAGCGGCTGCGGCAGTAGTGCCCCATCGCCACAGCCACCGCCGCCACCGCCAGCAGCAGGGTCAACAGGGCCGACAGCAGCAGGAACTGCTGAGAGCGCTCCAGAGATTTACCGAGCGCCCCCTCGTCCTGCTCCAGCCCGTACCAGCGGTGTTCCGGTTTGAGCTGCGGCAGAAGCCATTTTTCATACGCGGCAAGCTGGGCGGGCGTGCCGCCAAACTTATAGCGCCAGGTAACGCGGCTGCCCGGCTGTACCGCATGGGTGGCCGCGACATCCGCGGTGTTCATCAGCAAGCGCGGCGCAAGCTGGAAGGGGTTAAATCCGCCGTCGGGCTCCTGCACCACTTCCCCGGCGATTTTCAGCGTGGCGTCGCCGACGTCGATACTGTCGCCGGGTTTGAGGTTCAGCAGCGCCATCAGACGCGATGCCAGCAGCACCGTACCGGGCGTCGGCTTTAACCCCGGCGGACTGGTCTGTAAGTCACCGTACATCGGGTAGATATCATCGACGGCCTTGACGCTCGCCAGCTGCGGCATGTCGCCCGCGAAGGTCATGGTCTGGAAGGTGAGCTGCTCTCCCACCTTCAGCCCTTCTTTGCGCGCTGCTTCAATCCAGCCCGGCGGCACGGGGCGGGAGCTTTCCAGCGCCCTGTCCCCCGCCATAAACTCCCGGCTCTGCTGGCTGAGCCCTTTTTCCATGCGGTCGCTGACGCTGCCGAGCGCCAGCACGCAGGCCACCGCCAGGCTGAGCGCCAGCCAGACAATCAGCAGCGAGGGCGAGCGCCACTCGCGCCAAAACCAGCGGGTAATCATGCTTCCTCCTGCAGAACACCGTTCACCAGCCGCAGGCGACGGTCGCAGCGCGCCGCGAGCTGCGGATCGTGGGTGACGAGGATCAGCGTGGTGCCGTGCTCGCGGTTGAGCGAAAACAGCAGGTCGGCAATCCTGTCGCCGGTTTTACGGTCAAGGTTGCCGGTAGGCTCATCGGCAAACAGCACCTCAGGGCGGCCGTTAAACGCGCGGGCCAGCGCCACGCGCTGCTGCTCACCGCCGGAAAGCTGGGCGGGAAGATGGTCGAGACGTTTCCCCAGACCGAGCTGTTCCAGCAGCGCCTTCGCATGCGCGCGGCTTTCACGGCTGTTTTCACCGCGCAACAGCGCCGGGAGCTCGACGTTTTCCAGGGCGTTCAGGGTTGGGATCAGCATAAAGGACTGAAAGACAAAACCAACGTGACGCGCGCGCAGCGCGGCCCGCGCCTCTTCATCAAGCTGATGCAGCGGCTGCCCGACAAGGTGGACCTCGCCGCTGCTGCCGTCGTCCAGACCGGCTAAAATCGCCAGCAGCGTGGACTTACCGGAACCGGATTCGCCAATCAGCGCGATGGTTTCAGCGCGTTTGACAACGAGTTCAACTCCAGTAAGGATGGAAAGCTCGTGTTCCCCCTGACCGACGGACTTCTTAAGATGATGAACTTCAACACTGTTTTCCGCTGGCATTTGCCCTTCCTGTTTTTGATTCTGATGACCTTCCGCGCGGCGGCAGCGGACACGTTACTGGTTCTCGGCGACAGCCTGAGCGCAGGCTATCGCATGGCGGCTGGCGCGGCCTGGCCCGCTCTGCTCAATGACAAATGGCAGAGCAAAACGCCTGTAATCAACGCCAGCATCAGCGGCGATACCTCACAGCAAGGTTTATCGCGCCTGCCTGCGCTGCTCAAACAGCATCAGCCGCGCTGGGTGCTGGTTGAGCTGGGCGGTAATGATGGCCTGCGCGGTTTCCAGCCACAGCAAACGGAGGATACGCTGCGCACCATTTTGCAGGAGATCAAGGCGGCAAACGCCCAGCCGCTGCTGATGCAAATTCGCCTGCCCGCCAACTACGGTCGTCGGTATAATGAGGCCTTTAGCGCGATCTACCCCAAGCTTGCCAAAGAGTTTGATATTCCGCTGCTGCCATTTTTCATGGAAGAGGTCTATCTCAAACCCCAGTGGATGCAAGACGACGGGATCCACCCCAATCGCGATGCGCAGCCGTTTATTGCCGACTGGATGGCAACGCGGCTGGCTCCTTTAGTTAAACATGACTCCTGATTAAGCGGAGATCCTGACAGGTAAAGTTATGCAAAAATCGGTCTTAATTACAGGATGTTCCAGTGGAATCGGTCTGGAAAGCGCGCTCGAATTGAAGCGCCAGGGGTTTCGGGTTCTGGCGGCCTGTCGCAAACCTGACGATGTCGAACGCATGAACGGGCTGGGCTTTACCGGCGTGCTGCTGGATATGGACTCGCCGGAGAGCGTTGACCGCGCCGCCGATGAGGTGATCGCCCTGACCGGTAATCGTCTTTACGGCCTGTTTAATAATGCCGGTTACGGCGTGTATGGCCCGCTGGATACCCTCTCCCGCGAAACGCTGGAGAAGCAGTTTTCGACCAACTTTTTCGGCGTACATCAGCTCACCATGCGTCTGCTCCCCGCGATGCTGCCGCACGGTGAAGGGCGCATCGTGATGACGTCGTCGGTGATGGGGCTGATTTCCACCCCGGGCCGCGGCGCTTACGCCGCCAGTAAATATGCGCTGGAGGCCTGGTCCGACGCCCTGCGCATGGAGCTACGCCACAGCGGCATAAAGGTCAGCCTGATTGAACCCGGCCCGATCCGCACCCGCTTTACCGAAAACGTTAACCAGACGCAGGCGGATAAACCGGTCGAGAACCCCGGCATCGCCGCACGTTTTACCCTCGGGCCCGAGGCGGTGGTGGCCAAAGTGCGCCATGCTTTTGAGAGTGAACATCCCAAAATGCGCTATCCGGTGACGCTGGTCACCCATGCCGTCGGCTGGTTAAAACGCCTGCTGCCGGGCCGGATAATGGACAAAATTTTACACGGTTGAGTTGAAGCGCCGACGCGCATCCCCATGTAAAGAACAAACCGACAAAAGAGAAAGCCGCATGTCCGTACAGAATATCGTCAATATCACAGAAGCTAACCTGCAACAGACCCTTGAACAGTCGATGACCAAACCGGTCCTGTTCTACTTCTGGTCTGAACGTAGCCAACACTGTCTGCAGCTGACGCCGGTGCTGGAAAGCCTTGCCGCCCAGTACAATGGTCAGTTCATTCTCGCGAAGCTGGACTGTGACGCCGAGCCGATGGTCGCGTCTCAGTTTGGTCTGCGCGCCATTCCTACCGTCTATCTGTTCCAGAACGGCCAGCCTGTTGATGGCTTCCAGGGGCCGCAGCCGGAAGAGGCCATCCGCGCCCTGCTGGATAAGGTGCTGCCGCGCGAAGAAGAGCTGAAAGCGCAGGAAGGCATGGCGCTGATGCAGGAAGGTAAATACGACGAGGCGCTGCCGCTGCTGAAAGAGGCGTGGCAGCTGTCAAAACAGAACAGCCAGATTGGCCTGCTGCTGGCGGAAACGCAGATCGCCCTGCACCGCTCAGAGGACGCGGAGGCCGTACTCAAGACGGTTCCGCTGCAGGATCAGGACACCCGCTATCAGGGGCTGGTTGCACAGATTGAGCTGCTGAAGCAGGCGGCGGATACCCCGGAAATTCAGCAGCTGCAGCAGCAGGTTGCCGACAACCCGGCGGACGCCGCGCTGGCAAGCCAGCTTGCGCTGCAGCTGCATCAGGTGGGGCGTAACGAAGAGGCGCTTGAGCTGCTCTTCAGCCATCTGCAAAAAGATTTAGCCGCCGCAGACGGTCAGGCGCGCAAGATGTTCCAGGAGATCCTGGCCGCGCTGGGCACCGGCGACGCGCTGGCGTCGAAGTATCGTCGTCAGCTTTACGCGCTGTTGTATTGATAAAAAAGCCCGGTGGCGGCTTCGCCTTACCGGGCCTACAAAGACGATTTTACCCCGTCTTTTTCAACTGCGTCACCACCAGCTGGTGGCGCGCGTTGTAGAACTTCCGATAGGTCAGGTAGCAGGCAATGATGGTGGACAGGCTTGCCGTGGAAAGCAGCATAAACGTCACCATGATCTGATACTTAATCGCTTTTACCGGATCGATACCGGCAAAAATCAGCCCCGACATCATGCCCGGCAGGCTCACCAGCCCCACCGTTTTGGCGGAATCTACCGTAGGGATCAGCGATGAACGAATGCTCTCGCGAATCAGCCGCGCCGAGGCCACTTTTGGCGTTGCCCCCAGGCTTAGTTTCTCCTGCAGCTGCTGCTGTTCGCTGCTGAAACGCTGGCCGAGGTTGTTATAACAGAGCCCAACGGCCACCATCGCGTTCCCCGCGATCATCCCCGAGATAGGGATGACCTGCATCGGCGTAAACTCAATCGAGCCGGAGAGCACCAGCACCGCCAGCGTGAGCGCCGTCCCGGTAGTAATCGCGATAAACGATGAAACAAACGCCTTATCAATGTATTTACTGCGCTTTTGCGCATTCCACGCCGCGTTAAAGCAGATAAACAGCACCATCAGCAGGGTCAGCACCGCGTGGTTAACGTTGAAGATATACTTCAGCACATAGCCGACGATGATGAGCTGAATCACCGCGCGGCAGATACTCCACACGATATCTTTTTCCAGCCCCAGCTTTTCCCGGTAGCTGACCACAATCGCAATCAGCACCAGCACCATCGAAAAGGCCAGCGATTCGTTCGTAATGTTATGCTCACCCACGGTTTGCCTCCTGCATTTTCCCGCCGTGCGGCTGGAGCGTGATTACGTCATCCGCATGGGTTATTTCGTTAGCGTCGTGCGTCACCCACAGCACGGCAATGTTCTGCTCCCGGGCGTAACGATGAATAATCTCGTTAACGTTGCGCTTGTTGACGTCATCGAGCGCGCTGGTGATTTCGTCCAGCAACAACACCTTCGGTAAAAACTGCAGGTTGCGGATCAGCGAGACCCGCTGCTTTTCGCCGCCCGACAGCGCGTTGATGGATTTGCTCAGCGTCTCCTGCGCCAGGCCAAAGCGGGCCAGATCCTGGATAAACTTTTCCGGCTCCGGCGTTTTATTGCGGATTTGCCACGGAAAAATCAGGTTGTCATAGACCGTATCGCCAAAAAGCACGGGCGTTTGCACGCAGTACGAGACCTGCTGGCGATAGCTTTCCGGGGAAAGCGAGGCGATATCCTCGCCTTCAAACAGAATGGCTCCTTCCGTCGGGCTGAGGAGTGACGCCACAATCTTCAGCAGCGTGCTTTTCCCACAGCCTGAGGGGCCCGTGATTAATTTAAACTCGCCCGGCGACAGGCTAAACCCGACGTGCTGCAGGATCGTGTTTTCCCCGACTCGAAATCCGACATCCCTGAGAAGTAATACGTTTTTTTTATCGTTCATTGCGCTTCCGTTGACCGCTTTTTGTCATAACCGTCTGTAGCATAATCCTTTCGCCCGCGCAGCGCGAATAGCCTCACGCTGAAGCAAGTGTTAAGCTTTTTGTTTGTAAATTGTCATCACCATCACTACAGGAAGTATGCAGCATGGCACATATTTTTTATGAGTTTCCCTCCCTGAAGCCTGGTGTTCCTGATGTCGAAACATTAATGGACGTCATCAAATCGTCGGAACGCACGCGTTTTGTGATGGGTGAAGAGGTGGTGGACTTTGTTAAGAAGGCGCTCATCGTGAACACCACGATCGGCAGCTTCAAAAATTGCTATTTTGCCTTCGACAACGGGACACACTTCCTTGAATTTGACGGTAAAGGCAAATCAAAACGCTTCAATGAGGTGCCGGACTGGTTCGTCTCTCCGGCGGAATTTTCGCGCACCCAGTGGCTTATCAACCACAATCTTGCGGATGTGAAAGCCACACAGTTCATTGACGTCCTGATGTCCTACCCGCTGAAAGCGCGCCGCGCGCACTGCAATTTGTTATTCGGGCTGGAGCTGGAAAAAGTCAACGCGGTTCCGGCCACGGCGTCAGCGGCAGGTAAAATCGGCAATAAAAACGGTAAAACCACCAAGCCCCGCGTCACCGATCTGGGATCGTTCGAGCTGTTCAGCCAGTTCTTTGCGCGCATGAAAACCGCCGTGCAGGCCGATGAGTTCCCTACTCTGCAGATCCTGACGGGCATGGATAACCTGGCAAAAGCGCCGCATAATTTAAAGCAGGGCATCAGAACCTGGTTTAAAGCCATCGCGGGCGACCTTCCACCGAATAACAAACGCGTTGAAGCGGGGAATGCCGTTCTGTTCTGCGCCCCCCTTCGCGAACAGATCCAGCGTATCGAAGCGCGGGGGCTGGAGCATTACTACCAGGGATTATCCAAAGCCATTGCCGAAGCGGGTGATGGCTTCATCTCTGACTTTACCTATACTTACGAGCAAAAAATACACACTTTCACTCATCACGGCATGCAAAACAGGAGGTTTTTATGCTTATCGTTGTTCCCGTCCTTATTTTCGTTGCGCTGGTTATCGTGGGCGCTGGCGTCAAAATTGTCCCTCAGGGTTATCAGTGGACCGTCGAGCGTTTCGGCCGTTACACCAACACGCTCCAGCCCGGCTTAAGCCTGATTGTCCCGTTCATGGACAGAATCGGCCGCAAGATCAACATGATGGAGCAGGTTCTGGACATTCCGTCCCAGGAAGTGATCTCCAAGGATAACGCCAACGTCACCATCGACGCCGTCTGTTTTATTCAGGTGATTGATGCGCCGAAAGCGGCCTATGAGGTCAGCAACCTGGAGCTGGCGATCGTCAACCTGACAATGACCAACATCCGTACCGTACTCGGCTCGATGGAGCTGGACGAGATGCTTTCCCAGCGCGACAGCATCAACACCCGCCTGCTGCACATTGTCGATGAGGCCACCAACCCGTGGGGGATCAAAGTTACCCGCATCGAGATCCGCGACGTGCGCCCGCCGGCGGAGCTGATTGCCTCGATGAACGCCCAGATGAAAGCCGAGCGAACCAAGCGCGCCTACATTCTGGAAGCCGAAGGGGTACGCCAGGCGGAGATCCTCAAAGCGGAAGGGGAAAAACAGTCGCAGATCCTGAAAGCGGAAGGCGACCGTCAGTCCGCGTTCTTACAGGCGGAAGCGCGTGAACGTTCCGCCGAAGCGGAAGCCCGCGCGACCCAGATGGTGTCCGAGGCAATTGCCGCCGGTGATATTCAGGCCGTGAACTACTTCGTTGCGCAAAAATATACCGACGCGCTGAAAGAGATCGGCTCGGCGAACAACAGCAAAGTGGTGATGATGCCGCTGGATGCCAGCAGCCTGATGGGCTCTATCGCGGGGATCGCCGAACTGATTAAGGACAGCGGAAACGAGCGTAAAAAATGATTGAGCTCATCGTTGCACATCCTCATGCCTTCTGGCTAAGTCTCGGTGGCTTATTGCTGGCAGCGGAGATGCTGGGCGGCAACGGCTACCTGCTCTGGAGCGGTGTGGCCGCCGTCATTACCGGTCTTCTGGTCTGGATCCTTCCCCTGGACTGGGCGTGGCAGGGGGCGCTGTTTGCCGCGCTGACGCTGGTGGCCGCCTGGCTGTGGTGGCGCTGGCTTAACCGGCGGGTTAACGAGCAGAAACCGGTGGACGCCCACCTTAACCAGCGCGGACAGCAGATTGTCGGCAAGCGTTTTACCCTCGACACCGCGCTGGTGAACGGACGCGGGCACATGCGCGTAGGCGACAGCTCGTGGCCGGTGGTGGCCGACGATGACCTCAGCGCCGGCACGCGGGTTGAAGTCATTGCGGTGGAAGGCATTACCCTGCGGGTAAAGGCCTGTTAAGCGTGGGTTTTGCGGTGGCAGCAGCCGGCAAGATTATCAATAATCGGGCAGTCGGCGCTGTCATCCCCCGGACAGGAGTCCGCGAGCTGCAGCAGCTGTTCGCGCATCGACTGTAGCTCGACGATGTGGCGTTCAATTTCGGCCACCTTTTCCAGGGTGCGTTTTTTCACATCCGCGCTGTGACGCTTCGGATCGTTGAACAGGTTAACCAGCTCGCCGCACTCTTCCAGATTAAACCCGACCTGTCTTGCCTGGCGCAGCAGCGTCAGCTCATCGAGATGCAGCTGCGTGTAGCTGCGGTAGCCATTTTCACTGCGCAGCGGCGGCGTTACCAGCCCCTTCTCTTCATAAAAGCGGATCGCTTTGCTGGTTAAGCCGGTTTTTTTTGCCACGTCACTGATATTCACATTTCCCCCTTGACCTTCCCCTTGATGGAAGGTTTAACCTTCATAACAGTTAGCGAAAAGCGTTACTCCGGTCAACAACTGACCAATATATTATACGGGAGTTTTGTTATGTCTCACACTATCGACCTGACGCTGGACGGCCTCTCCTGCGGCCACTGCGTCAAACGCGTTAAAGAAAGCCTGGAACAGCGTCCTGACGTTGAAAGCGCTGAAGTGACTATCGACCATGCCGCCGTGACCGGCAGCGCCAGTGCGGACGCGCTGATTGATACCATTAAACAGGCCGGTTACGGGGCGGAGTTAAGCCACCCAAAGGCTAAACCGCTGGCAGAGTCATCATCCCCGTCGGAAGCACTGACAGCGGCCACTCCTGAGCTTCCGGCAGCGGATGATATTGATGACAGCCAACAGCTGCTGATCAACGGCATGAGCTGCGCCAGCTGCGTCTCCCGGGTACAAAACGCCCTGCAGGCGGTACCGGGCGTCGCGCAGGCACGGGTGAATCTTGCGGAGCGTACTGCGCTGGTGATGGGCAGCGCCTCCGCCGCAGAGTTAGTGCAGGCCGTTGAAAAAGCGGGCTACGGCGCGGAGGCCATCGAAGATGATGCCGAACGCCGCGAGCGCCAGCAGGAAACGGCTATCGCCACCATGAAGCGCTTCCGCTGGCAGGCCATCGTTGCCCTGCTGGTGGGTATTCCGGTGATGGTGTGGGGCATGATGGGTGACAACATGATGGTCACCGACGACAACCGCACGCTGTGGCTGCTGATTGGTCTGATTACCCTTGCGGTGATGGTGTTTGCAGGCGGGCATTTCTATACCAGCGCCTGGAAGAGCCTGAAAAACCGCACCGCGACGATGGATACCCTGGTCGCCCTCGGGACCGGCGCGGCGTGGCTCTATTCCATGAGCGTGAACGTCTGGCCCCAGTGGTTCCCGATGGAAGCGCGGCATCTCTATTATGAAGCGAGCGCAATGATTATCGGCCTGATCAACTTAGGCCATATGCTGGAAGCCCGCGCCCGTCAGCGTTCCTCGAAAGCGCTGGAAAGATTGCTTGATTTAACCCCGCCGACGGCCCGCGTGGTCACGGACGAGGGGGAAAAGAGCGTTCCATTGGCCGAGGTTCAGCCCGGCATGACGCTCCGTCTGACCACCGGAGACCGCGTTCCCGTTGACGGTAAGATAACCCAGGGCGAAGCCTGGCTGGATGAAGCGATGCTGACCGGGGAGCCTATTCCCCAGCAGAAATCCGATGGCGACGCCGTGCATGCCGGTACGGTCGTGCAGGACGGCAGCGTGCTGTTCACCGCCAGCGCCGTCGGCAGCCACACCACGCTGTCGCGTATTATCCGCATGGTGCGCCAGGCGCAGAGCAGCAAGCCGGAGATTGGCCAGCTTGCTGACAAAATCTCGGCCATTTTTGTACCGGTGGTGGTCGGCATTGCCCTGCTGAGCGCGGCGATCTGGTACTTCTTCGGCCCCGCGCCGCAGATTGTTTACACCCTTGTGATCGCTACCACGGTGCTGATCATCGCCTGTCCTTGCGCCCTTGGCCTGGCGACGCCGATGTCGATTATCTCCGGCGTAGGGCGCGCGGCCGAATTTGGCGTACTGGTGCGGGACGCGGACGCGCTGCAGCGGGCCAGCACCCTCGACACGCTGGTGTTTGATAAAACCGGCACGCTGACGGAAGGTAAACCGCAGGTGGTCGCCGTCACGACCGCAGGCATTGCCGAAGCGGACGCGCTGCGTCTCGCCGCCGCGCTGGAGCAAGGCTCAAGCCATCCGCTGGCGCGCGCTATTCTCGATAAAGCCAATGCGTCTGCCCTGCCGCAGGTGAGCAACTTCCGCACCCTGCGCGGGCTCGGCGTGAGCGGTGAGGCAGAAGGCCATGCGCTGCTGCTGGGCAACCAGGCGCTGCTCAATGAAAACGGTATTGATACCGCTACGCTGGAAAACGAGCTGAAGGCGCAGGCGTCTCAGGGCGCTACCCCGGTTCTGCTGGCGGTGGACGGCAAAGCCGCCGCGCTGCTGGCCGTGCGCGATCCGCTTCGCCAGGACAGCGTGGACGCCTTACAGCGCCTGCACCGTGCAGGCTACCGTCTGGTGATGCTGACCGGCGATAACCCGACCACCGCCAACGCCATCGCGAAAGAAGCCGGTATTGATGAGGTGATTGCGGGCGTACTGCCGGACGGCAAAGCGGACGCCATTAAAAACCTGCAACGTCAGGGCCGTCAGGTGGCAATGGTCGGCGACGGCATCAACGATGCCCCGGCGCTGGCCCAGGCGGATGTGGGGATCGCGATGGGCGGCGGCAGCGACGTGGCCATCGAAACCGCGGCCATCACGCTGATGCGCCACAGCCTGATGGGCGTGGCCGATGCGCTGGCCATTTCGAAAGCCACGCTGCGCAACATGAAGCAGAACCTGCTGGGGGCGTTCGTCTATAACACCCTCGGGATCCCAATCGCGGCCGGTATTTTGTGGCCGCTGACCGGCACGCTGCTTAATCCGGTGGTCGCGGGTGCGGCGATGGCGCTCTCCTCCATCACCGTGGTCAGCAACGCCAACCGGCTGTTGCGCTTTAAACCGAAGGATTGAACCTTGTACCCGTACGCGCTAGCATGAACCTTTCCGTTTATGGAGCGCGTATGGGTCTGTTTCATCGTATAAAAACATCGTTTCGCGCCCTTTTCCCTCGCCGTTACGCCTGGCCCGGTCTGGATATCTCGCTTCCCGGCGGGCAACACCTGCACCTGGTCGGCAGTATCCATATGGGCACGCAGGGTATGTCACCTCTGCCGCCCGGTCTGATAAAGCGCCTGAAGCGCGCCGACGCGCTGGTCGTCGAGGCGGACATCTCGGGCCATGAGTCACCGTTTGCCGGGCTTGAAAGCGATCTCCCGCTGGCGGAACGTCTGAATGAGGCCCAGCTCGCGGAACTGACGCGCGTCGCCGAGGAAACCGGCGTATCGCTCTCCATGATTGACACCCTGCCGCTGTGGCAAATCGCAATGGTATTACAGGCCACGCAGGCCCAGCGTCTGGGGCTGCGGGGGGATTACGGCATTGATTACCAGCTGCTGAACGTGGCGCGGGCGCGCCGTATGCCGATCATCGAACTGGAAGGTACGGACAGCCAGATTGCGCTCCTGCGAGAGCTTCCCGACGACGGTCTGATGCTGCTGGATGATACCCTCACCCACTGGCACACCAACGCACGCCTGCTGCAGACCATGGTTGGCTGGTGGCTGGATGCGCCGCCCGCGGACGGCAGGCTGGCGTTACCGTCGACGTTCAGTGAATCGCTGTATGATGTGCTGATGAATGCGCGTAACAAAGCCTGGCGAGAGACGCTGCATGCTCTGCCAGCGGGGGAATACGTGGTGGCGGTTGGGGCGTTACATTTATACGGCGAAGGGAATTTGCCGTCGTTGCTGAAATAAAAAAATGGCCAATATCTCTATTGGCCCGTCAAAGAGGAATTTCATCGTTTTTATTATACCGAAGTGACCTTCGGCTGAGCCGATTGTCGCTCAAAGTGACCATCACTGCCAACACTATTGCGCAAGATGGTGCTATTTTTTAGACAAACGTCAGGCGTATGCTGGCTGCATGAATTGTCTGTCGTAAGAAGGATAGCTATGACTCCCGCCGTTAAATTACTTGAAAAAAACAACATTTCTTTCCGGATCCACACCTACGATCACGATCCGAATGAAACCAACTTTGGTGATGAAGTGGTGCGTAAGCTGGGGCTGAACGCGGACCAGGTCTATAAAACGCTGCTGGTGGCGGTGAATGGCGATATGAAGCATCTCGCCGTGGCGGTGACTCCCGTGGCGGGACAGCTGGATCTGAAAAAGGTCGCTAAAGCGCTGGGGGCGAAGAAGGTGGATATGGCGGATCCGATGGTGGCGCAGCGCACCACGGGCTACCTGGTGGGCGGCATCAGCCCGCTCGGGCAGAAAAAACGCCTGCCGACGCTGATCGATGCCCCTTCACAGGAATTTGAGACCATCTATATTTCCGGCGGCAAGCGCGGGCTGGATATTGAGCTGGCCGCGGGCGACCTGGCGAAAATGCTGGACGCGAAGTTTGCGGATATTGCGCGCAGGGAGTAAAAAAAGCCGGGTGGCGGCTACGCCTTACCCGGCCTACATTTTGCACCCGTAGGCCCGGTAAGCGCAGCGCCACCGGGCAACACAGCTGCACTACTGCCAGCTCACCTCGCCTTTCGGCTCATACGCATTCACGTCAATCGGCGAATTCTGCTCGATATACTGCTTCAGCACTTCTGCATCGATAAAGCCGGTGTTCACGTAGCCCGGTTTATTATCAATATGCGGATAGCCGTCGCCGCCGGTGGCGTTAAAGCTTAACGTCGCCAGACGGTAGGTTTTCGCCGGGTCAACCGGTTCGCCTTTGATCTTCAGGTCGTTAAGCTTGCCGTCTTTCGCTACGAAGCTCACGTTGGCAAACTGCGGATAGGCCCCGGAATCCGGCTTCATCTGCGCCACGGCGGTCAGGTAGTCAATGACCTCTTTCCCGCTCATGTCGGCATAAACCACCACGTTACCGAACGGCTGCACCTTCAGAACGTCTTTATAGGTGATGTTTCCACCTTCGATGGAATCACGAATGCCGCCGCCGCTCATCACGCCAAAATCAGCCCCGGTGCGCGCCATTTGCGCCGCCAGCACCAGGTGGCCCATGTTGGTCTGCACGAAGCGAACTTTGCTGCGGTCCCCCTCCAGACGACCGTTCAGCGTACCGATTTTCACGTCCAGCTGCGCCTTGCCTTTGTTCTGGAACGGCGTCAGCAGGGAGAGCATCTGCTGGTTTTCTGGAATCTCTGGGGTGTAAAGTACGCGCTCGCTTTTCCCGTCCGGGTAGGTGACCTTCTTCTTCAGGTTGACCGGAATGAGCTGATAGTGCACCAGCTTCATCTCGCCGTTACGGAACTCGAAGTCCGCCCGGCCTACGTATTTGCCCCACTCGTGCGCCTGCACAATCCAGATACCGTTCTGACGGTCTGGCGCACACGGCGTGCCCGGCACGTAGTCCACCTGCTTTTTATTCTCCGACGCCATGCACACCGGATCCTGTGAGTGACCACCCACAATCATCGCCAGCGAGCCCGCCGGCAGGCTGCGCGCCATTTCCACGTCACCGGGCGCGTTAGAGCCGTGCTCACCGTTGTCGTAGTGCCCCATGTGCGTGGTGGCGATAATCACGTCCGGCTTTTCGTTTTGCTGCAGCTCCTGAATCACCAGCTTCGCTTCGTCTGCCGGTTTGCGGAATTCGATATCGGTGAAGAACTCAGGGTTGCCAATTTTCGCCGTATCGTCGGTGGTTAAGCCGATGACCGCGATCTTCAGATCCTGACGCTTAAACAGCGCCCACGGCTTAAACAGGCGTTCGCCGGTGCTTTTCTGGTAAATGTTGGCGGAGAGGAACGGGAATTTGGCCCACTTCTCCTGCTGACGCAGGACGCTCAGCGGATTATCAAACTCATGGTTACCGACGGCCATCGCGTCGTAGCCAATCAGGTTCATGCCGCGAAAGTCGGGCTCGGCGTCCTGTAAATCGGATTCCGGCACGCCGGTATTGATATCGCCTCCCGACAGCAGCAGCACGCTGCCGCCCTGGGCTGCCACCTCTTTACGAATGCCGTCCACCAGCGTTTTTTGCGCCGACAGGCCATATTCGCCGTATTCACTGCGCCAGAAATGACCGTGGTGATCGTTGGTATGCAGAATGGTGATTTTATAGGTTTTGTCTTTTTCATACGCCTGCACGGGCAGGCTTACCAGCCCCCACGCCGCGATGAGCGCCAGCGCGACGCCCCGCTTCATTAACTTCATCTTCTCTCTCCCTGACCAATAGACAAAGGCAGAAATTACAGTGACTAATAAGAATAGACAAATAAGTTTTCAGAATTGCGACTTTCTTCAAATGTCCCGGGCGGGTATGTTAGTCGGATAATAATTACACCCTGCATCGCTAATAACTCAAGACGTGGTAATTCTCTCTATGGCAATCAGTGACTCAACCCAGCCCGTTCCGGGTGCGCCGACGTCGCGCACCTCCTTTAAAGTCTTAGGCGCAATCAGTCTCTCGCACCTGCTCAACGACATGATCCAGTCGTTGATTCTGGCTATTTATCCGCTGCTGCAGTCCGAGTTTTCACTCACCTTCGTGCAGATTGGGATGATCACCCTGACCTTCCAGCTGGCTTCCTCGCTGCTGCAGCCGGTGGTGGGCTACTGGACGGACAAATATCCTATGCCGTGGTCGCTGCCCATAGGCATGTGCTTCACCCTAAGCGGGCTGGTGCTGCTGGCCATGGCGGGGAGTTTTGAAGCCGTGCTGATTGCCGCCGCGCTGGTAGGCACCGGCTCGTCCGTTTTCCATCCGGAGTCTTCCCGCGTGGCGCGTATGGCGTCCGGCGGTCGTCATGGCCTGGCGCAGTCACTTTTCCAGGTGGGCGGTAATTTTGGTAGCTCTCTCGGCCCGCTGCTGGCCGCGGTTATTATTGCCCCTTACGGCAAAGGCAACGTGGCGTGGTTTGTGCTGGCCGCGCTGCTGGCGATTATCGTGCTGGCGCAGATTAGCCGCTGGTACGCCGCACAGCATCGGGTGAATAAAGGAAAACCTAAAGCGAAGGTTATCAATCCCCTGCCGCGCAATAAGGTTATCCTGGCGGTTGCCGTCCTGCTGGTGCTGATTTTCTCGAAATACTTCTATATGGCGAGCATCAGCAGCTATTACACCTTTTATCTGATGCAAAAATTCGGATTATCGGTACAAAACGCGCAGATCCACCTGTTTGCCTTCCTGTTCGCGGTGGCCGCAGGGACGGTAATTGGCGGGCCGGTGGGCGATAAGATTGGCCGTAAATATGTCATTTGGGGCTCTATCCTCGGCGTAGCGCCTTTTACCCTCATTTTGCCGTACGCCAGCCTTGAATGGACGGGGATTTTGACCGTGATTATTGGTTTTATTCTCGCCTCCGCGTTTTCCGCCATTCTGGTCTATGCCCAGGAGCTGCTGCCCGGACGTATCGGTATGGTTTCCGGACTGTTTTTCGGTTTCGCCTTCGGCATGGGCGGGCTGGGTGCAGCGGTGTTAGGGATGGTTGCGGATCACACCAGCATCTTCCTGGTTTATAAAATCTGCGCTTTCCTGCCACTTCTTGGCATGTTAACCATATTCCTGCCTGATAACCGCCATAAAGCGTGAATTACGGGTAGCTAAACTTATGCTTTAGCTACCTGATACCCTTATACCATAAGGGTTTCCTCTTCATCCCCGCGCTGAATTTATCAAAATGCGCTTTTTTACGTGCATATTGCTGTTTTATTCAAACTTCAACAATTATTCATAAACATAAGGGTAAAAATTGTCATAAACTATTACCTGGTTTTTTGGTATTCACGCCAAAAATGGAACACTCACCACGAAAGGAGACGGAATGCACCACGCCACACCGCTTATCACCACCATTGTTGGTGGACTTGTGCTCGCTTTTATTCTCGGCATGATTGCCAATAAGCTGCGTATTTCTCCTCTTGTCGGCTATCTGCTGGCAGGTGTGCTGGCGGGACCGTTTACGCCAGGTTTTGTTGCGGATACCAAACTGGCCCCTGAGCTGGCGGAATTGGGCGTGATTCTGCTGATGTTCGGCGTCGGCCTGCACTTCTCCCTGAAGGATTTGATGGCGGTAAAGTCGATTGCCATACCGGGAGCGATCGCCCAGATAGGGGTGGCGACGCTGCTTGGGATGGCGCTTTCGGCCGTGCTGGGCTGGTCGCTGATGACCGGTATCGTATTTGGGCTGTGTCTCTCAACCGCCAGTACCGTGGTGCTGCTGCGCGCGCTTGAGGAGAGACAGCTGATAGACAGCCAGCGCGGGCAGATCGCGATAGGCTGGCTGATTGTGGAAGATCTGGTGATGGTCCTGACGCTGGTGCTGCTGCCCGCCGTCGCCGGCATGATGGAAAAAGACAATATCGGCTTCGCCTCGCTGGCGCTGGATATGAGCATCACCATCGGGAAGGTGGTGGCGTTTATCGCCATCATGATGCTGGTGGGTCGCCGTCTGGTGCCGTGGATCATGTCCCGCAGTGCGGCGACCGGATCCCGCGAGCTGTTTACCCTCTCCGTGCTGGCGCTGGCGCTGGGTATCGCGTTTGGTGCCGTTGAGCTGTTTGATGTCTCCTTCGCGCTGGGCGCGTTCTTCGCCGGGATGGTGCTGAACGAATCCGAGCTGAGCCACCGCGCTGCACACGACACCCTGCCGCTGCGCGACGCCTTTGCCGTGCTGTTCTTCGTCTCCGTCGGGATGCTGTTTGACCCGCTTATTCTGATTCAGCAGCCGCTGGCCGTGCTGGGCACGCTGGCGATCATTATCTTTGGTAAGTCGCTCGCCGCCTTCTTCCTGGTGCGAATGTTCGGCCACTCTCCGCGGACGGCGCTGACCATTGCCGCCAGCCTGGCGCAGATTGGCGAGTTCGCCTTTATTCTGGCCGGTCTGGGCATGGCCCTGAATCTGCTGCCGCAGGCCGGACAAAACCTGGTGCTGGCGGGGGCGATCCTGTCAATTATGCTGAACCCGGTGCTGTTTGCCCTGCTGGAAAAATACCTCGATAAAACCGAAACGCTGGAAGAGCAGACGCTGGAAGAGGCCATCGAAGAAGAGAAGCAGATCCCGGTCGATATTTGCAATCACGCCCTGCTGGTCGGCTTTGGCCGCGTCGGCAGCCTGCTTGGCGAGAAGCTGATGGCGCAGGGCATTCCGCTGGTGGTAATTGAAACGTCACGCACCCGCGTTGACGAGCTGCGCGAGCGCGGTATTCGTGCGGTGCTGGGCAATGCGGCGAACGAAGAGATCATGGAGCTGGCGCATCTGGACTGCGCCCGCTGGCTGCTGCTGACCATTCCCAACGGCTATGAGGCGGGTGAGATTGTCGCCTCCGCGCGCGCGAAGTGTCCAAACATCGAGATTATCGCCCGGGCTCACTACGACGACGAGGTGGATTACATTACCGAGCGCGGTGCGGATAAGGTGGTGATGGGCGAGCGCGAGATTGCGAATACGATGCTGACGCTGCTGGAAAAACCGCCGGTTGAAGAGGCGGTGACGGGTTAAGTTTTGTGCGGCCTGATGCCCTCACCCTGGCCCTCTCCCACAGGGAGAGGGAACAAACACTAAAAACGGCAGCCACAGGTTGCCGTTTTGCTTTTACCTGTCCCAGTACGCCTCTTCGAGGCTGTCTTCCCGTTCCGGCAGGCCACGCGTTAAGCGCGGTGAGTGCTGGTTCAGCACCTGATAGCTTACGCGGTTGGCGTACTTGCATACCTGCGCCAGCGACGAATAGGTCAGCCAGCTGAACTTGTGCTTGCTGGAATTTGGCACGTTGGTTTTGTGGTAGGCGTTAGCGGTGATGTCGTGCAGCAGCGCGGCCAGCGCGCCGTCGCCCGCGCCGTTGGTATTCATGATCTTCTCCGGCCCGCCCATGTAAGGGGCGATGTGCGAGTAGATACGCAGCGGATTAACACAGTCTTTAAAACGCATGCCGCGGCTGAACTCGTACTGGTTGAACTCGGCAATCGCGCCGGGCAGCAGCGGGTGCTGGGTTTTGCGTTTGCTCTCTTCTTCGGTGAAGCCAGCCATATACAGCCCAACCGGACCCGCGGTGCAGAGCACCAGATCCACCCAGTCCAGCGCTTTGTCAGACGCCAGCAGCGGATCGCTTTCACCGGTCAGCGCTTCGGCCTCCTCTTCGTTCATCGCCAGAATCGAGACGTGCTCTTTCAGGAACGCCTGCCACCATTCAGGATTATCGGCAATCACGAATTTGGTGCCCAGCGTCAGAACGACGGGCACGTCGTACTTCTTCGCGTACTCAATCGCCTTCATGGTCGCTTCCGGCATCGGCTCGCCCGGCTTGCAGCGCACCAGGTAGGAGGTCAGCACCAGCGCCGAGGCGCCCGCGATCACCTCTTCGGGAATGCTGTCCGCGCGCAGCTTGTTCATATGACCCGGGCTGATGGCAAAGGTACGCTCGCCGGATTCGCCGATCAGCGTAAAGCAGCGGCCAATCGGCCCGTCGACGCCCTGGAGATAGTTCAGATCGGTACGGCTGGAGGTGTTGCACAGGTAACGGTAGGCGTAGCCACCGATTTCGATATTGCTGCACATTACGCCGAGCAGGACAGAGCGGTCGTCCGCCAGCACGGAGTAGTTGTGCATGGTGTTGCCGATGGTGCCACCGGCGAACTGATGGGTAATCAGGTTTTCGCGCACCAGCTCCTGGTACAGCGCTTCGGCAACGTCATCTTCAATCACCAGCGAGTGACCGGCGCTCAGACCGTAACGGGCGACAAACGCATCATCCACTTTCGCTTCAATGTCCACCAGCGTCTGGTCGATACCGACGACCCACGCCGCGCTGGTTTCATTTTCTGGCTGGATTTGCTGCAGGAGCGGATCGCGGGCATCCACGGGGAAGTAGTGTTTGGATTTGCGTTTACCGGGAAATTTCATGGTCTGAACTGTACGAAGAATATGGGCCGGGAATGGTAGCACAAACCCGGCCCGGAGTGCGATCAGCGACCGTTCGTTACCAGCGAGACCATCATGTCGATATGCTCAGGGGAGTCGTTAAGCGCCGGAATGTACTCGTACTTTTCGCCGCCAGCCTCCAGGAAAAATTCCCGGTTTTGCACCGCGATCTCCTCCAGCGTCTCCAGACAGTCTGCCGAGAAGCCCGGCGACATCACCTGAATATGCTTCACGCCCTTCTCGCCGAGCATTTTGAGGGTTTCATCGGTGTACGGCGTCAGCCACGGCTCGCGGCCGAAGCGCGACTGGAAGGTCATCATCACCTTCTCCGGCGGCAGGCCGAGGGCGGAAACCAGCTCGCGGGTGGTATCGCGGCAGCGCTGCGGGTAATCATCCCCTTCATTGGCGAAACGCTGCGGGATGCCGTGATAGGAGAGCAGCAGCAGATCCGGCTCGCCGTGTTTTTCAAACGACGCGCGCGCGCTGTTGGCGAGCGCCTTGATGTACAGCTCGTTATCCGCGTAGTCGCGAATAAAGGTCACGCCCGGAATGCGGCGGCGGGTCGCCAGAATGCGCGCCAGCTCGTCCCAGACGGCGGCCACCGTCGAGCAGGAGTACTGCGGGTAGAGCGCCAGCACCACGATATGGTCCACGCCCTGCGCCAGCAGCGAGTCCACCGCGCTTTCCAGAGACGGTTTGCCGTAGCTCATGCCGAGCGCGACGGGCATCTCCGGCAGGCGGGCGGCCAGCGCCTTCTCCTGACGACGACTGTAGACCATCAGCGGCGAGCCCTCTTCCATCCAGACGGACTGATAGAGTTTGGCGACGCGCGGAGAACGGATCGGCAGAATGACGCCACGCAGCAGCGGCCACCACAGCAGTCGCGGAAAATCCACGACGCGCGTGTCGCTTAAAAATTGTCGCAGGTAGCGTTTTACCGCGTCTGATGTAGGTGCTTCTGGAGTGCCCAGATTGGCAAGCAGGATGCCGGTTTTCGCCTGACTCATTCACGCCTCTTAACCATTTGAATGGTTGTCAATTGTAGCGGAAATGCGTTTAAACGAAACCCATTGCTGTAATAGGTAAGATGAGAATTTTTCTCACCCGGTGGCCCGGGTGAGAGAGATGCAATTAGCCGAGGATTTTTTCCAGCTCAGCACGCACGTCAGCCACGGCTTTGGTGCCGTCAACTTTGGCGTATTTGGTGTTACCCGCCTGCGCTTCTTTGGTGTAGTAGCCGATCAGCGGCGCAGTCATCTGATGGTATTCCACCAGGCGCTTGCGCACGGTCTCTTCCTGATCGTCTTTACGGGTGGTCAGCTCTTCGCCGGTCACGTCGTCTTTGCCTTCAACCTTAGGTGGGTTGAATTTGATGTGGTAAACGCGGCCAGAGGCAGCGTGTACGCGACGGCCAACGATGCGGTCAACGATCAGCTCGTCCGGTACGTCGAACTCCAGAACGTAGTCCACGTTGATGCCCGCTTCCTTCATGGCGTCAGCCTGAGGAATGGTACGTGGGAAGCCGTCCAGCAGGAAACCGTTACGGCAGTCTTCCTGAGCAATGCGCTCTTTGACCAGAGCAATTACCAGCTCGTCGGTCACCAGCTTGCCTGCGTCCATGATGTCTTTCGCCTGTTTACCCAGCTCGGAGCCAGATTTAACAGCGGCGCGCAGCATATCACCGGTGGAGATTTGCGGAATACCGTATTTCTCCATGATGAACTGAGCCTGAGTTCCTTTACCCGCGCCCGGAGCGCCAAGCAGAATAATACGCATTGCGAAAATCCCCTCAAAAGTCGTTTCAATTTTTCAAAAGCGCTAAACAATACCACCAGAACGGGCATCGCTCAAGGAAGGCAGGAAGGCTGAAACGGTTAATGGGGGGAGATAATTTGGGATAGTGCGGTCTGGTGCCCTCACCCTGGCCCTCTCCCTCGGGGAGAGGGAGAAGACCAGGAGAGGCGTGGTCAGTTACGCCAGCAGCAGCGCATTCACACGTTTAATGAAGAGGTTAGGATCTTCCAGCGTGCCTCGCTCGGCCAGCAGGGACTGATCCAGCAGGAGTTCAACCCACTCGGCAAAGCGGGCGTCGTCCTGGGTATCCGCCGCGCGTTTCACCAGCGGATGATCCGGATTAAGCTCAAAGATATATTTCACTTCCGGTACCGCCTGGCCCGCCGCGGCGAACAGCTTCGCCATCTGGGTGCTCATTTCGTCGGCATCGGTGGTGACAATGGCCGGAGTGTCGGTCAGACGGTGAGTGAAACGCACCTCTTTCACGCGGTCGCCCAGCAGGGTTTTCACGCGCTCAATGAACGGCTCCAGCGCCTTCTCGGCTTCTTTCGCGCTTTCGTCCACTTCATCCGCCAGCTTGTCGATGGATTCGTCCGCTTTAGCAACGGACTGGAACGCTTTCCCGTCGAACTCGGTCAGGTAGTTCATCATCCACTCGTCGATGCGGTCGGAAAGCAGCAGCACTTCGATGCCTTTCTTACGCAGCAGCTCCAGGTGCGGGCTGCTCTTCGCCGCGGCGTAGCTGTCGGCGGTGATGTAGTAGATCTTCTCCTGCCCTTCTTTCATGCGGGAGATGTACTCTTCCAGCGACACGGTCTGCGCGGAGGAGTCGGTGTGCGTAGAAGCAAAGCGCAGCAGTTTGGCGATGGTTTCAACGTTCGCCATGTCTTCAGCCGGGCCTTCTTTCAGCACCAGACCGAACTGTTTCCAGAAGGTCTGGTATTTTTCCGCATCGTCTTTCGCCAGTTTTTCCAGCATCTGCAGCGCACGTTTGGTCAGGGCGTTGCGCAGGTTACGGGTGACGGTGCTGTCCTGCAGAATTTCGCGGGAGACGTTCAGCGGCAGATCGTTGGAATCGATCAGGCCGCGCACAAAGCGCAGATAGTTCGGCATGAACTGCTCGGCGTCGTCCATGATGAATACGCGCTGCACGTACAGCTTCAGGCCATGCTTGTGATCGCGGTTCCACATGTCCCACGGCGCCTGTGCCGGGATGTACAGCAGGCTGGTGTACTCCTGCTTACCTTCCACACGGTTGTGGCTCCAGGTCAGCGGGTCGGTAAAGTCGTGGGCGATGTGCTTATAAAACTCGTTGTACTCGTCGTCTTTGATTTCAGCCTTGTTACGCGTCCACAGCGCCTGCGCCTTGTTGATTTTCTCCCAGGAAACCACGGTTTCACCGTCTTTCTCTTCCTGTTTTTCAATCTCGACCGGCAGGGCGATGTGGTCGGAATATTTGCTGATGATGGAGCGTACGCGCCAGTCGTTCAGGAAATCATCTTCCCCTTCACGCAGGTGCAGGGTGATTTCGGTGCCGCGATCCGCTTTGGTGATGTCATCAACGGTGTATTCGCCTTCCCCTTTGGATTCCCACAGCACGCCGTTCTCGGCGCTGTCGCCCGCCGCGCGGGTGCGCACGGTGACTTTGTCCGCCACGATGAACGCCGAGTAGAAACCGACGCCGAACTGGCCGATCAGCTGGCTGTCTTTCGCCTGGTCAGAGCCCATGGACTCCAGGAACGCTTTGGTGCCTGATTTCGCGATGGTCCCGAGGTGGTCGATCACCTCGTCGCGGTTCATCCCGATGCCATTATCGGCAATCGTCAGGGTGCGGTTCTCTTTATTGAAAGAGACGCGCACGCGCAGCTCGCCGTCGCCTTCGTACAGATCCGGGTTGGACAGCGCGCGGAAGCGCAGCTTGTCCGCCGCATCCGAGGCGTTGGAAATCAGCTCACGCAGGAAAATTTCTTTGTTGGAATACAGGGAATGGATCATCAGGTGCAGAAGCTGTTTTACTTCTGACTGGAAACCACGGGTTTCTTGTCCTTTCATCTATGTCGACCTCAACAATGCCATTTAATGGGGTTGTAAAACGTTGAGGGAGAGATGGGGATACGGGGGGAAATTTTCAAGCGGAGGCGGCTCGCGCAGCCTCCGTTTGGTCAGAAAATAATCTTGTGACGTCCGGCCAGAGAGTGCGACAGCGTGGTGCCGTCGACCATCTCCAGCTCGCCGCCGACCGGCACGCCGTGGGCGATGCGGCTGGCGTCAACGCCATACTGCGAGCACAGTTCGGCGATGTAGTTGGCGGTTGCCTCCCCTTCCACCGTGGGGTTGGTGGCGAGGATCACCTCTTTGATGGTTTCGGACTCGAGACGCTGTTCAAGGCGGTCAAGACCGATATCGTCCGGGCCGATGCCGTCCAGCGGGGAGAGATGCCCCATCAGCACGAAGTAGCGCCCGGAAAACTGCCCGGTTTGTTCGATGGCGTAGATGTCCGCCGGACTCTCCACCACGCAAATCTGACCGTTTTCCTGACGACGCGGGTTCGTACAGATGTTACACACGTCCTGCTCGGTAAAGGTGCGGCAATCCGCACAGTGACCAATTTCTGACATGGCGCGGGTCAGAGCCTGCGCCAGGCGCATCCCGCCGCTGCGGTCGCGCTGCAATAGCGTAAACGCCATGCGCTGCGCCGACTTCGGGCCAACGCCCGGCAGACAGCGCAGCGCTTCCATTAACTGCGTGAGCAGCGGACTGGTTTGCATCAGAACGGCATCTTGAAGCCAGGCGGCAGCTGCATGCCGCTGGAAACGGAGGCCATTTTCTCTTTCTGGGTTTCGTCGATACGGCGAGCGGCATCGTTAAACGCGGCTGCAACCAGATCTTCCAGCATCTCTTTGTCGTCTTCGAGCAGGCTCGGGTCGATTTCCACGCGACGGCAGTTGTGCGCACCGTTGATGGTCACCTTGACCAGACCGGCACCGGACTCACCCGTGACTTCCAGCTGAGCGATCTCTTCCTGCATCTTCTGCATTTTTTCCTGCATCTGCTGAGCCTGCTTCATCAGGCCACCCAGACCGCCTTTTCCACCAAACATAGGCTTCTCTCTTCTTTCACGTTTAAGGATTACAACCGTAAGTCAGACTCACGATCAAATGGGGCGAATACTCTCTTCATCCAGATCGGCGTCGAAGAACCGGCGCAGGGTCTGAATGTTGTTATCCGCAATAATCGCCTCGCGCGCCTGCGCGAGCTTCTCTTCATAAATGGCCTGGCGCCACTCCAACGGCGTTTTCACTGCCGGATTATCATCTTCAATGATAGTCAATTCAACCGGCGCCCCCTGTAATGTGGCGAGCGCCTCGGCCAGCGCCTTTTGCGCGCCAGGGGAATTCAGGTGCCGCTGGCCCGGACGCAGGTGCAGACGCACCTGATTGCCGTCCTGCTCTTTCCAGGCATTCAGCGCGACCTGCTCGACCAGCTTCGGCAGCTGGAGTTTGCTGACCTCGGCGGCCCAGGCGTCGCGCGCAATGGACTCTTCGGCAAGCTTCGCGGCCAGCTCCGGCGTTTTTTCATGCTCCAGCGCCTTTTTCAGCGCTTTCGGCGTGGCAACCTCTTCCTTCACCGTTTCGGTGATAGTGGTTGCCTTCCAGCGGTAAGCCTCTTCTTTCACCGGGGCTTTCTGCTCGAGCGCGGACGGTGCCGGACGCGACTGTACGCGCTCCGTTACCGAGGCCAGTCGTTCAAGCGCGGCGTTGTTCACCGGCCGCGCTCTTCCTGGCGCTGCCGGTTCACTCTTTTTTGGTTTGGTTACTCCCTGAGCACGCTGCAGCTGGCTGCGCGCGGCAAGCACCGAACTGGTGGCATCCGACAGCGGTACGTTCTGCTGCGGTGGCGGCGTCGGCTGCGGTGGCACCTGCTGCGGTGACATCACCGCCGTCGGCGCAACCGGGGCGAAAGACTGTCGGGGCACGTCCGGCTCCGGCAGCGGCATGCGCGGGTGGAACGCCAGCGCGCGCAGCAGCGTCATTTCAACGCCCATCCGCGGATCCGGCGCAAACGGTAGCTCTTTGCGACCAATCAACAGCGTCTGGTAATAAAGCTGCACGTCGGCAGGCGGCACGGTGCGGGCAAGCTCACGCATCCGCTGTTCAATGGCGGCCATATCCGCGCCAATGGCCGACGGAGAAAGCTGCAGCATTGCCACGCGGTGCAGCAGGCTAAGCATCTCAACCAGCAGCCCTTCCCACTCAATACCGCGGGCAGCGGCCGCGTTCACCAGCGACATCACGCGTTCGCCGTTAGCGGCAATCATCGCTTCGATAAGCGACAGCGCCTGATCGTCATCCAGCGTGCCGAGCATGGTGCTGACCGCCTCGGTGGAGAGTTTGCCGTCACCGCTGGCAATCGCCTGATCGGTCAGACTGAGCGCATCGCGCAGGCTGCCGTCCGCCGCGCGGGCCAGCAGCTGCAGGGCGCGCGATTCGTGGAGAATGTTCTCTTCATCGAGAATGTGCTCGAGCTGCGCGCGGATCTGCTCGACGTCCAGCGCCTTCAGGTGGAACTGCAGGCAGCGCGATAAAATCGTGACCGGCAGCTTTTGCGGATCGGTGGTCGCCAGCAGGAACTTCACGTGCGCGGGCGGCTCTTCCAGCGTCTTCAGCAGGGCGTTGAAGCTGTGGCGCGAGAGCATGTGCACTTCATCGATCAGGTAGACCTTGAAGCGGCCGCGCGCCGGGGCGTACTGGACGTTGTCCAGCAGGTCGCGGGTATCTTCAACTTTGGTGCGCGAGGCGGCGTCGATCTCGATCAGATCGACAAAACGCCCCTGCTCGATCTCCCGGCAGTTATCACACACGCCGCACGGCGTGGCGGTGATCCCGGTTTCGCAGTTGAGACCTTTTGCCAGCAAACGGGCAATAGAGGTCTTACCGACGCCGCGGGTGCCGGAAAAAAGATAGGCGTGATGGATACGACCTAGCGACAAGCCGTTCGCCAGGGCCGTCAGCACATGTTCCTGACCGACAACGTCAGCAAAGGTTTGTGGTCGCCATTTACGGGCTAACACCTGATAACTCATGGGCAGGCTCTGCAACGCTGGAAGGTGAATTTATGGAGGGGAATGCTATCACAACCTCACCCATTGAGCGAGGTTGTGAAAACCGGGATTAGTGACCCGGGAAAGGCACCAGGCTGTAGCTGGTAATGCCCTGTTTTTCCAGGCGCTGTTCACCGCCGAGATCGAACAGGTTGATGATGAAGGCCGCGTCGGTCACTTCCCCACCCAGACGGCGGATCAGCTTCACGGTCGCTTCAATGGTTCCGCCGGTCGCCAGCAAATCGTCAACCACCAGCACTTTGTCGCCAGGCTTGATCGCGTCAACGTGGATCTCCAGCTGATCGGTGCCGTACTCCAGCTCGTAGCTTTCTGCGATGGTTTCACGCGGCAGTTTGCGCGGCTTACGCACCGGCACAAAACCCACGCCCATTGCCAGCGCAACCGGTGCGCCAAACAGGAAGCCACGGGCTTCGGTACCTACTACTTTGGTGATCCCGGCGTTTTTGTAACGCTCGACCAGCAGTTCAATGCTGAGTGCGTACGCTTTCGGGTCTTCCAGCAAGCTGGTGACATCACGGAAAAGAATGCCAGGCTTTGGGTAGTCCTGGATGCTTTTGATGCTGTTTTTCAGATATTCAAGCTGCTGTGCAGTTGCGGTCATCGGTTTGTGCCTAAATGAAACAGTGTTACTCACAGCGCGCAACGAGTCGGCCAAGGCAACAATTGTTTAACCTTTGACCAGGCGCACCTGTGCTCGAAAACGGTCGAATTTACTGGCTGCGCGTGATAATTGCAACAGCCATGATGAGGCTTCAGTGCTTTTGTTGCTTTTCATCAACCACGGGGATCCGCCACATAAAGATAAGCAGGCAGGAGAGAATGATCAGCAGCAGGATCCGCACCCACATCATTTTCACCAGCCATAATGAAATGGCGAAGGTGATGAGGATCACCGCGATCGCGCGCGGCTTGGCGCCTGGCGGCATGGCACGGTGTTTTTGCCAGTGGCGTAAGTACCCGCCAAACCATGAGCGGTAGAGCAGCCAGTGGTGAAAACGCGGCGACGAGCGGGCGAAACACCAGGCCGCCAGCAGGATAAACGGCGTGGTCGGCAGCAGGGGTAATACTACACCCAGCGTGCCCAGCACTACCGCAAGCCAGCCAATGATGATTAAAATAGTACGCTGCATAATGCGAATCGTTATCAAACTGAACGGCTACTTTACCACTGGAGAGCGCCTTGAAAACAGCACTGCTTCTTGAGAGGCTGCAAAATCAGCTGATCGCTCTGCGGGCGCAGGCCACGCCGCTGATGGGGCACGCCACGCTGAAGCCGCGCTTTGACCGGCAGCTTTTTCGTACCCGCAGCACCGTCATTCAGGATTACCTGGCTGAAGCGCAGACGAACCTCGACGAGCTTCGCCATGCGGTTGAGAATGAACAACAGGAACAGGTGGCGTGGCTTGCAGAGCATCTCACCGAGCAGATCACCGCACTGCATCGCGAAATCGCCGCCTGGCCGCTGCGCGCCTGGGACAGCGCCTCGCCGGGGCTCGGCAAATGGCAGCGCAAGCGGCTCGAGAACCAGGAGTTTGAGCGCCGGCTGTTTGAGATGAAGCGTGAACGCGAGGTGCGTCTGAACAACAGCGAAACGCTGGAAGAGCAGCAGCTATTGATGCGCGAGATTAGCGCGCTGGAAGGACGCATCGTCCGCTGCCGTCAGGCGCTGGATGACATTGAACGCGTCATAGAACGTTTGACCCGTTAACAGGAGCCACACCCATGTCACTGGAAAATGCACCCGATGAGGTCAAGCTGGCCGTCGATTTGATTATGCTGCTGGAGAATCATGAGATCCCCGCCGAGACGGTGCTTAAGGCGCTGGAGATTGTGCGGCGGGATTTTGAGGGGAAACTTCCCCCTCACCCTGCCCTCTCCCCAGAGGGGAGAGGGAAAATAGATTAAGCCGGAGTCGGGTCATCACCCTTAATGTCGCGCTTCACTTCCGTATGCTCATCACCTTTCTCGTTACGCAGGTGAACCTCAAGCTGGTTGAAGGCGATATTAATATCGTTTTCACGGCACAGACGATCGATAGAGCGGTTAAGCTCATCCACCGTGTAGCTGCGGTCACGCAGTTCACGCACGTATAAACGCAGCTCGTGATCAAGCGTACTCGGCCCAAAGGTGGTAAAGAACACCGCCGGAGCCGGATCGTGCATCACTTTCGGATGTTCAGACGCCGCCTTCAGCAGCACCTCTTTCACCTTATCCAGATCCGATCCATAGGCCACGCCCAGGCGGATCACCACGCGCGTCACCGTATCGGAAAGCGACCAGTTGATCAGACGCTCGGTCACGAACGCTTTGTTCGGGATGATCACCTCTTTGCGATCGAAGTCGGTGATGGTGGTGGCACGAATGCGGATCTTGCTGACCGTTCCCGAGAACGTGCCGATGGTGACGGTATCGCCGATACGTACCGGACGTTCGAACAGGATGATCAGGCCGGACACAAAGTTACCGAAGATCTCCTGCAGGCCAAAACCAAGACCGACCGAGAGGGCCGCCGCCAGCCACTGCAGTTTATCCCACGAGACGCCAAGCGAGCCAAAGACCGTCATCGCTCCGACAATGATGATGACGTAGTTGAGGATCGTGGTGATGGCGTAGGACGCCCCCTGGCGAAGATTCAAACGTGACAGGAGCAGCACTTCGAGCAGGCCAGGCAGGTTGCGGATCAGCGCCCAGGCGACCACCGACGACACCAGCGCAAACAGCAGGCTGCCCATGGTCACGCTTTTCATGACCGCCGCGCCGGCTTCGGTTCCGTTGTATTGCCAGAGGGTAATACTGTCGAGATAGGCGAAAACGGTAATAAGATCGGACCAGATCGCCCAGAACATCACCGCAAACAGGGCGATCATCACCAGCATGGTGATACGCAGCGTCTGCTGGTTAACCTGCTCCAGCGCGATGGTCGGCTCTTCCTGCGGCTCAGCGCCTTCGGCCCCCTCTTTCACCTGATGCTGACGACGCGCGATGGCGCGGCGATAGGCAATACGGCGTGCCGCCACGCTCAGGCCGCGCAGTACGGTCTGATAGAGCAGGTTCCAGACGATCACCAGATAGACCGTTTCAATCCAGCGCCCGGACAGGCGCAGCGTGGTATAGAAGTAGCCCGTTGCCGTCAGCACCATCAGCGCCAGCGGAATGATCGCCAGCACCGTCACGGTGGCCAGACGAATATTGTGGGACTCTTTATCACGCCAGCTGTCGCGACACATCGGCCACATCAGGATCGCAATCAGCAGCAGGTTCAGCAGGATGACCAGCTGGCCCAGCACGTCATCCATCAGATGCAGCGGGGAAAGTTCAGAGACAACCGACCAGAAGTGCAGCGGCAGGAGCGCCAGGCTGATGCGCACGATCTGACGACGCCAGTGGCTGGTCAGCTGCGCTGGCATGTTGAAATGACGCACCGCCACGCCGTCTTTTTCCAGTACCTTCCAGCACAGGCCAAACACCAGCCAGAACAGCGCCAGTTTTTTACTGAACGCCCACAGCAGATCGCTGACGTTGAGCTGCATAGTGAGCAGAATCAGACCCACAGCCAGAATAATCAGGCACACCGGCAGGGCGCGAATAAGGTCAATCAGAATCGCTTTTGGCGTATGGAGCTGGCTATCGTTGCGCAGCTGCCCTACTTCGGAGGCCAGCTTCGCCTGGTATTTTTTCAGCCAGCCCAGACGCCAGCGGATGAGACCGGCAATCAGCAGCAGCGGCAAACCGGCCAGAAAAGCAATCATTACCGCAGGCCAGGCTTTCTCCCAGTTTACGGTGATCTTCATGCTCTTAATCTGCGTTTTCAGCGTCTCAGGGAAGGATTTAACCCAGTCCCAGTCCATCGGCTTGTTGCTGTTTACCCAGAAAATCTGCTGGGTCAGGATCTCCTGCAGACTTTTCGAGACGCTCACCAGCTGCTGCTGGTTGATTTGCAGGTTAATGGCCATCATCAGCTGGTTACCCAGCTGTTTATTGAGCTGGTCCAGCAGCTCGCGACGCATATCCACGACCTGGAGCAGCGCGTCGTGCACTTCCGGGTTCACGTCGCTGGAGTGTCCCTCTTCAATTTTGGCGACAAAGGTATCGCTCTGGAAAAGGGCATCGCGCTGCTGGTTGACGTCAAACTGTTCCAGACGTAAATCCGCAATGCGGTTGGTCATGTCCTCCAGCTCGTCGGCGGACGGAAGCGTCTGCTGCTGCTGGTAGAGAATACGCGACAGCAGGAGGCTGCCCTTCAGGACCGCGATCTGCTCTTTGATGTTGCGTTCCGCCTGCAGGGCGCGATCCAGCCAGTTTTTGACCTTGATATTTTGCTGAACCAGCGAGTTGCCGTTTTCCGTCGCCAGTATCAGGCGCTGGCTGAGCTGATGGTTAGCCTCAAGCTCCTGTTTTACCAGCGGGTTGGCCTGAATACGGGCGGTTTCGTCAGGGGATACGGCCTCCTGGGCGGTTTTTTCCGTCAGGGTCAGGCGTTTGCTGTTAACCGCCTCCTGCAAAAGCTGAAGCTGATGCTCCAGACGATTAATGTTCGCGGTGACGTAATCACGCTGTTTCTGCAGAGTGTCCTGCAGCACCGTATTCCCTTCCAGGCTTTTACGCTGCTGTTCGATCTGCGCATTGAGCAACGACTGCTGAACCAGCAGCAGGGTTTGCTGCGTCGGGCGCAGCGTGCCTTCACCCATCGTCGTGCCGTTCAGGCGGTTGCGGATCTGCTGCAGCTGCTGAGACGCGGTATACATCGCATTTTGCACGCGCTCGGGCTGGGTTTGCAGGGAGACAAGCTGGCTGTTGTAGGTCGCGAGATCGGACTGCGCGGTTTGCAGATCGTCGAGCAACTGGGCGACGCGCGATTCCAGCTGGCGTAAGGAGAGCGTGGCGAGCGTTTTGCGCGTTTCGTTGTCGTTATCAACGTCACTCAGGGCATTCAGCGACTCCGTCGCTTTGCGCATGTTTTCAGGGGCCTGCGCCACCTTCTGACGAAGCTGTGCGGTTTCAGCCTTAACGCGTTCAATTTTATCCAGCGTTTCCAGCGTTTCCGTCAGATCCTGCTGCGTCAGTTTTTCCTGAGGAGAGAGTTCTTTTTGTTTGTTCAGCGTGTCGAGTTGCGACTGAACGTCAGCACGCGTGGGAATATCGTTGCTGTTATCGGCGCGGGCCCAGGTCAGCGGCGCCGTGGCGAAGAAAAACAGCATCGCAAAGAGCAATGCAAAAACAGGATGTTGCGAGCGATTGATGGGCAGCATAGTTGTGAATGATGTCAGAAGATGACCGAAAATAGTCCGGCGTGAAGAATATCACGCTCGTCAGATGCAGAATAGCGCGAACGTAAGCCTCTGAGATAAATCCTGGAAAGGGGTCAGGCCGTTAGCGAAGGCGCGTCGCTGCGCAGCGTCGGGCTAAGCTGTAGCATTTCCAGTAAAATCGCCACGTAGCTGCGAGCTTCCGCTTTAAGATCAAACGATTGCGGTGCAAAAAGCCAGTTTTCCATCAGACCAGAAATGTAGCTGCGCATCAGAATCGCCGCCCGACGGGTCAACAGATTGGCAGGTAGTAGTTTTGCCTCCATACAGAGGTTCAGGTTGTGCTCAATACGGTCATAGCTTTCCAGACTGAGGCTTCGTTGCGCCTGCTGCACGACCGCCATCTCGCCCACGAACTCGCATTTATGAAAAATAATCTCCATCATTAATCTGCGACGTTCTTCAACTACCGTTGCTTCAAGGATATATACTAATATTTCTCTCAATACTGAGAGTGGATCGTCTGGGAATTTTGCCCGATACTCACTCTCGAGATCGCTAATGCTGGACTCTGAAAGCTCCCAGATTTCACTGAACAGATCTGACTTGTTTTTAAAATGCCAGTAAATCGCTCCTCGCGTCACACCGGCGGCCTGAGCAATTTGCGCCAGCGAGGTTGCTGAAACACCTTGCTGCGAGAACAAACGTATCGCCACATCCAGAATATGTTGTCGGGTTTCCAGCGCTTGTTGTTTAGTTTTTCGTGCCATAGGTGAGTGAATTTACAGGAGTCAGATTTACATACATTTGTGAATGTATGTACCATAGCATGACGATAATATAAACGCAGCAATGGGTTTTAGACTCAGGACCCTTGATCAATTTGAAATCGGACACTCGAGGTTTACATATGAACAAAAACAGAGGGTTAACGCCTCTGGCGGTCGTTCTGATGCTTTCAGGCAGCTTAGCGCTAACAGGATGTGACGACAAACCGGCTCAACAAGGAGCTCAGCAGGCGCCAGAAGTAGGCGTTGTGACGCTCAAATCTGAACCTCTACAAATCACCACCGAATTACCCGGCCGTACAAATGCTTACCGCATTGCGGAAGTGCGTCCTCAGGTTAGCGGCATTATCCTGAAACGCAACTTCACCGAAGGCGGTGATGTGCAGGCCGGTGAGTCTCTGTATCAGATTGATCCCGCAACCTATCAGGCGTCTTATGAAAGCGCGAAAGGCGATCTGGCTAAAGCACAGGCCGCGGCTAAAATTGCCCAGCTGACGCTGAACCGCTATCAAAAACTGCTCGGTACCAAGTACATCAGTCAGCAGGATTACGATACCGCCCTGGCGGATGCCCAGCAGGCTAACGCCGCCGTGGTGGCAGCCAAAGCGGCCGTCGAAACCGCGCGCATTAACCTGGCCTATACCAAAGTGACCTCCCCTATCAGCGGTCGTATTGGTAAATCTTCCGTCACGGAAGGGGCTCTAGTGCAGAACGGTCAGACCACTGCGCTGGCGACCGTGCAGCAGCTCGATCCGATCTATGTTGACGTCACGCAGTCCAGCAATGATTTCCTGCGCCTGAAACAGGAGCTGGCTAACGGCACCCTGAAACAGGAAAACGGCAAAGCCAAAGTGGAGCTGATTACCAACGACGGTATCAAGTTCCCGCAGGAAGGGACGCTGGAATTCTCTGACGTGACGGTCGACCAGACCACCGGTTCCATCACCTTACGTGCGATTTTCCCGAACCCTGACAAAAATCTGCTGCCAGGTATGTTCGTTCGCGCACGTCTGGAAGAAGGAACGAATCCAACCGCCCTTCTGGTTCCACAGCAGGGTGTGACCCGTACGCCACGCGGCGATGCGAGCGCACTGGTTGTTGGGGCTGATAACAAAGTCGAAATGCGCAATATCACCGCCACCCAGGCGATTGGGGAGAAATGGCTGGTGACGGAAGGTCTGAAAGATGGCGATCGCGTGATTGTTACTGGTTTGCAAAAAGTTCGTCCTGGCGCGCAGGTTAAAGCACAGGAAGTGAAATCTGACGATAAACAACAAGCTTCGGCCGCTGGCCAGTCAGAACAAACCAAGTCTTAACTTAAACAGGAGCCGTTAAGACATGCCTAATTTCTTTATCGATCGCCCCATATTTGCGTGGGTGATCGCCATTATCATCATGCTGGCCGGGGGACTTGCGATCCTGAAGCTGCCTGTCGCGCAATATCCAACGATTGCGCCACCGGCGGTGACGATTTCCGCAACCTACCCAGGAGCTGATGCAAAAACGGTGCAGGACACCGTCACTCAGGTTATCGAACAGAACATGAACGGTATCGATAACCTGATGTACATGTCCTCAAACAGTGACTCTACCGGTACAGTTCAGATCACCCTGACCTTCGAGTCAGGTACGGATGCTGACATTGCGCAGGTTCAGGTGCAGAACAAACTGCAGCTGGCGATGCCGCTGCTGCCGCAGGAAGTACAACAGCAGGGCGTGAGCGTCGAGAAATCGTCCAGTAGCTTCCTGATGGTTGTCGGCGTTATCAACACCAACGGCACCATGACGCAGGAGGATATTTCCGACTACGTGGGCGCCAACATGAAGGACGCCATCAGCCGTACGTCCGGTGTGGGTGACGTGCAGCTGTTCGGTTCTCAGTACGCAATGCGTATCTGGATGGATCCGAACAAGCTGAACAACTTCCAGCTGACGCCGGTTGACGTGATTAACGCCATTAAAGCGCAGAACGCCCAGGTGGCAGCCGGTCAGTTAGGCGGTACGCCGCCGGTGAAGGGCCAGCAGCTTAACGCCTCGATCATCGCGCAAACCCGTCTGACCTCCGCGGATGAGTTCAGCAAAATTCTGCTGAAAGTGAATCAGGACGGCTCGCAGGTTCGCCTGCGCGACGTGGCGAAAGTCGAGCTGGGCGGTGAGAACTACGACATCATCGCGAAGTTCAACGGTAAACCGGCTTCAGGTCTGGGTATCAAACTGGCGACAGGCGCGAATGCCCTGGATACCGCCACGGCGATCCGTGCAGAACTGAAGAAAATGGAACCGTACTTCCCGTCAGGCCTGAAGATCGTTTATCCGTACGACACCACGCCATTCGTTAAAATTTCGATTCACGAAGTGGTTAAAACGCTGGCAGAAGCGATCATCCTGGTGTTCCTGGTCATGTATCTGTTCCTGCAAAACTTCCGCGCGACGCTGATCCCAACCATCGCCGTTCCGGTCGTTCTGCTGGGGACCTTTGCCATCCTCGCGGCCTTTGGCTTCTCGATAAACACCCTGACGATGTTCGGGATGGTGCTTGCCATCGGCCTGCTGGTGGATGACGCCATCGTCGTGGTAGAGAACGTCGAGCGCGTGATGGCGGAAGAAGGTCTGCCGCCGAAGGAAGCTACCCGTAAATCAATGGGCCAGATCCAGGGCGCGCTGGTGGGTATCGCGATGGTACTGTCTGCGGTATTTATCCCGATGGCCTTCTTCGGCGGCTCTACCGGTGCGATTTACCGTCAGTTCTCGATCACCATCGTTTCCGCGATGGCGCTGTCGGTACTGGTCGCATTGATCCTGACGCCTGCGCTGTGTGCCACCATGCTGAAGCCGATTCAGAAAGGCGGTCATGGCGAGCATAAAGGGTTCTTCGGCTGGTTTAACCGCATGTTTGATAAGAGCACGCATCACTACACCGACAGCGTGGGCAACATCCTGCGCAGCACCGGTCGTTACCTGCTGCTCTATATCATCATCGTGGCGGGGATGGCGATTCTGTTCGTTCGTCTGCCAAGCTCGTTCCTGCCGGATGAAGACCAGGGCGTGTTCCTGACGATGGCACAGCTTCCTGCGGGTGCGTCGCAAGAGCGTACCCAGAAAGTGCTGGACGAAGTGACGGACTACTACCTCACCAAAGAGAAAGACAACGTTGAATCCGTGTTTGCGGTTAACGGCTTTGGCTTTGCGGGTCGTGGTCAGAACACCGGTATCGCCTTCGTTTCTCTGAAAGACTGGTCTGAACGTCCGGGCAAAGAGAACAAGGTTGAAGCCATTACCGGCCGTGCGATGGGCACCTTCTCGCAGATTAAAGATGCGATGGTGTTCGCCTTCAACCTGCCGGCGATTGTTGAACTGGGTACCGCGACCGGCTTCGACTTCCAGCTGATTGACCAGGGCGGTCTGGGTCACGAAAAACTGACGCAGGCGCGTAACCAGCTGTTTGGCGAAGTGGCTAAGCACCCTGACCTGCTGGTCGGCGTGCGTCCAAACGGCCTGGAAGATACGCCGCAGTACAAAATCGACATCGACCAGGAGAAAGCTCAGGCGCTGGGCGTGTCCATCAGTGACATCAATACCACGCTGGGCGCCGCCTGGGGCGGTAGCTACGTTAACGACTTCATCGACCGCGGTCGCGTGAAGAAAGTGTACGTGATGTCCGAGGCACAGTACCGTATGTTGCCAAACGATATCAACAGCTGGTTCGTGCGCGGCAGCAATGGTCAGATGGTACCGTTCTCGGCATTCTCAACGTCACGCTGGGAATACGGTTCGCCGCGTCTGGAACGCTATAATGGTCTGCCATCAATGGAGATCCTGGGTCAGGCTGCGCCGGGCCGAAGCACCGGTGAAGCCATGAACCTGATGGAAGAGCTGGCGAGCAAACTGCCTTCGGGTGTTGGCTACGACTGGACCGGGATGTCCTATCAGGAGCGTCTGTCCGGTAACCAGGCCCCTGCCCTGTACGCGATTTCACTGATCGTCGTCTTCCTGTGTCTGGCAGCGCTGTATGAGAGCTGGTCAATTCCGTTCTCCGTTATGCTGGTGGTACCGCTCGGGGTTATCGGTGCGCTGCTTGCGGCAACGTTCCGCGGACTGACCAACGACGTGTACTTCCAGGTAGGCCTGCTGACAACCATTGGCTTGTCGGCGAAGAATGCGATACTTATCGTTGAATTCGCCAAAGATCTGATGGAGAAAGAAGGCAAAGGTCTGATTGAGGCGACGCTTGAGGCTGTTCGTATGCGTCTGCGCCCAATCCTGATGACGTCACTGGCGTTTATCCTCGGCGTACTGCCGCTGGTTATCAGCTCCGGTGCGGGCTCCGGTGCGCAGAACGCGGTCGGTACGGGCGTTATGGGGGGTATGATCACCGCAACCGTACTCGCTATCTTCTTCGTACCGGTGTTCTTCGTGGTGGTTCGCCGCCGCTTCAGCCGTAAGAATGAAGATGTTGAACACGCGCATTCGGTAGAACCTCACTGATACCGGTTTCACATGATAAAAAGGCCGCATTAGCGGCCTTTTTCATTTTCAGAAAAAATCATAAATTACGCTTATTGTGATTCAATTTATTTTCTGCCATCTTAATTAGACATATCATAATTAACTGATAACTTAATCGGTGAATTCAGGATTTTTTTAATTTCATTTCCCCGCTTAAGCTATTAGGAATATTCCTAATAAGAAGTTCTGACAACGTGGAGTTCGAATCTGAACTTTTCTCGCCATTTTTGCTAAGCCAATGAAACGTAAGGAAGCGATAAAACAGCGCGTTAATTTGGATAAAAAAGGGGTGTCCAGGGTGGAACATTGCGTACATGCTCGCAGTCTACGGTTTTATTTGTAATTTTTCGTAATAGCGCGATGAAATCCAGGAAGGAGTGGCTTATAGTTAGGTTATCAGGAACACAGCACTCATGTAGCTAAGTCAGTTGTATCCATCCCGACAATGATGTTCGGTGAGTAAGAAATCACTCAGAAGGGGATGCGCTATGGACGAGTACTCGCCAAAAAGGCATGATATCGCGCAGTTGAAATTTCTCTGCGAATCCTTGTACCATGACTGCCTTGCCAACCTTGATGAAAGCAACCATGGCTGGGTAAACGACCCAACGTCTGCCATCAATTTACAGTTGAATGAGCTGATAGAGCATATCGCAACCTTCGCACTTAATTATAAAATTAAGTACAATGAAGATAATAAGCTCATTGAGCAAATTGATGAATACCTGGACGACACCTTTATGTTGTTCAGTAGTTACGGCATTAACGCCCAGGATTTGCAAAAATGGCGTAAATCGGGAAACCGGCTATTCCGCTGTTTCGTCAACGTGAGCAGAGCTAACCCGGTTAGCCTTTCCTGTTAAAATTATTACAATTACTAAGGTGAATTTATGTCTGATAAACCACTCACAAAAATCGATTATTTGATGCGCTTACGACGTTGTCAGTCAATTGACACCCTCGAACGCGTGATTGAAAAGAATAAATACGAGCTTTCTGATAATGAACTGGCCGTATTTTATTCAGCCGCTGACCATCGTCTTGCTGAGCTGACCATGAATAAGTTGTATGACAAAATCCCTACTTCTGTATGGAAATTTGTCCGTTAATCTTTGAAGGGTGTCTGTAGAGTTCTACGCCACGTTCTGAGTTTTTTACCTATCCCGTTATGTTCCCTGTGCCCAGGCCAGGTCTCCGTGTAAAACGTGTTCATCAGCAACAATGTTGTGACGACAGTCACATCGGCTTTTCGGGAACGTTCCCCTCTCGACCTGTTCCGATTACCCTGCGGTAATCATTTCCAGAGAGGTTTCCTATGAGCGTAGAAAAACAGAAGATGATTGCCGGTGAACATTATCGCCCCGGCGATGAGACGTTACGGGCCGACCGACTGCGGGCCCGCCATCTGGTTTACCGCTATAACCACACCGCGCCCGATGAAAAAACAGAACGCCAGAATATCCTGGCGGAACTTCTGGGGCAAAGCGAAGGCGCTTATATAGAACCGAGCTTCCGCTGCGACTACGGATACAATATTTATCTTGGCAAAAACTTTTACGCGAACTTCGACTGCGTGATGCTGGATGTCTGCCCTGTTCGCATCGGCGATAACTGCATGCTCGCGCCGGGTGTGCACATTTATACGGCCACCCACCCGCTGGATGCAGAGGAACGGAACAGCGGCGTGGAGTTTGGGAAACCGGTCAACATTGGGAATAATGTCTGGATTGGTGGCCGGGCGGTCATTAACCCCGGCGTCACGATCGGTGATAATGTGGTGGTGGCCTCCGGCGCCGTGGTGACAAAAGACGTCCCGGCTAACGTCGTCGTGGGCGGCAATCCGGCAAAAATCATCAAAACTTTATAAGGGCGCGGGGAGCCAACTGTTATGGTCTTTTAGCGCCTGACTGTTACTTTTTTCAACCCGATGGCTCCCCTAAAATTGGCAGACACCCTGTATTGTCAACTCTTATGAAGGCAAAAAATGACCGAGATACAGCGCCTGCTTACCGCCACCATCGACGATCTTAACCTCCGCGAAAAGCGCGACAATCGCCCGCGCTTTAGCATTAGCTTTATTCGCAAACATCCTGGACTGTTTGTCGCCATGTATGCTGCCTGGCTGGCGACGCTGATTGTGATGCTGAAGTCCGAAACGCTGGTGGACTCCGTCTGGCTGCTGGTTGTGCTGTTTGTGGTCTTTAACGCCTTTTTCTTTTTCGACGTGAATCCGCGCTACCGTTACGAAGATATCGACGTTCTCGATTTTCGGGTCTGCTACAACGGTGAATGGTATAACACACGTTTCGTGCCCACGGAGCTGATCGACAGCATCATGCACTCTCCGGCCGTTGAAACAGCGCAAAAAGAGAAGCTGCAAAAAATGGTCTCCACCAAAGGCCAGCTCTCTTTCTATGATGTCTTTACCCTTTCGCGCCCTGCTGCTGCGTAATTAACGCCTGCAGACGCCGGATCCCCGGCGAAAACTGCGAAGCAGAGGTGTTGCCGTAACCTAAAACCAGACCGGTTTGCCCCTGCTTCGCCTCAAGGTAATACCCGCTCAGTGCAGCGGGTGCCAGCTGAAACGCCCTCGCCTGCGCCACCAGCGTCTGATCGTCAATATCGTCTATCGCCAGCGTCAGATGCATCCCGCCTTCACCGGCCAGTATACGGTGCGGCGTGTGAAGCTCTGCCCCCAGCACCTCCCGCAGCTGGCGGTATCGCTTACGATAGAGCCGACGCATGGCGGCAAGATGACGGGCATAGTGGCCTTCTTCAATGAACAGCGCCAGCGTACGCTGTTCGGCACGATGCCCGCCCCGCAACAGCGAGCCGATGGCCGGGCGAGCCGCTTTCGCCAGCGCTGGCGGCAAGACCATGAACCCCATTCTGAGCGACGGAAACAGCGTTTTACTGAATGTTCCCAGATAAACCACGGGCGCGTTGTTGACCATCCCCAGCATCGCGGGCACAGGCTCACCGGCATAACGGAATTCGCTGTCGTAATCGTCTTCTATGATCCACGCGTTCTGCTGCCGGGCCAGTTCCAGTAGCGCCAGACGTCGCCGGGCACTGAGCACGCTTCCGTAGGGGAACTGGTGCGAAGGTGAGGTAAAAATCAGCGAGGGAGCAGGCGCATCCCGTCCTTCCCAGCACATTCCCTCGTCATCAACAGGGATTCCCGTCATGGTCAGGCCTGTTTTAACAAACGCGCTCTTTGCCCCGCTATAGCCGGGGTTTTCCACCCACCCGACATCGCCAGGCTCACTCAACAGCATGGTGCACAGGTTAACCCCCTCAAGCGCCCCTTCCGTTATCACTATCTGGCTGGCGTCGCAGTCGATACCGCGGGACAGGGCGAGGTGTCGGGCAATCGCTGCCCGCAGCGACGGTTCACCGGCCGGGTCGCCATACCCTAGCAGGGCACTTCCCTCCTCGCGCATCACGCGATCGTACAATCGCCGCCACAGCGGTAGCGGAAAATAGTTGATAGCCGGGGTTCCCGGGGTAAACGCCAGCACCGGCGTGTCCCGGGGCACGGGCGCTGGCAGCAGGCCGACCCGCCGGGCGAGCCTGATGGCAGGGTCCGGCAATGTCCGGGCGACAGAGCGGTGAGCGAGCTGTGCCACCCGCGTTCCCTGGCGGTTACGCTGCAAATACCCTTCCAGCGTGAGCTGGTCCAGCGCCGCATTGACGGTATTGCGGGAAAGGGAGAGCTGCTGAGCCAGCGTTCGCGAACCGGGAAGCTGGCTGCCGGACAGTAGCCTTCCGCACAGTATGGCCTCCCGTAACGCAAGATAAAGCGCGCGCTGGCGCGTCTCTTTCCCACGTTTTTGCAGGGCAGCATTGAGCAAGGTATAAAATTCATCACCCGGTATATTCATCTCACCTCCTCGTGGCACCATCAAAACATAGCGCAGTGGTTCTTTTTAAGGAACCAGCAATTCACTAGTCTGGAACTCTTTTCAACGTCACGGAAATTAAGATGAAGACATTCAATCAGTTCGGACAGCCAGTAGGCGAAGCGCTTAGCAACTGGCAGCCTCGTCAGCACCCGTCCCGGGTCGTGCTTCAGGGACGCTATTGTCGGCTTGAACCGCTGCGCGTGGAGCATGCCAACGCGCTGTTTTCCGCCTATTCCCTCGCTGAAGATACGCGCAGCTGGACGTGGCTGCTACGTGAACCCGACGCTACCGCAGAGGAATTTGCCGAATGGGTGGCGAACGTAAGCGAGTTATCCGACCCCATACACTTTACCGTTATCGATAACCAGACCCGGTCTCCGGTCGGGACGCTGTCCCTGATGCGGATCGATCCTAAAAATGGGGTCGTGGAGGTGGGGCACGTTCACTTCTCTCCCCTGTTAAGCCGCACGCCCATGTCGACAGAGGCGCAATATCTGCTGATGCGGTATGTGTTCGATACCCTGGGCTACCGGCGTTATGAGTGGAAGTGCAATAGCCTGAACGAACCTTCCCGCAAAGCCGCCCTGCGCCTGGGTTTTCAGTTTGAGGGGCGTTTTCGTCAGGCGCTGGTCATAAAAGGTCATAACCGGGATACCGACTGGTTTTCGATTCTCGACAAAGAGTGGCCGGCGCTGGCAAACGCCTTTGAAAGCTGGCTTGCCACCGACAATTTTACTGCCGATGGCAAACAGAAAAGATCCCTGGAAAGCTGGCGAGAAACGCGCGTTTAGCGTCTTTTTTTACGGCCCTGCACCGCCTTAAAGCGCGGATTGGATTTACAAATCACGTACAGGCGTCCCTTGCGTTTGACTATCTGGCAATCCGGGTGACGCTGTTTTGCACTGCGCAATGAGTTAAGTACCTGCATGGTTAGCCCCGCTTCGCATTGAGAAAACCGCCAAAACGCTTGCGGAAGCGCGCTGCGCTGCCGTCCGTGGAGAACGTTTTCTGCTTACCGGTATAAAACGGGTGCGATTTTGAAGAAACCTCGATGGTGATGTATGGATACGTTTCACCGTCGAGTTCAATTTCGCGGTCGGTCTTAATGGTTGAGCCGACTTTGAAGTATTCATTCGCGCTGGTGTCGTGGAATACCACGGTGCGATACGCTGGATGGATATTTGGTTTCATCGTAAATCCTTTGTGTTTTGTTATAACATAACAAAATAATATCCAGGCCAGGTTAAAAAAACAACCCCTTCCTTCTGACGATATTTTCTGGTTTACCTGAGATAAAATGAAAACCACGCCACCCACGTGCTATAACTATATCATTTCGCGGTAAAATCTTTCTCTTCAGGCAGGGAACTCAGTGCTCAGGAACGGGTATACGAGGAAGGAAACGACAGCATGAAAACCCGACATCTGGTCAGTCTGGTGACTGGCATACTTATCTTTTCCGTGCTGGTCCCCATTTGCCTGAGCATCTGGCTGGCTCATCGTCAGGCGGAAGATAAATTTGTCGATGCGCTGGATAACTATGCCTCACGCGTGCTGATACGTACCGACAAGGTCGTGGATCAGGCGAAGGAAGCGCTCAATCATCTGCAGGCCTTTGAGGGCGTGCCGTGCAGCCCCCTGCAGTTAAGGGAGATGCGACGGGTCGCTTTCTCGTGGCGATATGTGCAGGAAGTGATTTATATCGACAACCTCAGGCCACTCTGCTCCTCTCTTGAACAAACCAGCCATGCCGCCCCTTTCCCCCCGCCGATGCGCGTTACCGAAGATGGTTACAGCGCATGGCTGACCACGCAAAACGATCTGGGGTTTCATCGCTACATGGCCGTACTGGGGCAAGGTCACTATCTTGTCCTGGTCGATCCGGCCTCGCTTGTGGATGTGATCCCCTTCGGCGAGATAGCGATTGATGCTGCCCTGGTAGGAAATACCACACGCCGCATCTTTGCCAGCAGCAATACGCTCGATCCGCATATCCGTGACATGATCATGGGTCAGGAGATGACCAGCATACAGTACGATGGTTCAATGTACGTTATGAAGCCCGTCCCTGAACTGGGGTTTACCGTCGTTGCATGGGCTACGCTCAAACCGCTGGCTGAAACCTGGCACCGGCAGCTGCTTTTGTGGCTGCCCTTCGGCATCCTGATAAGCCTGCTTGCCGCGCTCTTTGTCCTGCGGATACTGCGTCGCATCCAGTCGCCGCGCAACCGCCTGCTCGACGCCATTAACAGCCGCGATTTTGTGGTTCACTATCAGCCCATCGTGGCGCTGTGTAGCGGAAAAATTGTCGGCGCAGAGGCGCTGACGCGCTGGCCGCAGCCGGACGGAAGCAGCCTCTCGCCTGATATTTTTATTCCCCTTGCTGAGCAAACCGGGCTTATCTCCCAGCTGACGCAGCTCGTTATCGAAAAGGTGTTCGAGGATATGGGCAGCTGGCTGCATCTTCACCCCGATCAGCATATCTCCATCAACCTCGCGCCCGCCGATTTGACCTCCGGCACGCTGCCGCCGCTGCTGAGTCACTTGCTGAACAAATGGAAGGTCCACCCAGGCCAAATCGCCCTTGAGGTTACCGAGCGCGGCTTTGCCGATCCCAAAATCAGCGCGCCGGCTATCGCCGCATTCCGCCGTTCGGGGCACCCTGTCTATATTGATGATTTTGGTACGGGCTATTCCAGCCTGAGCTATCTGCAGGATCTGGATGTCGACACGCTAAAAATTGATAAATCGTTCGTGGATGCGCTGGAGTATAAAAACGTGACGCCGCACATTATTGAAATGGCGAAGTCTCTGAAGCTGGCGATGGTGGCGGAAGGCGTCGAGACCGCCGGGCAGCTCGCCTGGCTGCACCAGCACGGCGTGCAGTACGGACAGGGCTGGTACTACAGCAAAGCGCTACCAAAGACGGAATTTATTCTTTGGGCAGAGAATAACCTCGGCACGCACGCTACTTAAGGTAGGATTTCATCACCTGCAGCACCACGCCAAGATCGGCTTCACGCTGCGCCTCTTCGGGCTCTTTCACCACGTGATCGGTAAGGTGCCCTTCAATCACCTGCATCATCATGCCGTTGACCGCTCCACGGATCGCCGCCAGCTGCTGTAACACCTCGGCGCATTCGTGTTCGCTGTTGAGCATTTTTTCGAGCGCGGTGCTCTGCCCCTGAATTTTCTTCAGGCGAGTCAGTAACATCTTCTTGTCGCGAACGGTATGTGACATCTCTGTCTCCCTCAGTTTTGGCTTTTAGAGCATATCACGCTCTACTCCCCCTGAGTATTTTTCTACTGGGGGGTAGTATTAAGCTACTGGGGGGGAGTACTATTTGCGCACGCTTCCACTCCGGAAATTTCAATGAACGATTTCGCCTCACTTCTGCAGCAGGGTAATGCCTGGCTGTTTGTTCCCAGCGCTATCCTGCTCGGTGCACTACATGGCCTGGAGCCGGGTCACTCAAAAACCATGATGGCCGCCTTTATCGTGGCTATCCGCGGCACGCTGAAACAGGCGGTCCTGCTCGGCCTGGCCGCTACGCTTTCGCATACGGCAGTAGTCTGGATTATCGCCATGGCGGGTTTATGGTTTGGTCGGGGATGGGATGCGCATACGTCTGAACCCTGGTTCCAGCTGATCTCAGGGGTATTGATCGTTGCGATCGCCCTGTGGATGGCGTGGCGAACCTGGAAAGAGAGCCAGCCACACGATCATCATCACGACCATGATCATCACCACCACCATGACCATGACCATGACCATGGCCATCATCATGAACATCACCACCACGAACACCCGCTGGTTGAAGAAGAGTGGCAGGACGCCCACCAGCGCGCGCATGCGCAGGATATTAACCGGCGCTTCAGCGGCCAAAACGTCACCACCGGACAGATCGTGATGTTTGGCCTCACCGGCGGGCTTATCCCCTGCCCGGCGTCCATTACCGTTCTGCTGATCTGCCTGCAGCTGAAGCATTTCGCCCTCGGCGCGACGCTGGTGTTCAGCTTTAGCATTGGTCTGGCGTTAACGCTTGTCGCTTCCGGCGCGATTGCCGCCTTGAGCCTCAAGCACGCGACCAAACGCTGGACCGGGTTTAGCGAATTCTCCCGTAAAGCACCGTGGATCTCCGCTGCGCTGATTACCGTGGTAGGGATTTATATGAGCCTGCATGGCCTGAGCGGCATTCTGGCGTAAGCCTGCGGCCACACTCTGTGGCCGCATCTCCAGGGTCAGTTAAGGGTTCTGCTGCCAGCTGAAGGTATAGCGAAGCTGGCGTGTCTGCAGGAGGAATTCCGGCGAGACGCTGGGGCTCCAGGAGTCGTCGCCGCCCACGCCCATATGGAACGCATCGAGATTGAGCCAGCATCCCGGCTCTTTGCGCAGCAGATGGTGATGGGTTGTCTCCCGCAGCTGCTGCTGGCCGTAGCGGCTCACCGAGAAATGGAACCGGCCGTTCAGCTGATGCGTTCCCAGCGCCAGCTCCCGCGTATCACAGCGCAAACCATTTTCCGTCGGGAAGATATACGGCGTATGCATCTCCGCCAGGGGTAATGTCCAGCGCCCCTGCTGCGCCGCCAGCTTTCTGTCCGGATAGTTTTCATGCGGCCCCAGCCCAAGCCAGGACACGTTTTCCGGCGTTTCGGCGAGATGAACGCTCAGGCCAACGCGCGCGGGTTCCGGGATATCAGACGCAATATCCACCTGAATGTCGCCGTGCAGAACTCCCCGATCGTCCACCCGCCAGGTTTTACGACTCAGAAACAGCGCGTTGCCGCGATACTCAAGGACGTGCTGGGTTGTGACCACCACCTTGTCTGCGTGCTGCGCTGCCTCACAGTACAGAACGCGCGAGGTGAGATCGTACATGCCCGCCGCTTTCCAGCGCTCAACCCATGCATGCGGATCGATCTTCGTCGCTTCACTCACCCCAATATCATTGTCCAGCGGCGCACGGCTGACGTTATCCGTCAGAGGCGACATCAGCGTTTCCACGCCATTTCGCCACCATTGAGCCAGGTTTCCGGTTGCGCGATCGAATTGCCAGCGCTGTTGACCATGCGCGATCGCCAGGATGCGGTCGTTTTGCGTTAAAACCGGCGGCTCGCCCGTAGAGGCTGGCGGTGCGACAAACAGCGGAGACGGAAGCAGCCACTGCTCCCACGCGCAGCGATGGTCAGCCGGTGACCACGGCGTTGCCCGCGGCTGGCGCACTTCAACATTCAGCCAGACTTCCCCCGGCTCGGCTTTCAATTCCGGCAGAGCGATCTCCAGACGCTGAACACCTTCAGGGGCTATCGCCAGCGTCACCTCGCCCGAAGCCAGTACCTTCCCATCCCGGGCAACCGTCCAGCTCAGCACTTCGTTATCGGTATGGCGGAACAGGTACCCGCTTTGCACCTCAATCACCAGCGGAGAGGTGCTGACCCGCGTAAAGCTGAAGAACTGCTGCGCGCGCTGCGCCTCGAACAGCGCCGGGTGCGGCGTACGATCGGGGAAGACCAGGCCGTTGAGGCAGAACTGTCGGTCGTTTGGCTTATCGCCAAAGTCCCCGCCGTATGCCCAGAACGTATTGCCCTCTTCGTCCTGTTTCGTCAGGGCCTGATCGACCCAGTCCCAGACAAATCCCCCCTGCAGGCGAGGATGGCTGCGAAACGCCTGCCAGTATTTCGCGAATCCGCCGAAGCTGTTTCCCATCGCGTGGGCGTATTCGCAGAGGATCAGCGGACGCGTTTCATCCGGCATGCCGATCCATTTCTTGATTGACCATTTAGGCACCGCCGGGAAGGGTTGATCCTGATCGACCCGGGCATACATCGGACAGACAATATCGGTCGCCGCCGTGTTCGCGCCGCCGCCTTCATACTGCACCGGACGCGTCGGATCCGTGGATTTCAGCCAGCGGTACAGTGCGTCGTGGTTTGCGCCGTGGCCGGACTCATTGCCCAGCGACCAGATGATAATTGAGGGATGATTACGATCGCGCTGCACCATGCGGGTCACGCGCTCGCTCATGGCGGGCAGCCAGCGCGGATCGTCAGCAAGGCGGCTCATCGGCACCATGCCATGGGTTTCGATATTGGCCTCGTCAACGACGTACAGTCCGTAGCGATCGCAAAGCCGGTACCACAGCGGATGGTTCGGGTAGTGCGAGCAGCGCACGGCGTTGAAGTTGTGCTGCTTCATGATCTCGATATCGCGGCGCATCGTCGCTTCGTCCATCACCTGGCCGTTTTCCGGATGATGCTCGTGCCGGTTAACCCCGCGGATCAGCAGCGGTTTACCGTTGAGCTTCAGCAGGCCGTTGCTGATTTCAATCCGGCGGAAGCCGACATCGCAGGCCTCCGTCTCCAGCACGTTGCCCTGCGCATCCAAAAGCGCGATCGTCAGACGATAGAGTTCCGGGGTTTCTGCACTCCATAACGCGGGGGCTGTAACCGGGATCGCCGCCGTTAACCGCTCGGCCCAGTTGCCGCGCTCGTCCACAATGGCAGATCCGGGCCGTTGGGTAGTACTGCCACACCGCTCAGCGTTGCGCCACAGCGTGATCGCCACCTCGCATTCCGTGTAGTCTGCGCCTGCCAGCGCGACCTCAACGTTCAACACCGCGCGGTCCAGCTCCGCATTCAGATCGGTGACCACGTGAAAATCCGCAATGTGCGTCTCCGGCTTATGCAGCAGGGAGACATCGCGGAAAATGCCGCTCATGCGCCACATGTCCTGATCTTCCAGATAGCTGCCGTCGCACCAGCGCAAGACCATGACCGCCAGGCGGTTCTGCCCGGGGCGTAATGCCGCCGAGAGGTCAAACTCGGCGGGCAATCGACTGTCCTGGGAATAGCCTATCCACTGCCCGTTGCACCACAGATGGAATGCCGAGTTCACGCCGTCAAAAATAATTCGGGTTTGCCCACGCTGAAGCCAGGCGTCATCAACGTCAAATGTGAGCGAGTAACAACCTGTCGGGTTTTCCTGCGGCACAAAAGGTGGGTTAACGGGGATGGGATAGGTGACATTGGTGTAGACAGGCGTGTCGAACCCCTGCATCTGCCAGTTCGACGGCACGGGCATCGCGACGGCATCCGCGCAATCTTCGCTGACCCATGCCTCAGGAACCCGCTCGGGTGAAGAAAAATAGCTAAATCGCCACATCCCGTTAAGAGAGCGCCTGCTGATAGATCCAGCGTCATCCCTGGCGGAAGATTCATTACGCCAGCTGTCTAACGGCGCGTGTGCGGGCAGGCGGTTCCACTGGGTAACGCCGGGGTTTTCCCAGTCCCGACGGGCCAGAATGTCGCTGAGGGTCAGCGGGGATGTGTTGGACATAGTAACCTCTTTGCGAAGCGCTCACAATTTTGGTTAACATGCCCTGGCATTCTGCGACGGTAAAGCATTCAATCGCAGGCTAGCGAGTCCGATCACAAAAGTCTTATTTGCGGACAAGCTGCTCGGCCAGGAGAGCCAGGCTTCTGAGCTGCTGCGCCAGATCCTCGCGTTCGGCCTGCTGCGGCGCGCGGCGCGCGCTGGAATGGCGGGTAACCAGCGTCACCGGCAGCTGAACCTGCCAGCACGTCTCGCCTTCGGTGGGCGCCAGCAGCCACTCCACGCTGCGCTCGCCCGCCTCGCGAAATGCCTGGCGAATGGTCGTCAGCGGCGGGGAAAACCAGGCGCTGTCAGCCGTATCGTCGAACCCGACCACCGACATCTGACCTGGAATCGCGATCCCCTTTTCCGCGCAGGCGCGCATTACCCCCAGCGCCATTTGATCGTTCGCCACCAGAATGGCATCCGGCAATGCGGTACCCGACAGCAGCACATGTCCTTTCTCATAACCGCTGGCCGCGCTCCAGTCTCCGTAGGCCACCGCAGCGGCTTTATGCCCCGCGCGGGCCAGAGCCGCTTTCCACCCCGCCAGACGCGCCCGAGCAGAGATCGAGCTTTCCGGCCCGCTCAGCAGGGCAATGCGCTGATGCCCCAGCGACAGCAGGTGCTCAACGCCCAGATGCGCGCCCTGCCCGGCGTTAAACACAAGACTGTTTACATGTGCTGAAGGCGAGACATCAAGAAAAAGCACCGGAACGGGCGACGCCAGCGCCCTCAGCTGTTCGGCGTGTTCATCATCAAGCGGAACATTCACCAGCAGCGCGTCCACCCGCTGTGCCAGCAGCGCCTGAAGCGCGGCCTGACACTGCTGCGGTTGCTCCACCATGGAGATAAGGACGCTCGCCCCCTGTTCCGCCGCCCGGGATTTTACCGCCGACACAATTTGCGAGGGCGCATGCAGGGCCAGATCGATGGTGATGAGTCCCAGCGTGCGGGTGCGTTTACCCGCCAGCTGCTGTGCCCGCAGGTTAGGCACGTAGTGCAGCTCCGCCATCGCCTGCTGCACCTTTTCCCGGGTACGGGCAGACACATGCTCCGCGTCGTTAATGACGCGAGAGACGGTCTGATAAGAAACCCCCGCAAGGAGGGCGACATCATAGAGAGTGATAGCTTTCATGCATTGTGGCATCGCGTGAGTCGTGGCCCATTATTGTGGCACAGCGACGCCGTTAAAACATGTGAGCGCTTCGCAAAATTAAACAACCCGTTCCGGCTGCGCAATTTCAGCAACGCTCGGCTTCTGGCGGAACCAGGGCAGACAGAGCTGGATAAGTGGGCCAATGGTCAGGGCGTATACTACCGTTCCCACCCCAAACGTGCCGCCAAGCACGCACCCAATCAGCAGGACGGACACCTCAATAGAGGTACGCACGCTGCGAATGGACCACCCCAGCCGGGCATGAATGCCGGTCATCAGGCCGTCGCGCGGGCCAGGCCCAAAACCGGCGCCAATGTACATGCTGGTCGCAATCGCGTTCATCACGATACCCGACACCAGGAAAGCGATGCGCACAGGTAACGAGTCCAGTTCCGGGATAAGCGCCATGCTGGCATCCGCCGCCAGACCGATACAAATCACGTTGCTGATGGTGCCCAGGCCCGGCATCTGGCGCAGGGGGATCCACAGCAGCAGCACCGCAGCACCGGTTAAAATGATCACCGTTCCGATAGTCATTCCCAGCTGTAACCCCACCCCAAGGTGAAATACATCCCAGGGATCGACACCCAAATCGGAACGAATAAACATCGCGGTGGACAGGCCATACAGTCCTAAACCGACATAGAGTTGTAGCAGACGACGTACCATTTTTATCTTCTCCAGTGAACCAGGCTTTCATCCTGACCTAAAATGGCACTATGATTAATGTCCAGTTTTCAAATAGTGGACTGCATATGTCGTCACGTCGCTTCGGAAGCCAGTCTCTGGTACGCCTTTTAGGCCACTGGCAGCAAACCTCATCCCGCACGCCGCTCTGGCGACAGCTGGCCGATGCGCTGCGCCTGTTAATCCTTGACGGACGTCTGGCATTGAATACACGGCTACCGGGGGAGCGCGAGCTGGCCACGGCGCTGGACGTGAGCCGGACCACCATCAGCAGCGCCCTCGCCCATCTGCGCGAGGAGGGATATCTTGAAAGCCGCCACGGCAGCGGGTCACGCGTGATCCTCCCGGATACGCGCGCCGTTCCCACGCTTTCCGCGGCGAGTGCCGCACTGGATCTCTCCACTGCCGCCCTCAATGCCGGGCCGGAAATCCACCAGGCGTATACCCACGCGCTCACGGCCATTACGCAGCACCTCGCGCTGACGGGTTACGATCAGCTAGGGCTCCCGACGCTGCGGGAGGCCATCGCTGCGCGCTACACCGCGCGGGGTCTTCCCACCCGCGCGGACGAAGTAATGGTGGTCAATGGCGCCGTCAGCGGCTTCGCGCTGGTCCTGCGGATGATGACCGGGCCGGGAGATCGCGTCGTGGTCGATCACCCCACCTATCCGCTGGCGATTGCCGCCATTCAGGGCGCGCAGTGTCGGCCCGTGGGGGTGTCGCTGCCGGAAACGGGCTGGGATACGGACGGTTTCGCCGCCACGCTTGCCCAAACCGCGCCGCGCCTGGCGTACCTGATGCCTGATTTTCATAACCCCACCGGGCGCTGCATGGATGTCGCGACCCGTCAGGCCATTACCGATATTGCTGCGCAAACCCGTACGACGCTGGTGGTGGATGAAACGATGGTGGATCTCTGGTTTGACGCCCCTCCTCCGCCCCCGCTGGCCTCCTTTAACCCGCAGGCCACCGTCATCACCTTAGGTTCTGCCGGAAAAAGCTTCTGGGGCGGGCTGCGTCTCGGCTGGATCCGCGCGTCCTCGCGCACGATCGCCACGCTTGCCCAGACGCGCGATACGCTGGATTTAGGCTCGCCGCTGCTGGAACAGCTAGCGGCGCTGTGGCTCATCAACAACAGCGAGACGTTTCTACCCGCACGCCGCAAAATGCTGGCGGAACGACGCGATCGATGCGGTGAACTGCTGCGTGAACATTTCCCGGAGTGGACATTCCATGAAGCAGAGGGCGGGCTCTCATACTGGATTGAGCTCCCCGGCATGCTGGCGACGCAGCTTGCCGCGCGGGCTGAGATTCTGGGGATAAATCTGGGGACCGGTACGCGGTTTGGTTTATCGGGTGCGTTTGACCGCTATTTGCGGATGCCCTTCTCGCTCGAGCCGACAGAACTTGAACAGGCGCTGCTGAGGATTAAACCGTTATGGCTCGCCCTGAATAAAAACGTGCCACCTGTAAAACGCAGCGTGATTTAATAGCAAAAAGTTTGAAGCCGATCATAAAAAATAAAAACTGCTGACTGTCATGGATACAGTCAGCAGTTTTCACCAGTCCGGAATTAATGCTGAGCAGGAATAGGAAACCCTTTAAGTGAAATAACGAAGTTTTCACCGTCTTTCTTTATTTTTGCGCCAGTATCACACCAGTCAGACGCAATACGAAAGAACTCATCACTTCCGACATTCCAGCCAAGACGTACATGCTTCACGTAGCCTGAACGCAACAAATCGCAGGCCTCTTTGTAGTCACTGGCAGTTGACAGTTGTTGTTTCATTTTCTCTTCTTCAGAAGTTTACGTAGAGCCTTGATTTCTTTAGGAGTAAATGGAGAAATATTCTCTTCTTCCGTATGCTGATTATCAATATCCTCTTCCGATACTCCCGCCTCTTCTACTGCCTCGAACGCCAGCAGCAGCAGTTTCTCTGTCGTCACGCTTAAATTCTCGTTATTCACTTCCGCATAGTGGCGAAGCCTTTCTTTTAGCGCGTCATCAATCTTAACGTTTAATACCGCTGTAGCCATGTTTGTCACTTCCCTTCGGAATAAGTACTTTATTTAATACACGAAGTTAACAATGTTATCCAGATATATATTTTTTTGAGTTATGCCAGAAAATAGACGGCCAAGGATAAAATGCCCGACTATTATTACAAGTTTATGACATTAATATTTCAGCGCGATGAAATATATATTACACGCTATAGGCATAATCTTATTAGGGAATAACGTCAGGGAAGAGGCAAAAATCAGGGAAGAACGCAGAGGCTCAGAAATGGGTGGGGGCCCTGCCAGCTACATCCCGGCACACACGTCGTCTGCCCTGGCTGCTTCCTTCCGGACCTGACCTGGTGAACAGAGTAGCGTTGCGGGAGAACCAACAGAGCCCCCATTGAGAGCGTTGATAACCAACGCGCTGGCGCATTATCCCTGTGCGAAGGCCCAATTGCAAGCCGCCAGGAACCGGATGCTGGTTTCTTGCGCAAACAGGCGCAGCAATCAGGGCGATCTTCGTTTACCATGGCTCTCCAGAAACTCCCCGCAGGTGAAGGTATGGACGAGCAGGACTCTTTTCCACAGCGCGTATGGCAAATCGTGGCTTCAATCCCGGAAGGCTATGTCACCACCTATGGTGATGTCGCGCGCCTGGCCGGTTCCCCGCGCGCGGCGCGACAGGTTGGAGGCGTCCTGAAACGACTGCCGGAAGGCAGTACGCTGCCCTGGCATCGGGTGGTGAACCGTCATGGTGCCATCTCACTCACCGGGCCGGATCTCCAGCGTCAGCGTCAGGCGTTACTTTCAGAAGGGGTGCAGGTGTCAGGGTCGGGTCAGATCGATTTGCAGAAGTACCGGTGGGTGTACTGACCCCTCTCCCGAAGGAGAGGGGAATAACCCTATTACATCTGCGTCGGTGGGGTTGGCAGAGACGGCTGATTGGTTTGCGGTGCGACCGGCACTTCGGTCTGCTGTACTGGCACCAGGTTCAGGTCGATTTTGGTTCCACCGTTGTTAATCGCTTCCTGGACCGTATCGGTGATAAACACCAGCTTACCGTTGATGGTGACCGCTGCGCTCAGCAGAATACGGGCATTAGGCTGCACGTCCGATGGGTTATACGGCAACACGAAGCTAAACGGCGCCTGTTTGCCTTCAGTACGGACGGCACGCTGGGCCACGACTTTCGACGGCGCGTCGGCCAGGGAAGCATCAGACAGCGTCACCGTTAATACCGCATCCGGCGGCAACGCAACTTTCTGTTTAATCCAGATGGTACCGGAAACGTTAGGCTGCTGAATGGACTGCTGCGAAAGGGTATTAATCCCGTTCGGGTCAGCTGCTGGCACTGGCACCTGGGCGCTCTTACCGGCACAGGCGGACAACGCCACCGCAATCGCTACACCACTTAGCATAGGCACGAGTTTCATTGAAGTCTCCTTATCATCAATGCACCAGCGGGATCGATCCCATCCGATGTCGTTTCAATCACATAACGTTTTTAAGTGTGGCACAACTCACTGATTAATGCCTGAAATCATCCCGATATTCAGATTATTCTACCCATCGGACCACTTTCATTTCTGCGTTATACTCTGCCTATCTTTCGCTACGGCGTTTATTGAGGACAACTATGAGTCAGGCACTGAACAATCTGCTGACATTACTGAATCTGGAAAAAATTGAGGAAGGACTCTTTCGCGGACAGAGCGAAGATTTAGGCTTACGCCAGGTCTTCGGTGGGCAAGTCGTTGGACAAGCGCTGTACGCTGCAAAGGAGACTGTCCCGGCAGACCGTCTGGTGCATTCATTCCACAGCTACTTTTTACGCCCTGGCGATAGCGCCAAACCCATCGTGTATGACGTTGAAGTTCTGCGAGACGGCAACAGCTTCAGCGCGCGCCGCGTCGCGGCCATCCAGAACGGTAAGCCGATCTTTTACATGACCGCCTCTTTCCAGGCACCGGAGCCGGGCTACGAGCATCAGAAGGTCATGCCCCCTGCCCCCTCGCCGGACGATCTTAAATCGGAAACGGATATCGCTCGCGCATTGGCGCATCTGCTGCCGCCGCAGGTTAAAGAGAAGTTTCTCTGCGATAAGCCGCTTGAGATCCGCCCCGTCGAGTTCCACAACCCGATGAAGGGCCACACCGCCGAGCCAAAGCGTCAGGTGTGGATCCGCGCCAACGGCACCGTGCCGGAAGATTTCCGCGTCCATCAGTATCTGCTGGGCTATGCGTCTGACTTCAACTTCCTGCCGGTGGCGCTGCAGCCGCACGGCGTCGGATTCCTCGAAAAAGGGATGCAGGTCGCGACGATCGATCACTCGATGTGGTTCCACCGTCCCTTCAACATGAACGAGTGGCTGCTCTACAGCGTGGAGAGTACGTCGGCATCCAGCGCCCGCGGGTTTGTGCGTGGGGAGTTTTATACTCAGGACGGCGTGCTGGTCGCTTCAACGGTGCAGGAAGGGGTGATGCGTAACAGAGGTTGATGTAAAAGCCCGGTGGCGCGATGCTTACCGGGCCTACGTTTTGTGCTGTTGTAGGCCGGGTAAGGCGAAGCCGCCACCCGGCAAGACACTCAGATCATGCGTTATACGCATTCTCGCCGTGGCTGTTCACATCCAGACCTTCGCGCTCCTGCTCTTCCGGTACGCGCAGACCGACCGTCATGTCCGCCAGCTTGTAGCCGATGAAAGCGACGACTGCAGACCACACCACGGTGATAGCGATACTTTCCAGTTGCACCAGCACCTGATGAACCATAGTGACGCCTTCTGCGTAGCCCACGCCACCGAGCGATTTCGCCGCGAAGATACCGGTCATGATACAGCCGACAATCCCGCACACGCCGTGCACGCCGAACACATCGCAAGGGTCATCCACGCGCAGAACTCGTTTCAGTGCGGTGACGCCCCACAGACCCGCCAGACCCGACACCAGGCCGACCAGCAGCGCACCGCCGACACCGACATAACCACACGCAGGGGTGATACCAACCAGACCGGCAATCGCACCTGAACAGGCACCCAGCAGAGAAGGTTTCCCGCGTACCGCCCACTCGCCAAACACCCAGGAGAGGATTGCACCCGCCGTGGCTACAACGGTGTTCACGAAGGCCAGCGCGGCGATTTCGTTCGCGGCACTGGCTGAGCCGGCGTTGAAGCCAAACCAGCCAAAGTAGAGGATCGCAGTACCGGTAAAGACCATCGGCAGGTTGTGCGGTTTGAACGCCTCTTTACCGAAGCCCACGCGTTTGCCTATCAGATAAGCACCCACCAGACCCGCGACCGCGGCGTTAATGTGGACAACGGTACCGCCCGCGAAGTCCAGCGCGCCGTGCGTGGCCAGCAGACCACCGCCCCAGACCATGTGCGCAATCGGCACATAGGAGAGCGTCAGCCAGACCACCACGAAGATCAGGACCGCAGAGAAACGAATGCGCTCGGCGAGCGCGCCCACAATCAGCCCGACGGTAATGCAGGCGAACGAGCCCTGGAACGCCACGTGAATATACTGATAGAAGCTGCCCATCAGCGCGGTCAGTTCAATGTTTTTCAGCATCACCCAGTCGAAGTTACCAAAGAACGCGTTACCCGTGCCGAACGCCAGAGAGTAACCGTAAACCACCCAAAGCACGCAGACCAGTGCAAACGTCACGGCAACCTGCGTCAGCATGGAGAGAACGTTTTTGCCACGGATCAGACCGCCGTAGAACAGCGCAATGCCCGGAATGGACATGAACAGCACCAGCGCGGTGCTGATCATCATAAAGGCGTTATCGGCTTTGTCGGCCACCGCAGGGGCAGCAGCCAGCGCCAGGCCCGGCAGCAGCGCCAGCGAACCCAGACCCGTTTTAAGTGTTGCTATCTTCATTTTCTCGATCCCTATCACTGTGTGCCAGGCGTTAATTACAGTGCCGCTTCGTCAGATTCGCCGGTACGGATGCGAATGACGCGCTGCAGTTCGGCAACGAAAATTTTGCCGTCGCCAATTTTGCCGGTGTAGGCCGCTTTGCTAATGACATCAATGACTTCATCAAGCTGATCGTCAGCAATCGCGACATCAATTTTTACTTTTGGCAGAAAGTTAACGCTGTATTCCGCCCCGCGATAAAGCTCGGCATGACCCTTCTGACGACCAAAGCCTTTCACTTCGGTGACAGTCAGTCCCTGAATACCCATTGAAGACAATGCTTCACGCACGTCTTCGAGTTTGAATGGTTTGATTACAACCGTAACCAGCTTCATAGATCCCCTCCAGTCAGAATTCGGTAATGGCCGCAGCTTACGCGGAAGGTATTGCAAGGGATGTGCCAGAAATGAAAACGTGAGGGAATCGCGGTGCGATGTGCGTTACACGGTTCTGATAAATGAACCGGTGAAAAAAAACGCACCATGCCGGTGCAGGGTGCGTTTCAGTTTTGCACCAACAGGAATGACTGTTAGCGCGGCGCCTCATTTTAGTGCATCAGGCGCTAAGGGACTCTTCATCACGCACGCTGGCGGCCAGCTCTTCGCCCGCCAGCTGCAGCTGGTACATCTGCCAGTAGCGCCCTTGTGCTTCCAGCAGCTCGCGGTGCGTACCGCGCTCCACGGCCTGTCCGCGATGCAGCACCAGAATCGTGTCCGCGTCGACGATGGTGGAGAGCCGGTGAGCAATCACCACCAGCGTCGTGTGGTCGCGTACGGCGGCCAGCGCCTGCTGAATCGCCTGCTCGGTTCCAGAATCTATGCTGGCCGTGGCTTCGTCCAGAATCAGCACCTGCGGCGTTTCAATCAGGACGCGCGCCAGCGCCAGGAGCTGTTTTTGCCCCACGGAGAGATTGTTGCCCTGCTCGCCCAGCTTCGTGTTGATCCCGTCGCTGAACCCGCGCGCCAGCTCTGCCAGCTGCACCGTTTCCAGTACCGCCCAAACCTGCGCTTCTGAATAGTCCCGTCCCAGGGTTACGTTGGCGTAGAAGGTATCGGCCAGCACGACCGGATCCTGCTGCACCATCGCAACGCCTTTGCGTAACACCGTGTGGCTAAGCGACGCGAGCGGACGTCCGTCGAGGCGGATTTCGCCTTGCGTGACCGGATAGTAGCCCATCAGCAGGCTGGCGAGCGTGCTTTTACCGCTGCCGGTATGGCCCACCAGCGCGACGAAACCGCGTGACGGCACATCGAGCATAATCTCCTGCAACACCAGACGGTCTTCGCGATAGGCAAATGAGACGTTATCAAAGGTGATAGCCCCGCTTTGCAGAGGTCGCTCGTCATTGCCGTAGGCCTGGCGCGGCCTGTCCATCAGCTCAAAGACGCGCTCACCGGCGACAACCGCCTGTTGCAGCATCGATTGCTGCGTAGTGAGTTCGATCAGCGGCTCGTTAAGGCGTCCCAGATAGCTAATGAAAGCGTACAGCACACCCACTTCAATCGTACCGTTTGCGCTCAGGCCAAAGAGCATCAGCAGCCCGCAAAGCACCAGCGCCGAGAACAGGCTCAGCAGCGGTCGCAGCAGGAAACCGTCCAGGCGCAGCGTCTGCATACGCGCCATATAGTGCGAACGGCTGGCTTCGCCCATGCGCTCGCCAAAGCGCGCCTGCTGGCGGAACTGCTGGATGACGCTCATGCCGTTGATCACTTCGTTGAAGCCATCGTTGATATCGGCCAGATAGGCGCGCACCCGGCGCACAATTGGCGTGCTGTAACGCTGGTAAATCACCATGACGATCAGCACCGCCGGGAAGATGGTGATCGCCACCAGCGCCATGCGCCAGTCGAGGCTGAACATCGCCACCAGCATCGCGCCAATCAGCGCCGCGCTGCGCAGCACGGTTGCCACCACGGTGACGTACAGATCGCGGATCACCTCGGTATCGTTGGTCACGCGCGAAATCACCTGCCCAACCGGCTGGATATCAAACTCGCTGAGCGGCTGGCGAAGCGCCGCGTCCATCACATCGGTACGCAACTGCTGAACCACGCCCACGGCTGCACGGTTAAACAGCAGCGACTGCGCATAGTGCAATCCTGCCGCCATCAGCTGTAAGCCAACGTAGGCCACGCCTAACCCCGCCACCAGCCCGAGCGGCAGGTAGCTTTTGGCGACCATATTGTCGATGAAATAGCTGATGAGCAGCGGTCCGCTCACTTCGGCAATCGCCGCAATCCAGAGTAAAAGCACGGCAACGGAGAGCGGTTTACGCCACGGCGAGCCGTAGGCCAGCAGACGTTTGAGCGTCGGCCACATCGTTCCGAGCTTACGCATTGGCGGCCTCCTCATCCTGCTCCGGCGCATCGTCCAGCGCCGCCTCAAGCTGCTGATAGCGGTACATATCGCGATACCAGCCCGGCTGCTCGGCAAGCGTTTCATGCTGCCCGCGCTGGGCAATATGGCCGTGCTGCAAAACCAGAATTTCGCTGGCTTCGGTAAGCGCTGACAAACGGTGGGCACTGATAATTATCGTGCGTCCGTCGCCCCACTGGCGCAGGTTATGCAGGATCTGATGCTCGGTACGGCCGTCAACGGCGGAGAGCGCATCGTCCAGAATCAGGATTTCCGCATTGAGCAGCAGCGCGCGGGCAATGGAGATACGCTGTTTTTGCCCGCCGGACAGCATGACGCCGCGTTCCCCGACTTCCGTTTCGTAGCCCTGCGGCAGGCGCAAAATGTCATCATGCACGCTGGCTAAACGCGCCACATGCTCGATCTCTTCCTGCGTTGCCGCAGGGCACCCAAGCGCGATGTTGTTCGCCACGGTGTCAGAAAAAAGAAACGGCGTCTGGCTGACAACCGCCAGGCGACCACGCCACTCATCCAGCAGCAGGCTGGTGAGCGGAATATCATGGAAGCGAATATCGCCCTGCGTGACGTCAAAGTGGCGCTGGAGCAGCGAGAGTACGGTACTTTTACCGGAGCCCGTCGGGCCGCAGATGCCGAGCATCTGGCCCGGCTGAAGGGTAAAACTGACGTTCTCCAGTACCGGATGTTCCGTTTGCGGATAGATAAACTTGCGGACGTCGACTTTCATGACGCCGCGTCCTTCCGGCAACGCTTCGCTGCCGTCATTGACCACCGGCGCTTCGGCCAGCATGGCGCGAATACGGCTGTAGGCGGCGCTGCCGCGCTCCACGATGTTAAACATCCAGGCCAGCGCCAGCATCGGCCAGATCATCAGCCCCAGATACATGGCAAAGCTGGTCAACTGGCCCAGGGTGAGCGTGCCCTGCACCACCATCCAGCTCCCGCCGCCAATCGCCAGCATATTTGCCATGCCAATTGCGATATAAATCGTTGGATCAAATCGCGCGTCAATACGCGCGACGCGCATGTTTTTCGCCCCCGTGTCGGCCGCATCGGCGGCAAACAGCGCGGACTGCCGGTCTTCCAGACCAAACGCTTTGATCATGCGGATGCTGGTCATGCTCTCCTGGGTGCGATCGTTCAGCGACGAAAACGCCGCCTGCGCCAGCTTGAAGCGCTCGTGCAGCTGTTCGCCGTAGCGATTGATCGCCAGCGCCATGAGCGGCATCGGCAGCAGCGCCAGCAGGGTCAGCTGCCAGCTGATCTGCGTGGACATGACGATCAGCACCGCGCAGCCCATTACCAGCGAGTCCACCAGCGTCAGCACCCCTTCCCCGGCGGCAAAGACCACGCGATCGACGTCGTTAGTCGCGCGCGCGATAAGATCCCCGGTGCGATGGCGCAGATAAAATTCGGGATGCTGTCGACTCAGCTGGCGATAAAAATCTTCACGCAGCTCAACGGCCAGCTGATAGGACGCACCAAACAGCAGCACGCGCCAGACGTAGCGCAGCAGATAAACAATGACCGCCGTCAGCACCAGCGTGCCAACCCACATCAACACCCGTGCGGTGGTGTAATGCTGTTCGGTGACGCCATCCACGACGTAGCCCACCACTTTCGGCGGGATCAGCTGCAGGATAGCAATAATAATAAGCAGGGCGACTGCACCGAGGTAGCGTTGCCACTCCCGACGAAAGTACCAGCTTAATTGGGCAAATAATCGCACGCGGTTTGTTCCTGAAGGTATTTTACGAAGTTATTCAATGGGTAATGCTGTGGTGTATTTAATCTGTTCCATGGCGAAGCTTGAGGTGACGTCCGATAACCCCGGCACGCTGTTCACCAGCCGCTTGTAGAAGTCATCATAACGCTTCATGTCGGCCACCTGGACGCGCATCAGGTAATCGTACTCGCCGGCCATACGCCAGAAACCGAGCACTTCGGGCATCTCAGACACCTGGGTAACGAAGCGGCAATACCACTCGCTGCTGTGATGCTGGGTTTTTATCAGCACAAATGCCGTCAACCCAAGCCCCAGTTTTTCAGGATCTAACAGCGCGACGCGCCCCAGAAGAATACCGTCATCTTCCAGCTTCTTAAGCCGCTTCCAGCACGGGGTGGTGGTCAGATTAACGGCATCTGCCAGCGCCTGCAAAGAGAGGGTACAGTCACTTTGCAGCAATGAAAGGAGCTTGCGGTCAATTTTATCTAGCATACCCACCTCACAGAGAAAATTTTTCTCCCTTAATTCTATTTTAAAGGCCAGATAGCAACAATTTTTTCTGTGCTTTTCGCTATGCTAGGCACAAAATGACAAACGGATAACGACGATGAATAGCACCTGGGTTAAACATGCGATCAGCGAAATCAATGCCGACTATCAGCGCTCGGCGGATACGCACCTGATTCGCCTTTCCCTGCCGGGATTTGACGGCATTCAGCTCTATCTGAAAGATGAAAGCACCCATCCTACCGGCAGCCTGAAGCATCGCCTGGCGCGCTCGCTGTTTTTATACGGTTTATGTAACGGCTGGATTAAAGAAGGCACCACCATCATTGAATCCTCTTCCGGTTCAACGGCGGTGTCCGAAGCCTATTTCGCCCGCCTGCTGGGCCTGCCGTTTATTGCGGTGATGCCCTCCTGCACCGCAAAACGCAAAATCGAACAGATCGAATTTTACGGCGGTCGCTGCCACTTTGTGGAAAGCGCCTGCGAAATCTACGCCGCCTCCGAAATGCTGGCCCGTGAGCTGAACGGCCACTATATGGACCAGTTCACCTTCGCCGAGCGCGCGACGGACTGGCGCGGTAATAACAACATTGCCGACAGTATCTTCCGCCAGATGACCCACGAACCGCATCCGGTTCCGTCCTACATTGTGATGAGCGCCGGTACCGGCGGTACGTCAGCCACGATCGGACGCTATATCCGCTGTCAGGGTTACGATACCCAGCTGATGGTAGTTGACCCGCAGAACTCCGTGTTCCTCGACTACTGGCAAAACCGCGATGCCGGTCTGCGCAGCCCGGTGGGGAGTAAAATTGAAGGGATTGGCCGTCCGCGCGTCGAGCCCTCTTTCATCCCCGACGTGGTGGACGAGATGATGCGCGTGCCGGATGCCGCCAGCGTGGCAACGGCGCACTGGCTGGAAACGCAGCTGGGCCGCAAAGTGGGCGCCTCGACGGGCACCAATATGTGGGGCGCGCTGCAGCTTGCCGCACGTATGCGCGAAGCGGGACGCACCGGTTCCATCGTCACGCTGCTGTGCGACAGCGGCGAGCGTTATCTCGAGACCTACTACAATGCGGAGTGGGTGCAGGCCAACATCGGTGATATCGCCCCCTGGAAGGCGCAGATTGCTCAACTGCTGAAATAAAAAAAGCCAGACCGAAGTCTGGCTTGCTGGAAGGGTCTCACTATTCGGGGGAATAGGGGAGGTTGTTATTGTCCAGCCAATGCGTCAAAAAATGGGACACTGCTTCATTACGGCAGTGACCGATAACCGGCAGATGGGGAAGTTCTGCTTTCAGCTGCGCCATCGCATTCCCCATGATCAGACCGCGACCTACGCTACCCAGCATTTCGCGGTCGTTCATGGCGTCACCGAACGCCATACACTCCTGCAGCGTTAATCCCAGGTGGTCGCTCAGCACCGCCAGAGCGGAACCTTTGTTGCAGCCCACCGGCAGCACTTCCAGGCAATCCACCGCCGAGAAGGTCAGGTGCGCCCGGTCGCCCAGCGCCTCATTCAGTTGGATCCGTAAGCGACAGAGATCGTCGTGATCGCCGCAGAAGCAGATCTTGGTCACCGCATGGGCGGGGATCCGACGCAGATCGATAAGCTGGTATTTAAAACCGCTATACACATGCGCGTGCAATAATTCCGGGATGTCGCTTCCGGTAAACCAGCCCCGATCGTTAAAGACGTGGATGCTGGCGTGCGTGTCCCAGGTACTGTGCAGCACGATATCCGCCACTTCCGGGTTGAGATCCTGTCGGTACAGCACATCGCCTTCTACAGAGTGAATTCGCGTCCCGTTGCCGGTGATCAGAAAGGCATCGAGGGCAAACGCGCCCAGCAAATGGCGCATTTCCAGAACATGACGCCCGGTGGCAAACGTCAGGGTGACATTACGCTCGTGCAGGCGCTTCAGCGTGTTCAGGGTTTTCTCCCCTAAACGGTGATCCGGCATTAACAGCGTACCGTCCATATCAAATGCAGCGAGCCGAGCCATGATTACTCCCGAAATGTGATGCGGTTAACTTGTGCATCAGTATCGTGTGAGATATACGGAAGTAATAGTGAATAGATGAGAATTATTGTTCCGGGTTTCTTATGCGCCAGCTTAACCGTCTTAACCAGTATCAACGCCTGTGGCAACCTTCCGCTGGCGCGCCGCAGCAGGTAACCGTAAATGAACTTGCCAGCCGCTGCTTTTGTAGCGAGCGACATGTCCGTACTCTGCTGCGTCAGGCCCAGGAGGCGGGCTGGCTGACCTGGCGCGCGCAGTCCGGGCGTGGAAGGCGCGGTGCGCTGACGTTTCACGTCACTCCGGAATCACTGCGCAATACGATGATGGAAGAAGCGCTAAAAAGCGGGCAGCAGCATAACGCCCTCGAGCTGGCGCAGCTTGCTCCCGAAGATTTGCGTGCGCTGCTGCACCCGTTTTTGGGTGGGCAGTGGCAAAACGACACGCCGACGCTGCGCATCCCCTACTACCGCTCACTGGAGCCGCTTCAGCCGGGCTTTTTACCGGGTCGGGCAGAGCAGCATCTGGCAGGGCAAGTCTTCTCAGGTTTGACGCGATTTCACGGCAACAGCAGTGAGCCGACGGGCGATCTGGCGCATCACTGGGATGTGTCGGATGATGGGCTGCGCTGGCATTTCTACATTCGCTCCACGCTGCACTGGCATAACGGCGATAAAATTGAAACGGCGCATCTCCAGCGGAGCCTGACCGCGCTGTTGACGCTTCCCGCCCTGCGCACCCTGTTTCAGAGCGTCCTCTGTATCGAAACAACGCATCCGCAGTGCCTGACGTTTACGCTGCATCATCCGGACTACTGGCTGCCGCACAGGCTGGCAACCTACTGTAGCCGTCTGGCGCATCCCGACCATTCGACGATTGGCAGCGGCCCCTTTCGGCTGGTCGCCTTTGAACCCGACCTGGTTCGTCTGGAAAGCCATGAGCAGTACCACCTGAGCCATCCGCTGCTCAAAGCCATCGAATACTGGATCACACCCCAGCTTTTTGATCACAGGTTGGGTACCAGCTGCCGTCACCCGGTGCAAATCGCGATTGGTGAGGCCGACGAGCTGGAAAGTCTGCGGCTGGTAAGCAGCAGCACCAGCCTGGGGTTCTGTTACCTCACGCTAAAACAGAGCGCACGCCTGAGTGAGAACCAGGCAAAGCGGCTGATTAATATCATTCATCACTCCAGGCTTCTCCACACGCTTCCGCTAAACGAAGGGCTCATCACCCCCACCGGGGAACTGCTTCCCGGCTGGACAATCCCCGAATGGACTGATTTAACCGATGTTGCCCTGCCTGAAGCACTGACGCTGGTTTACCATCTTCCCGTTGAGCTTCACACCATGGCCAGCCAGTTGAAGACGTACCTGGCGCTACAGGGTTGTGAGCTGACTGTCATCTTTCATGACGCCAAGACGTGGGACGGATGCCAGCAGCTTGCCGAAGCAGACATCATGATGGGCGACAGGCTGATTGGCGAAGCGCCAGCGTATACGCTTGAGCAGTGGCTGCGCTGCGATACGCTTTGGCCACACGTGTTAAGCGCACCGGCGTACGCCCATTTGCAAGCCACGCTGGATGCGGTACAGACTCAGGCCGAAGCTCGGGATCGGCACGCGGGCCTGAAGGCCATTTTTAGCCGATTAATGGAAAATGCGGTGCTGACGCCGCTCTTTAATTATCAGTACCAGATCAGCGCGCCGCCGGGCGTGAATGGGATTCGCCTCAACACCCGCGGCTGGTTTGATTTTACCGAAGCCTGGCTGCCCGCCCCTAAATCGTGAAGAAGCTGGTCGCCGCCACAGGCAGACGGTAACATAACGTTTTTACCGTAACAGTCGAGATGATTTATGAAACGTGCCGTCGTCGTGTTCAGCGGAGGACAAGACTCTACTACCTGCCTGGTCCAGGCTCTTCATCAGTACGATGAAGTTCACTGTGTCACTTTCGATTATGGTCAGCGCCATCGCGCTGAGATCGACGTTGCCCGTGAACTGGCCCTGAAACTGGGCGCACGCGCGCACAAGGTGCTGGACGTTACGCTGTTAAATGAACTGGCCGTGAGTAGCCTCACCCGGGACAGTATTCCCGTCCCGGACTACGAACCCGATGCCAGCGGCATTCCGAATACCTTCGTGCCGGGCCGCAATATTCTGTTCCTCACCCTGACGGCAATTTATGCCTACCAGGTAAAAGCCGAAGCGGTGATCACGGGCGTGTGTGAAACAGACTTCTCCGGCTACCCGGACTGTCGTGATGAGTTCGTGAAGGCGTTAAATCACGCCGTCAATCTGGGGATGGCGAAAGAGACGCGCTTTGAAACCCCGCTGATGTGGCTGGATAAAGCCGAAACCTGGGCGCTGGCTGACTACTGGGGCAAGCTGGACCTGGTTCGCAGCGAAACCCTCACCTGCTACAACGGCATTAAAGGCGACGGTTGCGGCCAGTGCGCCGCCTGTAATCTGCGCGCTAACGGGCTGAACCATTATCTTGCCGATAAAGCCGGCGTGATGGCCGCAATGCAGAAAAAAACCGGGCTTAAATAGGGCGACCTGACCGTGCTGTCGCATAACAGGTGTCGACAGCACGGGTAAGCCTGAACCTGTGTTACACGATCATCAGTTCCAGCTTTTCGCGCAATTCCCCTTCCAGCGGCAGCGCTTTCTGCGTTTTCAGATCGATACAGACAAAGGTGATCAACGCATCAGCCACCACCTGCCCTTCCGGATCGAGCTTAACCACCTGGCTTAACACGCCGCTTTTGCCATTGATCTGCTGCACCTGGCTGGTCACCGTGAGCACATCGCCCAACACGGCAGGGCGACGGTAGTTGATATTAATATTGACGACCACGAACGCGATGTTGTGCGCGGTCATCCACTGAAAGCTTTCGCTGTTTTCCAGCCCGTCCCAGCGCGCTTCCTCAAGAAACTCCAGGTAGCGGGCATTGTTCACATGCTGGTAAACGTCGAGGTGAAAACCGCGTACTTTTATTTTTGTCTGCATAGCGCAATAGCCTTTACTGTTATTGTAGGATGAGAGGTCATAACTGGTATGACCTCTTTATCCTGGCAAAATTTTGCCGCTGTGCAAGTAATTGTGAGATTACAACGTCAGGTGTGCGAGGTTGCGCTCAACCAGCGCGCTCCCCATGCCGGGAACCTGCTTGAGATCGTCGACCGTTTTGAAAGGACCATACTCTTCACGATAGCTTACGATGGCCTGCGCTTTTTTCAGCCCGACGCCATTCATCACGCGGGCCAGCTCTTCCGCAGAGGCCGAATTGATGCTGACTCGCGTACCGTCATCATCCACGTTTTTACCAACGTCAGCCGCTTTGGTTTGCCCCTGCCCCGGCGCTGCGGTGTCGTTTTTACTCTGTACCGCCTGTGGTTTAGCGGCAGGTGTCGCCGCCAGTGCGCCCGCGTTCAGCCCGGTGGTGGCAATAGCCAGCGTAATAAACAGTGCTTTGATTCCACATTTCATGCTGTTATCTCCTTGTTTGTAGACAGCCACGTCACGATAGCCGCCCGATAAAAGAGGCACAAACAGCAGAGTGCAGAAATGGAAAAGGCCGCGAAAGCGGCCTTTAATTATTGCAGAGCGTTGCGAAAATCTGCGAGCAGATACGTAATTATTGCTGCTGAGTAATGATATCGCCCAGCTTAATTTTGGCCTCTTTACGCAAGTTGCTCATCATGGCTTCGAAGGCAATCTGGGCATTGTTCTGGGTAATCCCCTGGACCATCGCCTTCTTCTGCGCGTCTGGCAGAGTGCCGGCTTTCACTTCATCCAGCGCCAGCAGAACGACGTTACCCTGCATATCGGTAGTGGTGCCGAAGCTTGGCTTGTCTTTCGCCGGCAGAGTCAGGCCAAACGCGGCCTGGCTGATAGGGTCCTGACCGGTACGGCTCAGCGTTTTCGCTTCACCGAAGCTCAGGCCAGCCGCTTTCAGCGCGTCCTGTTTACCCGCTTTCAGATCGGCCAGAATCTTCTCAGCATCCAGTTTCGCCTGCTGTTCCGCTTTGTTGTGCTTAACCTGAGCGACGACCTGATCCTTCACTTCCGCCAGCGGTTTGACCGCTTCTGGCTTGTGCTCGCTGACGCGCAGCACAAACGCACGATCGCCATCGACGGTGATGATGTCTGAGTTACTGCCCGGCGTGCCGTTCTCACCAACCAGACCACCGTTGAAGATGGCATCAGAAACCGGTTTGAAGTTCAGCTCTTCCGGCAGGTTGTCACGACCAAACCAGCCCGTCTCAACCGCTTTCACCCCAGCCGCCTGCTCGGCACCCGCCAGAGATTCGTTGTCGTTGCTGGCAGCATCACTCACTTTCTGCTGCAGCGCATAGTAGGCATCCAGCGCTTTTTCCTGCTTCACTTTTGCCGCGATATCGTCACGAACCTCAGCCAGCGGCTTGGTTTTCGCCGCGGTGATGTCGTCCAGACGCACGACCAGGAAACCTACGGAGGATTTAATGACGCCAGACAGTTGGCCTTTCTCTTTCAGACCCGCATTTTTCAGCTCGTCCGGCGTGGTCGCGTCTTCCAGCCAGCCCATATCGCCGCCGTTTTTCGCAGAGATAATGTCGGTGGATTTCGCTTTCGCGACGGTCGCAAAATCAGCGCCTTTGTTCAGCTCATCCAGTACCGCTTTGGCATCCGCCTCGGTTTTGGTCTGAATCACGCTGTAGCGGTTACGCTGCGGCTGTGTGAACTGATCCTGATGCTGGTCGTAGTAAGACTGGATTTCCGCGTCAGACGCGCTTTCCTGCAGCGCAGCCGCATCCAGCTTGATGTAGCTCACGCGGAACTGTTCTGGAGAAACAAAGGTATTCTTGTTCTGCTCGTACCAGGCGTTGATGTCAGCGTCGCTCACCTGCTGTTTCGCCGCCAGGGCGTTAACATCAATGGTCGCTTCACGTACAACGCGCTGCTGCGCCACCAGCGCAGCCAGTTCATCCGTTTCGCCTTTGAGCATGAAATCGGTGCCAACAACGGCATTGATGAGCTGCTGGGTGGTCAGTTGGTTACGCAGCGCCTGCGCGTACTGATCGGCCGTCATCCCCATCTGGTTGACGATGCTGTTGTAACGCGCGTTGTCGAATTTACCGTTAGACTGGAAGGCTTGCGTGGAGAAGATGGCTTTTTTCACCTGCTCATCGCTAATGCCAAGGCCGAGTTTTTTGGCATACTGATCCAGCAGCGCTTCGTCGATAAGACGGTTCAGCGTCTGCTGACGCAGGGTCTTCATATACCCTTCGTTTGCTGCCAGTTCAGAGAATTGGTCGCCCAGCTGTTGCTGCATACGGTTACGTTCACCGGCAAAAGCATTCTCGAACTGGCCGCGGCTGATCTCCTGGCCATTCACTTTTGCGGCATAGTTCGCGCCACCGCCAATAAGGTAACTGCTCACGCCGGTCAATATGAACGACACGATAATGATACCGAAAATAATCTTGAGCACGAGACTGTTAGCAGCCGTGCGTAAGCTGTCCATCATGGTGTAACAACACTCCGCTGTAGGTGACTGGTTACCTGACGCTGACGGAAAATCCTGCCCGTCGCGCGTAAAGTCGTATTGTGACAAGAAAACGGGGCGATTGTCAGCCCACAACTCGCATAAACTCGCACAAATCAGGTCTGGACAAACAAAAAAGGCACATCAAACGATGCGCCCTTGTACTATCCGGCTTCCCTGAAACGGGAAAGCAATCAGTTTACTGCGTCTTTCAGCGCTTTACCTGCACGGAAACCCGGCACTTTAGCGGCAGCAATGGTGATCTCTTTACCGGTCTGAGGGTTGCGGCCAGTACGGGCAGCACGCTCTTTAACAGCAAAAGTACCGAAGCCTACCAGTGCAACGTCGTCCCCAGCCTGCAGAGATTCAGTAACAGAAGCAATTAATGCATCTAACGCACGTCCAGCTGCAGCTTTAGAAATATCAGCACCAGCAGCAATTTTGTCAATCAGTTGAGATTTATTCACTGTTCTCTTCCTCTCTTTATAATTTATATCGCGCCTGAATCCTTCACAACGCGACCGCGCAGCAGTTATATCAGGCCTGCCATGACCTTACAACACCCGTTGTTGATGGCTGACCTAATCAGCAATCTAAATTAGCTATACAAAAAAAGGCTGGCAAGTGCGAAATGACTTACCAGCCTTGTTTTTATTGACGCTCTTTGCGCGAGGTCACTATTTTGCGGTTACAACCTGCATTCCGGACGGTTCATTCTGCAATGCGAGACTAAGTACTTCCTCAATTCGCTTAACAGGATGGATCTGCAGGTCGGCAATCACGTTGTCCGGAATCTCTTCCAGATCGCGTTTGTTTTCGTAAGGGATCAATACGGTTTTGATCCCACCACGATGCGCCGCCAGCAGTTTTTCTTTTAAGCCACCGATTGGCAGAACCTGACCGCGCAGGGTGATTTCACCGGTCATTGCCACATCAGCACGCACCGGGTTACCTGTCAGGCAAGAAACCAGAGCGGTACACATGGCAATACCCGCGCTTGGACCATCTTTCGGCGTCGCCCCTTCAGGTACGTGTACGTGGATGTCGCGTTTTTCGTAGAAATCCGGGTTGATACCCAGTTTCTCCGCGCGCGCGCGCACCACGGTCAGCGCCGCCTGAATGGACTCCTGCATCACTTCACCCAGCGAGCCGGTATAGGTCAGCTTGCCTTTACCCGGTACACAGGCGGTTTCGATGGTCAGCAGATCGCCGCCCACTTCCGTCCATGCCAGACCGGTGACCTGGCCAACGCGGTTTTCGTTATCCGCGCGACCATAGTCGAAGCGCTGAACGCCGAGATAGGCATGCAGGTTATCACCATTAATCGTGATGTGTTTCAGGCTCTTATCCAGCAACAGCTGTTTCACCGCCTTACGGCACAGTTTAGAGATTTCACGCTCAAGGCTACGCACGCCCGCTTCACGGGTATAGTAGCGGATGATGCCAATAATCGCGCTGTCCTCGACGGTCAGCTCGTTGGCTTTCAGCGCGTTACGCTCAATCTGTTTCGGCAGCAGGTGCTGTTTCGCGATGTTCAGCTTCTCGTCTTCGGTATAGCCGGAGAGACGGATCACTTCCATACGGTCCAGCAGCGGCGCTGGAATATTCATGGAGTTCGACGTCGCCACGAACATCACGTCGCTCAGGTCGTAGTCCACTTCCAGGTAGTGATCGCTGAACGCCACGTTCTGTTCTGGATCAAGTACTTCCAGCAGCGCAGACGCCGGGTCACCACGCATGTCCGACGACATTTTGTCGATCTCATCGAGCAGGAACAGCGGGTTTTTAACGCCCACTTTCGCCATCTTCTGGATCAGTTTACCCGGCATAGAACCGATGTAGGTACGGCGGTGACCGCGGATTTCCGCTTCATCGCGTACGCCGCCCAGCGCCATACGGATATACTTACGTCCGGTCGCTTTAGCGATGGACTGGCCCAGAGAGGTTTTACCCACCCCCGGCGGTCCTACCAGGCACAGAATCGGGCCTTTAATTTTGTTTACACGGCTCTGTACCGCGAGGTACTCAAGAATGCGGTCTTTCACGCGTTCCAGGCCATAATGGTCAGTATCCAGGATCTCCTGCGCCTGACGCAGGTCTTTTTTGACCTTGCTGCGGGCGTTCCAAGGAACCTGTACCATCCACTCAATGTAGCCGCGCACCACGGTCGCTTCAGCCGACATCGGAGACATCATTTTCAGCTTCTGCAGTTCTGCTTCCGCTTTCTCTTTCGCCTCTTTCGGCATCTTCGCCGCGTCGATCTTACGTTTCAGCGCTTCGTTTTCGTCCGGCGCGTCGTCCATCTCGCCCAGCTCTTTCTGAATAGCCTTCATTTGCTCATTCAGATAGTACTCACGCTGAGATTTTTCCATCTGCTTTTTCACGCGGTTGCGAATGCGCTTCTCAACCTGCAGCAGATCGATTTCAGACTCCATCATCGCCATCAGGTATTCCAGACGTTCGTTAACGTCGGACATTTCCAGCACGGACTGTTTGTCAGCTAGCTTCAGCGGCATATGGGCAGCGATGGTGTCCGCCAGACGTGCAGGATCGTCGATGCTGTTCAGCGACGTCAGCACTTCTGGTGGGATTTTCTTGTTCAGCTTGATATAGCCTTCAAACTGGCTAATCGCGGTGCGCACCAGCACTTCCTGTTCGCGCTCATCAAGTTCAGGCGAATCAAGGTACTCTGCCTTCGCAGAGAAGTGTTCGCCGTCGTCTGACAGAGTGGTAATACGCGCACGCTGCAGGCCTTCTACCAGCACCTTCACGGTGCCGTCAGGCAGCTTCAGCATCTGCAAAATAGAGGCCACGGTCCCGACGGTGAAAAGATCGTTTACACCCGGCTCATCCGTTGATGCTTCTTTCTGCGCCACCAGCATGATTTTTTTATCATGATCCATAGCGGCTTCGAGGCAACGGATAGATTTTTCCCGCCCTACAAATAAGGGTATGACCATGTGCGGATAAACCACCACATCGCGCAACGGCAATACGGGGATTTCAATGCGTTCAGAACGCTCAGGATTCATAGAGCTCTCTCTTAGTTAGTGTCCGCCAGGTAAGCTGGTCATGTCACTGTGCTTCACATAACCATTAACATGTATCCAGTATATGGGGATGTTTCCCACACATTCAACGCTATGAATACGGAAAAAGTAAAGGGGAGATAAAACCCCCCCTTTTTGATTAAATGCTTGTATGATTTGGTGAATTATTCGCCAGATGCCTGCTGGGCTTCCGGTTTGCCATAAATGAGCAACGGTTTGGTTTGACCGCTGATGACCGACTCGTCAATCACCACTTTCTCAACGTCTTCCATCGACGGCAGATCGTACATGGTGTCGAGCAGTGCCGCTTCAACGATAGAACGCAGGCCACGCGCGCCGGTTTTGCGGCTCATTGCTTTTTTGGCAATCGCATCCAGCGCTTCGTCGCGGAATTCCAGATCAACCCCTTCCAGATTGAACAGCGCCTGATACTGCTTGGTCAGCGCATTTTTCGGCTCTTTCAGGATCTGGATCAGCGCCTCTTCACTCAGCTCATTCAGCGTAGCCACAACCGGCAGACGACCGATGAATTCAGGGATCAGACCGAATTTGATCAGATCTTCTGGTTCAACCTGTGCCAGGAGCTCGCCTTCGTTCGGTTTTTCGGATGTGGATTTCACCGTTGCGCCAAAACCAATGCCGGAGCCGGTTTCGACACGGTGAGAGATAACTTTATCCAGACCAGCAAAGGCACCGCCACAGATGAACAGGATCTTGGAGGTATCAACCTGCAGGAACTCCTGCTGCGGATGTTTACGACCACCCTGTGGCGGAACGGCGGCAACCGTACCTTCGATCAGCTTCAGCAGTGCCTGCTGTACGCCTTCACCCGATACGTCACGAGTGATGGACGGGTTGTCGGATTTACGGGAGATCTTGTCGATCTCATCGATGTAAACAATCCCGCGCTGGGCTTTCTGTACGTCGTAATCGCACTTCTGCAGCAGTTTCTGGATGATGTTTTCGACGTCCTCACCCACGTAACCGGCTTCGGTCAGGGTGGTGGCATCCGCCATGGTGAACGGAACATCAAGCAGACGCGCCAGGGTTTCAGCCAGCAGCGTTTTACCGGAACCGGTTGGGCCGATGAGCAGAATGTTACTTTTACCCAGTTCCACGCCATTGCTGGTATCGCCGTTACGCAGGCGTTTGTAGTGGTTATAGACCGCTACCGCCAGCACTTTCTTGGCCTGCTCCTGGCCGATGACGTAGTCGTCAAGGTGATGACGAATTTCATGCGGCGTTGGCAGCGCACTGCGCTCACGGTGCGGTGCGACTTCTTTAATCTCTTCGCGAATGATGTCGTTACATAAATCGACGCATTCGTCGCAGATATACACGGACGGCCCGGCAATCAGTTTACGCACTTCATGCTGGCTTTTGCCGCAAAAAGAGCAGTACAGCAGTTTGCCCGAACCATCTTTGCGTTTATCTGTCATGAGTCCAAACCTCTTTTTAAGTTCTTTGTGCCGCACATGACGACGCAAATGCCATTCTAAGACGCAAGCTGCATCAAGCAGCGTGCCGCCCTACCTTAGTATAGCGGCACACTCGCGTCGCGGGCATCAATTACGATGGGTCAACACGGAGTCGACTAAGCCGTACTCAACTGCCTCTGAAGCAGAGAGGAAGCGATCGCGCTCGGTATCGCGCTCGATCTGCTCGAGAGGTTGACCCGTATGCTGCGCCATAAGTTCATTCATGCGCGCTTTTACTTTCAGGATTTCGCGGGCGTGGATTTCAATATCCGTCGCCTGGCCCTGGTAACCGCCCAGCGGCTGGTGAATCATCACGCGGGAATTCGGCAAGCAGAAACGCTTACCCTTCGCCCCTGCGGTTAACAGGAACGCGCCCATAGATGCGGCCTGACCCATACAGATCGTGCTGACATCCGGTTTGATGAATTGCATGGTGTCATAAATGGACATCCCTGCGGTAATCACGCCACCCGGGGAGTTAATGTACAGGTAAATGTCTTTTTCCGGGTTTTCCGCTTCCAGAAACAGCATCTGCGCCACGATCAGGTTAGCCATGTGGTCTTCCACCTGGCCGGTCAGAAAGATAACGCGTTCCTTGAGCAGACGGGAATAGATATCAAAAGAACGCTCACCACGTGAGGTCTGTTCAATAACCATTGGCACCAGAGCCATATGGGGTGCAAAGTTATCTCGTTCGCCACTGTATGACATTTCCGTCTCCTGGATCAAAATTGAAAACACCTGCTGTACTGATTGTAACCTTACGGACGGATTATCAGCCAGTCTCATTCATCATGATTACGTACTTATGGGGTTCACAGTGCCCTATTTCAAGCATAACAACCTTTTGTTGTTACGCTAACACCGAAAGGGCGTTTTAGCACTCTTCCTGGGCTCTAGCTGCGATAAAAAAAACCCGCTGCCGCAAGGCAACGGGTTTTCTGTTCAAACTTTAAACCGTTGGGGCGAAATTATGCCTGCTGGTTCATCAGTTCGTTGAAAGAGGTCGCTTTTTCGGTCACTTTCGCTTTCGCCAGTACCGCTTCAACCGCCTGCTCTTCCAGGGCAACGTTGCGCATGTTGTCCATCAGCTCTTTGTTCTTACCGTAGAACTCGATCACTTCTGATGGATCTTCGTATGCAGAAGCCATCTCTTCGATCAGGCCTTTCACACGCTCTTCGTCAGCTTTCAGCTCGTGGGTACGAATCACTTCGCCCAGCAGCAGGCCAACCACAACGCGGCGTTTTGCCTGCTCTTCGAACAGCTCGCGCGGCAGTTCCATCGCTTGCTGCTGGTTGCCACCGAAACGCTGTGCAGCCTGACGGCGCAGAACGTCGATTTCGCTGTCGATCAGGGCAGCAGGAACGTCGATTTCGTTGGCTTTCACCAGACCTTCGATCGCCTGAGACTTCACGCGGTTACGCACAGCACCGTTCAGCTCGCGCTCCATGTTTTTACGCACTTCGGTACGCAGGCCAGCAACAGAACCGTCTTCCACGCCGAAACGTTTGATGAACTCTTCAGTCAGTTCTGGCAGTTCGCGCTCTTCCACTTTCTTCAGGTTGATGACGAACTTCGCTGCTTTACCTTTCAGGTTTTCAGCGTGGTACTCTTCCGGGAAGGTCACGTCGATGGTGAACTCTTCGCCAGCCTTGTGGCCTTTGATACCGTCTTCGAAGCCTGGGATCATTCGACCCTGGCCCATTGCCAGTACGAAGTCAGACGCTTTGCCGCCTTCGAACTCTTCGCCGTCTACAGAACCGGTGAAGTCGATGGTTACGCGGTCTTCCGCGTCAACAGCGCCTTCTTTCTCTTTCCAGTTCGCCTGCTGCTTACGCAGGGTGTCCAGCATGCCGTCAACGTCTTCGTCAGTCACGGAGACAATCGGTTTTTCAACTTCGATAGATTCCAGACCTTTCAGCTCAACTTCCGGATACACTTCAAACTCTACGGAGTAGGTGAAGTCTTCGCCCAGTTTGTATTCGCCTGGAACGTAGTTTGGCGCACCGGCCGGATTGATTTTTTCTTTGATGATCGCATCGATAAAGTTGCGGCTCATCAGTTCACCCAGCACATCCTGACGCACGGAAGCGCCATAACGCTGAGCAACAACATTCATTGGTACTTTGCCCTTACGGAAGCCGTCAATACGTACTTTTTTTGCTACGTTGACCAGCTCGCTTTTCACAGCAGTTTCGATGCTGTCAGCAGCGATAGTAATCGTTACACGGCGGCCAAGGCCTTGAGTGGTTTCAACTGAAACTTGCATCTTGTTACCTCAAAAAAATCACAGTGCTCGGTCAACTCTGAATCTGTCTGTTATACCGGGATGCTCTCTTAGTGCAGATTCACATTCCCTGTCGCCAGAATCATCCCGAAGACATTCAATAAGACGCGGCATTATAGCGGCATCACTTAGGTGAGTCGAGAACGGTTGGGGCATGTTGCTGCGGCTTTTTTCACACTTTAAGGCTATTTTTAGCCTTAAAATCGCACCATCCGCTCAAAACTCAGACAAAACAAAACGGCCCGAAGGCCGTTTTGGGGAAATCTGTAAGCAACATACTGGAAAAGCTCCAGCCGTTGCAAATCCGATTTATCAGGCGATAGTGCCTGCACCGCGACAGGGCGGCGATGCGAAAACCGTATCCTGCAAGCCTTCCCATTCCTTAATGGTGTAGGTATGCAGTGCCAGCGCATGCACGGTCGTGGAGAGCTCTTCCGTCAAGGTGCTGTAGATCAAGCGATGTCGGTTCAGGAAACGTTCTCCCGTGAAGCGATCGCTAACCAGAACCACTTTAAAGTGGCTTTCAGAACCTGCCGGTACGTTATGACGATAGCTTTCGTCGACGACTTCGAGGAACACAGGGTTGAACGCTGCCCTTAATTTATCTTCTATATGCTCACGTATCATCATGAAATTACTCCTCCGACAACGCCAGGATGTCACCCATCCCTTTAAATATTAGCCGCTTTTACCGTTTCCATTACACATTGACAACAAATATTTAGCTTTCGTCCGATTTTCTCATTCAAACGAATGAAGTTAACTGTGAGGCTCATACCTTTTATCATCCGTGAAAGGAGAAAATGAGTGAGCTGGTCAGTTTTCAGACAAGACGATGAATTTACATGCGTTGACCACTTCCCCTGACCGTTGGCGATGTTATGATGGCGGCAATTTTTCTCTCTATTATGCTTACGATTCGTGAGAACTTAAAAATGTTAAAAAAACTCTTCTTTCCATTGGTAGCCCTTTTTATGCTGGCAGGCTGTGCTACCCCGCCTACCACCATTGATGTCTCACCAAAAATCACCCTGCCTCAGCAGGACCCAAGCCTGATGGGCGTCACCGTGAGCATTAACGGTGCCGATCAGCGTCAGGATCAGGCGCTGGCAAAAGTGACCCGCGATAACCAGCAGGTGACGCTCACCGCGTCACGTGACCTGCGCTTCCTGCTGCAGGAAGTGCTGGAGAAACAAATGACCGCTCGCGGCTATATGATCGGCCCAAGCGGTGCGGTTGATCTGCAGATCATCGTCAACAACCTGTACGCTGACGTGTCACAGGGCAACGTGCGCTACAACATCGCCACCAAAGCGGATATCGCCATCATTGCCACCGCGAAGAATGGCAACAAGATGACCAAAAACTACCGCGCGAGCTACTCTGTTGAAGGTGCGTTCCAGGCATCCAACCAGAACATTGCTAACGCCGTTAACAGCGTGCTGACCGATACCATCGCCGATATGGCGCAGGACACCAGCATCCACGACTTTATCAAGCAGAACGCACGTTAATCCTGCTCACTGACCCGGTGTAACACCGGGTCAGTCTTATAAGAACATGTCCAGCCATTACTTACGCATTTTCCAGCAACCGAAATCAGCGATTCTGCTGATCCTCGGCTTTGCCTCGGGTTTACCCCTCGCGCTCACCTCCGGCACGCTTCAGGCGTGGATGACGGTCGAGAACATCGATCTCAAAACCATTGGTTTCTTCTCGCTTGTCGGTCAGGCCTATGTTTTCAAGTTCCTGTGGTCGCCGGTGATGGATCGCTATACGCCGCCGTTCCTCGGGCGTCGCCGCGGCTGGCTGGTGATGACGCAGGTCCTGCTGCTGCTGGCCATCGCGGCGATGGGGTTTCTTGAGCCCACCACGCAGCTGCGCTGGATGGCCGCGCTTGCGGTGGTGATTGCCTTCTGTTCCGCCTCTCAGGATATCGTGTTCGACGCCTGGAAGACGGACGTGTTACCTGCGGAAGAACGCGGTGCCGGTGCGGCCATCAGCGTGCTGGGCTATCGCCTCGGGATGCTGGTCTCCGGCGGGCTGGCGCTGTGGCTTGCCGACCGTTACCTCGGCTGGCAGGGCATGTACTGGCTAATGGCCACCCTGCTTATCCCCTGCATTATCGCCACGCTCTTTGCCCCCGAACCGAGCGACGTTATTCCGGTTCCCCGCTCGCTGGAGCAGGCCGTGGCCGAACCGCTGCGCGACTTCTTTGGCCGCAACAACGCCTGGCTGATCCTGCTGCTGATCGTCCTTTATAAGCTTGGCGACGCCTTTGCCATGAGCCTGACCACCACCTTCCTGATCCGCGGTGTCGGTTTTGATGCCGGTGAAGTGGGGGTAGTGAATAAAACGCTGGGGCTGTTTGCAACCATTGTCGGGGCACTTTACGGTGGCGTGCTGATGCAGCGCCTGACGCTGTTTCGCGCACTGCTGATCTTCGGCATTCTTCAGGGCGCCTCTAACGCGGGCTACTGGCTGCTGTCGATTACCGACAAACATATGATCAGCATGGCCGCTGCGGTGTTCTTCGAAAATCTCTGCGGCGGTATGGGGACAGCAGCCTTTGTCGCCCTGCTGATGACCCTGTGCAACAAGTCATTTTCCGCCACGCAGTTCGCGCTGCTCTCGGCGCTCTCTGCCGTTGGCCGCGTTTACGTAGGTCCGATTGCCGGCTGGTTTGTGGAAGCCCACGGTTGGCCAACGTTTTATCTTTTCTCCGTCGTGGCTGCCGTGCCGGGGATTTTATTGTTGCTGGTCTGTCGCCAGACGCTGGAATATACCCAGCGGACCGAACACTTTATGCCACGAACGGAATATCACCGCGCCTACCGTTTTGCGTTACGTCTGTTAATGATGGGCTGCGTTGCGCTGGCACTCTGGCTTATCGTGCTCATTATTAATGCCAGCACACCACTGGCGCTCCCGTTTGAGGCCCTTCTGCTGGACGCCGGAGCCCTGCTGGCCATCGTTGGGATCCTGACGGGCGGTCTGCTCGATTTCATGGCGTTGCGTAAAACGCAGCTGACCTGAAGAAAAATGCGAAAGGTTATTTCCCGTTGTAATCACCAACCGAAATTATAACGGTGAAATAGCCACCATCGACTAAAAAAAATATTTGTTGTTTTGTGCGGGATAGGATTTGGAAATTATTGGCTCTGGTTCCAAAACGCTATTTTTCATTAAACGATTCAGCATGCGATAGTTTGATTTTTCGTTTTTTAGATGTCTTTTTATTGATAATTAATTGTTAATTTTTTGTTTATTTTTAACAATGGTTATACCAATTGTCCCTTTTAGGGTATGCTTGGGGGTCCTTTCGTTATAAAGCCCATCTCATGCGGCTTCGGTCATAAAAACCGACATAATTTGCAACACTTGTGACACGTGCGGCAGAACCCGGTAACACCTTCCTGACACAGGCCTAATGATGTTTACAGTAATGTAACCTTCCCGTAAAATGCCCGCACACTTTAAACGCCACCAGACTCCCGTGGAATTGAGGTCGTTAAATGAGACTCAGGAAATACAATAAAAGTTTGGGATGGTTGTCATTATTCGCAGGCACTGTATTACTCAGTGGCTGTGATTCTGCACTACTAGACCCCAAAGGACAGATTGGACTGGAACAACGTTCACTGATATTGACGGCTTTTGGCCTGATGTTGATTGTGGTTATTCCAGCCATTTTGATGGCTGTTGGTTTCGCCTGGAAGTATCGTGCGAGCAATAAAGATGCGAAGTATAGCCCGAACTGGTCACACTCCAATAAAGTGGAAGCTGTGGTCTGGACGGTACCTATCCTGATCATCCTGTTCCTTGCCGTACTGACCTGGAAAACCACTCACGCACTTGAGCCAAGCAAGCCGCTGGTTCACGATGAAAAACCGATTACCATTGAAGTGGTCTCCATGGACTGGAAATGGTTCTTCATCTATCCAGAGCAGGGCATTGCCACCGTGAATGAAATCGCCTTCCCGGCGAACACTCCGGTTCAGTTCAAAGTGACCTCCAACTCCGTAATGAACTCCTTCTTCATCCCGCGTCTGGGTAGCCAGATTTACGCGATGGCCGGTATGCAGACTAACCTGCATCTGATCGCGAATGAAGCAGGCACCTACGATGGTATCTCCGCCAGCTATAGCGGCCCGGGCTTCTCAGGTATGAAGTTCAAAGCTATTGCAACGCCAGACCGTGCCGCTTTCGACCAGTGGGTTGAAAAAGCGAAACAGTCTCCAAACACCATGTCTGACATGGCGGCGTTCGAAAAAGTGGCTGCACCTAGCGAATACAACAAGGTGGAGTACTTCTCTAACGTGAAGCCTGATTTGTTCAAAGACGTTATTGGCAAATTTATGGATCACGGCAAGAGCATGGACATGACCCAGCCAGAAGGCGAGCACAGCGCGCACGAAGGTATGGAAGGCATGGACATGAGCCACGCGGAAACCGCTCACTAAGGGGCCGAGGAAGAAAATGTTCGGAAAATTGACACTGGATGCAGTGCCCTACCATGAACCGATTATCATGGTTACGGTGGCTGCAATTATCATCGGTGGCGCGGCCTTAGTTGGCCTGATCACTTACTTCGGTAAGTGGAGCTACCTGTGGAATGAGTGGCTGACTTCGGTTGACCACAAAAAACTCGGTATCATGTACTGCATCGTCGGTATCGTCATGTTAATTCGTGGCTTTGCGGATGCGATCATGATGCGTAGCCAGCAGGCGCTCGCGTCTGCGGGTGAAGCCGGCTTCCTGCCACCGCACCACTACGATCAGATCTTTACCGCCCACGGCGTTATCATGATCTTCTTCGTGGCGATGCCGCTGGTTATCGGTCTGATGAACGTGGTCGTTCCGCTGCAAATCGGCGCGCGCGACGTGGCGTTCCCGTTCCTGAACAACCTGAGCTTCTGGTTCACCGTTGTCGGCGTTATTCTGGTTAACCTGTCACTGGGCGTGGGCGAATTCGCGCAGACCGGCTGGCTGGCTTACCCACCGCTGTCAGGAATTGAGTACAGCCCGGGCGTTGGCGTCGACTACTGGATTTGGGCGCTTCAGCTCTCCGGTGTCGGTACGACCCTGACCGGTATCAACTTCTTCGTGACCATTATCAAGATGCGTGCCCCTGGCATGACCATGTTCAAGATGCCGGTATTTACCTGGGCATCTCTGTGCGCCAACATCCTGATTATTGCGTCCTTCCCAATTCTGACTGTTACCATCGCGCTGCTGACCCTGGACCGCTACCTGGGCACCCATTTCTTCACGAACGATATGGGTGGCAACATGATGATGTACATCAACCTGATTTGGGCATGGGGTCACCCGGAAGTTTACATCCTGGTTCTGCCTGTATTCGGTGTGTTCTCCGAAATCGCGGCAACCTTCTCGCGTAAACGTCTGTTTGGTTACACCTCTCTGGTGTGGGCAACCGTGTGTATTACCGTTCTGTCGTTCATCGTTTGGCTGCACCACTTCTTCACCATGGGTGCGGGCGCGAACGTAAACGCCTTCTTCGGTATTACCACCATGATTATCGCCATCCCGACCGGGGTGAAGATCTTCAACTGGCTGTTCACCATGTATCAGGGCCGTATCGTGTTCCACTCAGCAATGCTGTGGACCATCGGCTTCATCGTGACCTTCTCCGTAGGTGGGATGACCGGCGTACTGCTGGCGGTACCGGGTGCTGACTTCGTTCTGCACAACAGTCTGTTCCTGATTGCGCACTTCCATAACGTTATCATCGGTGGCGTGGTCTTCGGCTGCTTCGCTGGCGTAACCTACTGGTGGCCAAAAGCGTTCGGCTTCACGCTGAACGAAAAATGGGGTAAACGCGCGTTCTGGTTCTGGATCATCGGCTTCTTCGTCGCCTTTATGCCGCTGTACGTGCTGGGCTTCATGGGTATGACCCGTCGTCTGAGCCAGCAGATCGATCCGCAGTTCCACCCAATGCTGATGGTTGCAGCGGGCGGTGCCGTGCTGATTGCCTGTGGTATCGCGTCTCAGCTGATTCAGTTCTACGTGTCTATTCGCGACCGCGACCAGAACCGTGACCTGACCGGTGACCCATGGGGTGGCCGTACGCTGGAGTGGGCGACCTCTTCTCCACCGCCTTTCTATAACTTTGCCATCGTGCCTCAGGTTCATGAACGTGACGCATTCTGGGAAATGAAAGAAAAAGGTGAAGCGTACAAGCAACCTGCTCATTACGAAGAGATCCATATGCCGAAAAACAGCGGTGCGGGCATCGTGATTGCCGCCTTCGCAACGGTATTTGGTTTCGCAATGATCTGGCACATCTGGTGGATGGCGATTGTTGGCTTTGCTGGCATCGTAATCAGCTGGATTGTGAAGAGCTTTGACGAGGACGTGGACTACTACGTACCAGTCCGTGAAGTTGAAAAGCTGGAAAATCAGCATTTCGACGAGATTTCTAAAGCGGGGCTGAAAAATGGCAACTGATACTCTGGCGCACTCAACTGCCCACGCGCATGAACATGCGCACCACGATACAGGACCGACCAAAGTCTTCGGTTTCTGGATCTACCTGATGAGCGACTGCATTCTGTTCTGCTGTCTGTTCGCGACCTATGCCGTTCTGGTGAACGGCACAGCGGGCGGCCCGACCGGCAAGGACATCTTTGAACTGCCGTTCGTTCTGGTTGAAACCGCACTGCTGTTATTCAGCTCCATCACCTACGGCATGGCGGCTATCGCCATGTACAAAAACAACAAGAGCCAGGTTGTCTCCTGGCTGGCGTTGACCTGGCTGTTTGGTGCTGGATTTATCGGGATGGAAATCTATGAATTCCATCACCTGATCATGGAAGGCTTCGGCCCGGATCGCAGTGGCTTCCTGTCCGCGTTCTTCGCGCTGGTTGGCACCCACGGTCTGCACGTGACCTCCGGTTTGATCTGGATGGCAGTCCTGATGTTCCAGATTTCCCGTCGCGGCCTGACCAGTACTAACCGTACCCGTATCCTGTGCCTGAGCCTGTTCTGGCACTTCCTGGACGTGGTGTGGATCTGTGTGTTCTCTGTTGTCTATCTGATGGGGGCGATGTAATGAGTCATTCTAACGATCATGGCGCTTCCCACGGCAGCGTAAAAACCTACATGACAGGTTTCATCCTGTCGATCATCCTGACGGTGATCCCGTTCTGGATGGTGATGAGCGGTTCTGCGTCTAAGCCGGTTATCCTGGGAGCAATCCTGGTGACCGCGGTGATTCAGATTCTGGTGCATCTGGTTTGCTTCCTGCACATGAACACCAAGTCCGATGAAGGCTGGAACATGACCGCCTTTATCTTTACCGTGATTATCATCGCTATCCTGGTAGTCGGTTCCATCTGGATTATGTGGAACCTCAACTACAACATGATGGTTCACTAAGAGCGGCGAGTATGTTTAAGCAATACCTGCAAGTAACGAAACCAGGCATCATCTTTGGCAACCTGATCTCCGTGATCGGAGGGTTCCTGCTGGCCTCTAAGGGCAGCATTGATTACGCCCTCTTTATCTACACGCTGGTCGGTGTGTCACTGGTTGTTGCGTCCGGTTGTGTATTTAACAACTACATCGACATGGATATCGACAAGAAGATGGAAAGGACCAAAAATCGGGTGCTGGTGAAAGGCCTGATCGCCCCTTCCGTCTCGCTGGTGTACGCCACCTTGCTGGGTATTGCTGGCTTTATGCTGCTGTGGTTTGGTGCTAACCCGCTGGCCTGCTGGCTGGGGGTGATGGGGTTCGTGGTGTATGTGGGCATCTATAGCCTGTATATGAAACGTCACTCCGTCTACGGCACGCTGATTGGTTCTCTCTCCGGCGCTGCGCCGCCGGTGATTGGCTACTGCGCGGTCACGAACGAGTTCGACAGCGGTGCGCTGATCCTGCTGGCTATCTTTAGCCTGTGGCAGATGCCGCACTCCTATGCCATCGCAATTTTCCGCTTTAAGGATTATCAGGCGGCGAACATCCCGGTTCTGCCGGTCGTGAAGGGCATCTCCGTTGCCAAGAACCACATCACGCTGTACATCATCGCCTTTGCCGTGGCAACGCTGATGCTCTCTCTGGGTGGTTACGCCGGATACAAATATCTGGCGGTAGCGGCTGCGGTGAGCGTCTGGTGGCTCGGCATGGCGCTGCGCGGTTACAAAGTGGAAGATGACAAAGTCTGGGCGCGCAAGCTGTTTGTGTTCTCGATTGTGGCCATCACCTCGCTGTCCGTGATGATGTCCGTGGACTTCATGGTGCCAGATTCACATAACCTGCTGACTTACGTCTGGTAAGCCACAACAGGTAAATAAAGGGGTGCTTCGGCACCCTTTTTTATTCGCCGAATCTATTAATAACGCATGTAATATTTGTTAAATAACCCTTTATTTACCCCGCCCCTTCCCCGCACTACACTATGGCCTGCTTTTGAACTGAGGTGGTAATGAACGATTATAAAATGACGCCAGGCGAGCTGCGCGCGACCTGGGGCTTAGGGACTGTCTACTCGCTACGGATGCTTGGCATGTTTATGGTCCTGCCTGTTCTGACCACATACGGTATGGCGCTGCAGGGGGCCAGCGAGGCGCTGATTGGCCTCGCCATTGGCATTTATGGTCTGGCGCAGGCGGTGTTCCAGATCCCGTTTGGCCTGCTCTCTGACCGGGTGGGCCGCAAACCGCTGATTGTCGGCGGGCTGCTGGTCTTTGTGCTCGGAAGCGTCATTGCCGCCCTCTCCCACTCCATCTGGGGGATTATTCTTGGCCGCGCCCTGCAGGGCTCCGGCGCGATTGCCGCCGCGGTGATGGCGCTGCTGTCAGACTTAACCCGCGAGCAGAACCGCACCAAAGCCATGGCCTTTATCGGCGTCAGCTTTGGCGTGACGTTTGCGATTGCGATGGTGCTGGGCCCGATAATCACCCATGCGCTCGGCCTGCACGCCCTGTTCTGGATGATTGCCGTGCTGGCGACCCTCGGCATTGCCTTAACCCTGTGGGTGGTGCCGGACAGCAAAAACCACGTCCTCAACCGTGAGTCGGGGATGGTTAAAGGCTGCTTCAGCAAGGTGATTGTCGAGCCGCGCCTGCTTAAGCTGAATTTTGGCATTATGTGCCTGCACATTCTGCTGATGTCGACCTTTGTCGCCCTTCCCGGCCAGCTTGCCGCAGCGGGTTTCCCGGCGGCTGAGCACTGGAAAATCTATCTGGTCACGATGTTGATTTCGTTTGTCTCCGTCGTGCCGTTCATCATCTACGCCGAAGTGAAGCGCAAAATGAAGCGCGTCTTCGTGGGCTGCGTGGCGCTCCTGCTTATTGCCGAGATCGTGCTCTGGGGCGCCGGCCCGCACTTCTGGGAGCTGATCGCCGGGGTACAGTTGTTCTTCCTGGCGTTTAACCTGATGGAAGCCCTGCTGCCGTCGCTGATCAGCAAAGAGTCCCCCGCCGGTTACAAAGGCACGGCGATGGGCATTTACTCCACCAGCCAGTTTCTCGGCGTGGCGATCGGCGGCTCGCTTGGCGGCTGGGTGGACGGACTCTTTGATTCGCAAACCGTGTTTCTCGCGGGCGCGCTGCTGGCGACAGTCTGGCTGCTGGTCGCCGGCACCATGAAAGAGCCGCGCTACGTGAGCAGCCTGCGGGTTGAGATCCCGGATGACGTAGAGATTAGCGACGCGCTGAAGCAGCGTCTGGAAGGAAAAGAAGGGGTCACAGAGGTGCTGATTGTTCCCGAGGAGCGCAGCGCTTATGTCAAAATTGACAGCAAGGTGACCAACCGCTTCGAGGTCGAGCAGGCGCTGAAAGCGTGAAAAAAAGCCCGGGTAAACCGGGCTTTTTATATTAGTCGCGGAAGTTTTTAAACTGGAACGGTTGCCCCAGGTCGCCGCCGCGCACCAGCGCCATCACGGACTGCAGGTCGTCGCGGGACTTACCGGTGACGCGAATTTCCTCGCCCTGGATCTGCGCCTGCACCTTCAGCTTGCTGTCTTTGATGAGCTTCACGATCTTCTTCTGCACCGCGCTCTCGATGCCCTGCTTCAGCTTCGCTTCAACAAACCAGTTCTTACCGCTGTGCACAAACTCGTCCGGCACATCCAGGGACGTCCCTTCGATGCCGCGCTTCAACAGCTTGGCGCGCAGAATGTCGAGCAACTGATTCACCTGGAAATCAGACTCGCTCAGCACCTTAATGGTCTTATTTGCATCGTTCAGCTCAAACGACGCCTCAACGCCACGAAAATCGAAACGTGACTCAACTTCGCGGGTTGCGTTCTCAACGCCGTTGCGAACTTCCTGGATATCAACTTCGGAAACAATATCGAAAGATGGCATCTTTTCTTCTCCCTTCACTTTTGTTGCGTTGCATAATACCCGCTACGAGGCATAACTCAACAGAAGCTTAGCTGTATAATTAAGCTGTAACACCTGGCGCAGTTGCAGGTGAGGAGGAACAATGAAAATTACGGTGCTCGGATGCGGAGCGCTTGGTCAGCTGTGGCTGACCGCACTGTGCAAGCACGGACATGAGGTTCAGGGCTGGCTGCGCGTGCCCCAGCCTTATTGCAGTGTAAACCTGATTGGTGAAGACGGAAGCATCTTTAACGAATCCCTCACCGCGAACGATCCTGATTTCCTGGCGCAAAGCGACCTTTTACTGGTGACGCTTAAAGCGTGGCAGGTCTCAGACGCAGTAAAAACGCTGGCCGCGCAGCTCCCCCCCACTTCGCCCATACTGCTGCTGCATAACGGCATGGGGACCCTGGATGAGCTGAAAAGCGTTCCGCAGCCCCTGCTGATGGCAACGACCACCCACGCTGCGCGCCGCGACGGCAACATCATCGTGCATGTCGCCAGCGGTGTGACGCACATCGGGCCTGCCAGAACGCAGGATGGGGACTACAGCTATCTTGCCGATGTGCTGCAGAAGGTGCTCCCGGACGTGGCCTGGCATAACCACATTCGCCCTCAACTCTGGCGCAAGCTGGCCGTTAACTGTGTGATCAACCCGCTGACGGCGCTGTGGAACTGCCCGAACGGTGAACTGAAAAACCATCCGCAGGAGGTGGCGTCCCTCTGTGCAGAAGTCGCGGCGGTCGTTGAGCGGGAAGGGCTGCATACCTCGGCAGACGATTTACGCTGTTATGTCGAGCAGGTTATTGAGAGTACAGCTGAGAACATCTCCTCGATGCTGCAGGATGTTCGGGCATTACGCCACACGGAGATCGACTACATCACCGGCTATCTGCTAAAACGCGCCCGCGCGCACGGCATCGCGGTGCCGGAAAACGCCCGTCTGTATGACCTGGTTAAACGTAAGGAGAGTGAATATGAGCGCGTCGGCACTGATCTGCCTCGCCCCTGGTAGCGAAGAGATGGAAGCGGTCACCACCATTGATCTGATGGTGCGCGGCGGCATTAAGGTCACCACCGCCAGCGTCGCCAGCGACGGTAATCTGGCAATCACCTGTTCACGCGGGGTGAAAATCCTTGCAGATGCACCGTTGGTACAGGTGGCTGACGGAGATTACGACATCATCGTGCTGCCCGGCGGGCTGAAGGGCGCGGAATGTTTTCGTGACAGCCCGCTGCTGGTTGAGACCGTGCGTCAGTTCCATTTATCCGGCCGCATCGTCGCCGCCATTTGTGCCGCCGCCGGAACGGTTTTGGTTCCACACGATATCTTCCCCATTGGCAACATGACCGGCTTCCCGGGGCTGAAAGACACCATTCCGGAAGATCAATGGGTGGACAAGCGCGTCGTCTGGGATCCCCGCGTCAACCTGCTGACCAGCCAGGGCCCGGGCACCGCGATTGATTTTGGCTTAAAGATTATCGACCTGCTGGTCGGGCGCGAGAAGGCGTACGAAGTGGCGTCATCGCTGGTGATGCCAGCGGGGATTTATAATTACTATGAAGAGTAGTGCATAAAAAAAGCCGGGTGGCGGCTACGCCTTACCCGGCCTACAAATGCACGGTATCGTAGGCCCGGTAAGCGAAGCGCCACCGGGCGAGAAACTACGGACGATACACCTTCACATTGGCAAAGCCCTGCTCGCGCAGATACAGCGCCTGCAGGCGACTCATCACCCCGCGCTCACACCACAGCAGGTACGTTTTGCTCTGGTCGAGGTCGCCAAACTTCGTGCTCAGCTTGTAGAACGGCAGAGAAACCACTTCGACGCCGTCAACCTGCAGCGGCTTGTCATCCTGCTCGTCAATAGAGCGGATATCCAGAATCGCGTCGTTCGCGCCGAAACCGCTCACGGTCTCCACTTCTACCACTTCCTGCTCGGTCTGCTGGGCGATCTCGCGGATATCAATGTTGGACGCTTCTTCCACCACTTTATCCAGAATGCTGAAATCGAAGTTCTCTTCTTCCGCTTCGATCTTCGCCTTCACCGCTTTCACCGTTGGGCTTTTTGAGATCACGCCGCAGTATTCCGGCATGGTGCGGGCAAAATCTTCGGTACCGATTTCGCGCGCCAGATCGATGATGTGCTCTTTATCATGGGAGATCAGCGGACGCAGGATCAGGGTATCAGACACGTTGTCGATCAGGCGCAGGTTGGTCAGCGTCTGGCTGGAGACCTGCCCCAGCGCTTCACCGGTGACCAGCGCCTGCACGCCGTAGCGTTCAGCCACTTTGGATGCCGCACGCACCATCATGCGCTTCAGGATGACGCCCATCTGGCCGTCGTCCACTTTCTCCAGAATCTCGCCGACCACTGGTTCGAAATTGATTGCCACGAAACGCACGCGGTGGGAGCTGCCGAAGCGGTTCCACAGGTAATGCGCCACCTGACGAACGCCGATTTCGTGCGCCGCGCCGCCCAGGTTGAAGAAGCAGTAGTGTACGCGGCAGCCGCGGCGCATCAGCATATAGCTGGAGACGCCGGAGTCGAAGCCGCCGGAGATCAGGGACAGAACATCTTCCTGAGTCCCGATCGGGAAGCCGCCGATACCTTCATAGCGGCCTTTCACCAACAGCAGGCGATCGTTTTCGATCTCCAGATTAACGGTCACGTCCGGGTTGGTCAGACGCACGCGCGCCGTCTCAACGTGCTGGTTCAAACCGCCGCCAACGTAACGTTCCACTTCAATGGAGCTGAATTCGTGCTTACCGCGACGCTTCACGCGCACGCAAAAGGTTTTGCCTTCGATCCGATCGCGGTACTGAACCAGCGCTTTTTCGAAGATGTCGTGCATATCGCTGAACGGGACATCTTCCACTTCCAGAATATGGTGGATCCCCGGAATACGGGTCAGCGCGTCGCGAATATCCTGACGTTTGTTTTCGTCTTTCGCACGGACCTCAACGTGGTCCCAGTGGCGCACCACGGCGAGGGTTTCGTCGTAGTGCTTTAAAACGTTACGAATGTTCCCGGTGAGAATTTTAATAAAGCGCAAACGCACAGATTGGCTTTTGATGGTGATTTCAGGGAACAATTTAATGATAAACTTCATGGCGGCAATGTTTCTTAGGCAAGCGTATTAAGGCTTGTAATGGAAAAGAGTACAGCAGCCCACACCCGTGGCTGCATCCAGGCGCGCAAGTATACCACCATCGCGCCGCTCCTGTGCACATTGCGCGTTATTTGATAATTGCCCTGAGTCCGTTACCATGTCGGGGCTGAGAATATAAGAGTCAATTCACTATGCCGAAGAAGAACGACGCACCGGCCAGTTTCGAAACTGCGCTGAGTGAACTGGAGCAAATCGTTACCCGTCTTGAGAGCGGCGATCTCCCGCTGGAAGAGGCGCTCAACGAATTCGAGCGCGGCGTGCAGCTGGCGCGCCAGGGGCAGGTCAAACTGCAGCAGGCCGAGCAGCGCGTGCAGATCCTGCTTTCCGACAGCGAAGACGCGAAAACCACGCCTTTCACACCGGACGCCGAGTAAATGGATTTTGCCAACGAGCTTCAGGCGCGCGTCGTGCGTGCCAACGACGCCCTGCGCCGATTTATTGCGCCACAGCCTTTTCAGAACACTCCTCTGGTTGAAGCCATGCACTATGGCGCACTCTTGGGTGGAAAGCGCCTGCGCCCGTTCCTGGTGTACGCCACCGGCAACATGTTTGGCATCAGCGATAACACGCTGGACGCCCCGGCAGCCGCCGTTGAGTGCATCCATGCCTACTCGCTGATCCACGACGATCTCCCGGCGATGGACGACGACGATTTGCGTCGGGGTCAACCTACCTGCCACATCAAGTTTGGCGAGGCGAATGCCATTCTGGCGGGTGATGCCCTGCAGACGCTGGCGTTCTCGATTCTGAGCGACGCGCCAATGGCCGAAGTGGCTGACCGTGACCGTCTGGCAATGATTTCCGAACTGGCCATGGCCAGCGGCGTGGCCGGCATGTGCGGCGGTCAGGCGCTGGATCTTGAAGCGGAAGGACGTCAGGTTAATCTGGAACAGCTGGAGCGTATTCATCGCCATAAAACCGGGGCATTGATTCGTTCCGCCGTTCGCCTGGGCGCGCTGAGCGCGGGTGAGCAAGGGCGCAAAGCCCTGCCGATTCTGGACAGATACGCAGAAAGTATCGGTCTGGCATTCCAGGTTCAGGATGACATTCTGGATGTGGTGGGCGATACTGCAACATTGGGTAAACGTCAGGGTGCGGACCAGCAGCTTGGCAAAAGTACCTACCCCGCCCTGCTGGGTCTTGAGCAAGCCCAACGTAAAGCCCGGGATCTGATTGACGATGCCCGCCAGTCGCTGAATGAACTGGCTGCGCAATCGCTGGATACCTCGGCACTGGAAGCGCTAGCGGACTATATAATCCAGCGTGATAAATAAACTATATATCTCGATGAGCCTTTGATGAGTTTTGATATTGCCAAATACCCGACACTGGCGTTAGTTGACTCCACCCAGGAGTTACGTCTGTTGCCGAAAGAGAGCCTGCCGAAGCTGTGCGACGAGCTGCGTCGCTACCTGCTCGACAGCGTAAGCCGCTCCAGCGGCCATTTCGCCTCCGGGCTTGGCACGGTAGAGCTGACCGTGGCGCTGCACTACGTCTATAACACGCCGTTCGATCAGCTCATCTGGGACGTGGGCCACCAGGCCTATCCGCACAAAATTCTGACCGGACGTCGCGATAAAATTGGCACTATTCGTCAGAAAGGTGGCCTGCATCCGTTCCCGTGGCGCGGTGAGAGCGAGTATGACGTGCTGAGCGTCGGCCATTCCTCCACCTCCATTTCTGCGGGCATCGGTATTGCCGTCGCCGCCGAGAAAGAGAACAAGCAGCGCCGCACCGTCTGCGTGATTGGCGACGGTGCCATCACCGCGGGTATGGCCTTCGAAGCCATGAACCATGCGGGCGACATCAAGCCGGACATGCTGGTTATCCTCAACGATAACGAAATGTCGATCTCCGAGAACGTTGGCGCGCTGAACAACCATCTGGCACAGCTGCTCTCCGGCAAGCTTTACTCCTCGCTGCGTGAAGGCGGTAAAAAAGTCTTCTCCGGCGTACCGCCGATCAAAGAGCTGCTTAAGCGTACCGAAGAGCACATCAAAGGCATGGTCGTGCCGGGTACCCTGTTTGAGGAGCTGGGCTTTAACTATATTGGCCCGGTTGACGGCCACGACGTACTGGGGCTGGTCACCACGCTCAAGAACATGCGCGACCTGAAAGGTCCGCAGTTCCTGCACATCATGACCAAAAAAGGGCGTGGCTACGAACCAGCGGAAAAAGATCCGATTACCTTCCACGCGGTACCGAAATTTGACCCGTCCAGCGGCTGTCTGCCGAAAAGCAGCGGCGGCATGCCGAGCTATTCAAAAATCTTCGGCGACTGGCTGTGCGAAACCGCCGCAAAAGACAACAAGCTGATGGCGATCACCCCGGCCATGCGCGAAGGCTCCGGCATGGTAGAGTTCTCTAAAAAATACCCTGACCAGTATTTCGACGTGGCCATTGCCGAGCAGCACGCGGTGACATTTGCAGCGGGCCTGGCGATCGGCGGCTACAAACCGGTTGTCGCTATCTATTCCACCTTCCTGCAGCGCGCCTACGATCAGGTGATCCACGACGTGGCGATCCAGAAGCTGCCGGTGCTGTTTGCTATCGATCGTGCGGGCATCGTCGGTGCCGACGGCCAGACGCACCAGGGCGCGTTTGACCTGTCCTTCCTGCGCTGCATTCCAGATATGGTGATCATGACGCCAAGCGACGAGAACGAATGTCGTCAGATGCTGTTTACCGGCTACCATTATCAGGATGGACCAAGCGCCGTTCGCTATCCGCGCGGCAATGCGGTGGGCGTTGAGCTGCAGCCGCTGGAGAAGCTGGCGATCGGTAAAGGTCTGGTTAAACGTCGCGGTGAGAAAGTGGCGATCCTGAACTTCGGCACGCTGATGCCAGAGGCGGCTAAAGTAGCTGAAACGCTGAATGCCACCCTCGTGGATATGCGCTTTGTGAAGCCGCTCGACGAATCCCTGATCCTGAGTATGGCTGAGGCGCACGACGTGCTGGTCACGCTGGAAGAGAACGCGATTATGGGCGGTGCGGGCAGCGGCGTGAACGAGGTGCTGATGGCAAACCGTAAAGCCGTTCCGGTGCTGAACCTCGGCCTGCCGGACTATTTCATCCCGCAAGGTACCCAGGACGAAGCCCGCGCGGCGATTGGCCTGGACGCTGCCGGTATCGAAGCTAAAATCCGCGCCTGGCTGGACTGATCCCTCCCCCCTTTTCCGCTCCTGCTATGCTTAAACGTATTGTTTAAACAGCAGGAGCGGAACCGTGCAATACACAACATTAGGAAAAACGGACCTTAAGGTTTCCCGACTTTGTCTGGGATGCATGACCTTTGGCGAGCCCGATCGGGGGAACCACGCCTGGACGCTGCCGGAAGAGAGCAGCCGTCCGATCATCAAACGCGCCATCGAGGGCGGCATTAACTTCTTTGACACCGCCAACAGCTACTCCGACGGCAGCAGCGAGGAGATTGTCGGCCGCGCCCTGCGCGATTTTGCCCGTCGGGATGACATCGTCGTTGCCACCAAGGTGTACTACCCGGTGGGCGACCTGCCGCAAGGCCTTTCTCGCGCGCAGATCCTGCGTTCCATTGACGACAGCCTCAGGCGCCTGAACATGGATTACGTCGACCTGCTGCAAATTCACCGCTGGGATTACAACACGCCGATCGAGGAGACGCTTGAGGCGCTCAACGACGTCGTCAAAGCCGGTAAAGCACGCTACATCGGCGCATCGTCGATGCACGCGGCGCAGTTCGCTCAGGCGCTGGATCTGCAGGCGCAGCACGGCTGGGCGCGCTTTGTCACCATGCAGGATCACTACAATCTGATCTATCGAGAAGAAGAGCGTGAGATGTTGCCGCTGTGCCATCAGGAGGGCGTGGCGGTCATCCCGTGGAGCCCGCTCGCGCGCGGTCGCCTGACCCGTCCGTGGGGCGAAACTACGGCCCGTCTGGTCTCGGATGAAGTGGGAAAAAATCTCTATGAAGGAACAGAGGCCAGCGATGCACTGATTGCCGAACGCCTGGCCGGGATTGCCGACGATACCGGCGCAACCCGCGCCCAGGTAGCGCTGGCATGGCTGCTGGGTAAACGCGGCGTCGCGGCTCCCATTATCGGCACGTCCCGGGAAGAGCAGTTGGACGAACTGTTAAACGCGGTGGATATCACGCTGACGCCCGAACAGGTTGCCGAGCTGGAGACGCCGTATCAGCAGCATCCGGTGGTGGGGTTTAAATAAGCCCCATCTTTTTTGTAGGCCGGGTAAGGCGGAGCCGCCACCCGGCATTACAGAGCGTACAAACTCACGCGAAGTGATCGTACCCTTTCCAGTCCAGCGTAACCGGCGCACCGTCTTTCACAAACTTCAGCCCTTCACTCTCCGGCATGATCTGCCCGATACAGGTGAATTTCGCGCCAAGATGCGCTAACGCCACGTCGAGCGTTCCACGGTTCAGCTCCGGAACGGTAAAGCACAGTTCATAATCTTCACCACCGGACAGCGCCCAGCGCAGTGCCTGCTCAGGTTCGACATGACGAAGCAGTTCCTCTGACAGCGGGAACAGATCCAGGTCAACGCGCGCGCCGACACCGCTGGCCTTCAGGATATGGCCAAGATCTGAGATCAGCCCGTCAGAGAGATCGATAGCCGAGCTTGCGCGCTCGCGCAGCGCCTGACCGTGCAGAATACGCGGCGTCGGGCGCAGATGGCGTTTCACCAGATACGCCGCATCGTCAGCGTTCTTCACGGTTAAGCGATCCTGAAGAATCGCCAGGCCCGCGGCGCTGTCGCCCGGTGTACCGGTCACGTAGATCCAGTCGCCGGGTTTTGCACCCGAACGCTTCAGCGCGCGACCAAGCGGTACATAGCCATGGATCGCCAGCGTCATCGACAGCGGCCCGGCAGTGGTATCACCGCCAATCAGCTGCATATCGTAGTAGTTAAGCTGCTCAAACAGCGCATCGCTGAATGCTTCAAGCCAGGCTTCGTCTACCTCAGGCAGCGTCAGCGCCAGGGTTAACCACGCGGGATCGGCCCCCATCGCCGCCAGATCGCTGACGTTAACCGCCAGCGCCTTATACGCCAGATCGGCAGGATCGATATCCGGTAAAAAATGACGTCCGCACACTAAGGTGTCGGTGCTGATTGCCAGCGTCTGTTTTTCGGGAATATTGAGAAGTGCACAGTCATCGCCGATGCCGGTTTCAACATCAAGACGAGAGGTTCTGACACGGTCGAAATAACGGGCAATCAGGGAAAATTCGCCGCATGCCATACGTTATGCCTCAGCAAATAAAAGAAAAAACCGGAGCCGCACTGCCCGTCAGGCAATGCAAAACTCCGGTTTGCGGATCACTTTTTGTGGGGACGGATCGCAGGTGCTGCTTTATCAAGTACGCCGTTTACAAACTTGTGGCTGTCTTCAGCGCCGAAGGTTTTCGCCAGTTCGATCGCTTCGTTGATGGCCACTTTGTACGGCACATCATCACGTTTAGACAGCTCAAACAGCGCAATGCGCAACACTGCTTTTTCTACCTGACCCAGCTCTTCGAGCAGACGGGACAGGTAAGGTTTCATCAGACCATCGAGATACGCGCTATTAGTCGCCACTCCCGACAGCAGTTCACGGAAGTACAGAACGTCAACGTCTTTCACGTCCTGTTCTGACAGGAACTGGTATTCAACATCAGCGATGTCGTTCTGGGACAACTGCCAGGAGTAAAGTGCCTGGACGGCACATTCACGGGCGCGGCGACGAGCAGCAGGTTTCACGGAATTCCCCTTACAAAAAAATCAGGCCTTGATGGCTTTCAATACATTGATCATTTCAAGCGCGGTCAGTGCAGCTTCTGCACCTTTGTTACCGGCTTTGGTGCCAGCACGTTCGATGGCTTGTTCAATACTTTCGGTGGTCAGCACGCCGAACGCGACAGGAATTTCAGCATCCTGCGCAACGTGTGCCAGACCGTTGCTTGCACCGCCCGCAACGTATTCGAAGTGCGCAGTGCCGCCACGAATAACGGTACCCAGCGCAATCACCGCGTCATATTTACCGGTTTTCGCCAGCGCGCCCGCCGCCAGTGGCAGTTCGTAAGCGCCTGGAACCCAAACAACGGTAATGTTGTCATCTTTAACCTGGCCGATACGTTTCAGGGCGTCAACCGCACCTTCCAGCAGGCTATCGTTGATGAAGTTGTTGAAACGCGCAATGGTGATGGCGACGCGAGCGTCCGGGGTAGCTACAGCAGCTTCAATAATGTTCATACTCTTCCTTTACGGGTTCATTTGGCCCCGCAGGGGGGCGGATTTTATCATAATACTTTGCGCACTGCTTCCCTATTTCGGGAGCAATTACGCTGTCGTTAAGTGGAGGCAGACATCCGGACCCACCGGACGAATCTCGCTAAATTTGAGTTGTGGTGCATCGGCCAGTTTTTCAAGGCCGGGCAGCACAAACAGGCCGCGCGCGTCACTGCCCAACAGTTTAGGCGCAACGTAGACGAGAAGCTCATCCACCAGCCCCGCCTGAAGCAGCGCGCCGGCAAGCGTCGGGCCCGCTTCGACCCAGATGCTGTTCACCTGCTGCTTGCCGAGCAGCATCATCAGCACCACCAGATCCAGATGCCCGTTATGCTCCGGCACTATGATGCTGCGTACGCCTTCCGGCCATGCGCGCGTATCTTCTTTGGTGCGCGCAATCCAGGTTTCCCCTGGCTGCTGGACGATGCGGTGCTCCGGCGTCACGCGGTTCTGGCTATCAATGACAATACGCAGCGGCTGACGCAGGTTCTCCTGCGGATACAGAGCCTGGGTATCGGCATTCAGCTCGTCCCAGCGCACGGTCATGGCCGGATCGTCAGCCAGAACGGTTTCACTGCTGGTGAGAATAGCATGGCTTTGCGCACGCAGACGTTGCACATCGCGCCTTGCCTGCGGCGACGTGATCCACTGGCTCTCGCCGTTTGCCATCGCCGTACGACCGTCCAGCGAGGCACCCAGCTTAAGCTGGATATACGGGAACCCGGTACGCATGCGCTTCAGGAAACCTTTGTTGAGCGCTTCCGCGTCCTGCATCATCAGGCCATGGCTGACGTCAATGCCTTCCTGCTGCAGACGATACAGACCTCGTCCGGCCACCTGCGGATTCGGGTCCTGCATCGATGCAACCACGCGCGACACCCCCGCGGCAATCAGCGCGTCGCAGCACGGTGGCGTACGCCCGTGATGGCTGCAGGGCTCCAGCGTAACGTAGGCCGTCGCACCGCGCGCCTTCTCGCCGGCCATGCGCAGGGCATGAACCTCAGCATGCGGCTCGCCTGCACGATAGTGAAAGCCCTCCCCCACGATCTCGCCATCTTTAACGATAACGCACCCGACGTTCGGGTTGGGATGGGTCGTAAAACGACCGCGCTGCGCCAGCTTCATGGCTCGCGCCATGTACATCTCATCGTGCATGAGCTTAATCCTGTAAGCGGGCGATCTCTTCGCCAAACTCTTTGATATCTTCGAAGCTGCGGTAGACCGAGGCGAAGCGGATATAGGCGACCTTATCGAGCTTTTTCAGCTGCTCCATTACCAGGTTGCCAATCATCTTGCTGGGCACTTCACGCTCACCCAAACCACGAAGGTAAGATTTTATGTGGTTTAACGCCATCTCCACGTCGTCCGCGCTGACGGGACGCTTTTCAAGGGCCTTCAGCATTCCGCTGCGCAGTTTCTCTTCGTTAAACGGCTCACGTACGTCGTTACTTTTAACCACGCGCGGCATGACCAGCTCTGCCACCTCAAAGGTCGTGAAACGCTCGTTACACACCAGACACTGCCGACGACGGCGCACTGAAGACCCTTCGCCCACAAGGCGAGAGTCGATGACTTTGGTATCCACAGCGGAGCAGAATGGGCAATGCATACGGTATCCCTGTTATCTGGTTAACTGATTTTCATTTTACCCTGAACTGGCCTGACAACAAAGGAAGAGCTTTTTGAGAAAAAGGATCTATGTCTGACACAATGATGCTGGCTACCATTAGGACGATCCGTTATTTCAAGGAAATAAACGCAATGACAAGACGTTACCTGAAAATATTGCTGGTGGGGAGCCTCTTCACCCTTAGCGCCTGTGCACAGCAAACCGAAGTCCGTCAGATGAAACAGAGCGTCAATACGCTCAATACGGCGATGGACAAGCTAAACAAAGAAACGGTGAAGATCACCCAGCAAAATGCGCTGAACGCGAAATCTACCAGCGGGGTGTACCTGCTGCCGGGGGCGAATACGCCTGCCCTGCTGAACAGCCAGATTGGCACGCTAAAAATGTCTCTGGTGAATGTGGCGGCGAATGCCGATGGTACTCGCGCAACATTACGCATCAAGGGAGAGTCCAACGATCCGCTTCCGGCCTTCAGCGGCACCGTCGAGTGGGGCCAGATCCAGGGCACCACGGAGAACTACCAGGAGGTGAACGTGAAGAATCAGCTCTTCACCGCCCCGGCCAGTGTTTTAGCACCCAGTGATGTGGATATTCCGCTTCAGTTAAGTGGCCTTACGCCGGAACAGTTAGGCTTTATCCGCATTCACGACATTCAACCCGCCGCGCAGTAATCCTCTCTTTTTTAGCGGAGTGAAATGTCACTCCGCTAACATTTACATTTCGTATGGATTGGCAACATAAATGATTGCCGCTACAATCCCGGCCGTTTAAAGTACGCAAACGTGAACGCAATCGATTACGTGTATGAGAGATATGTGAAACAACACATATTTTTGTGAGCAGGGATTCCTATAATAGGCACCGCAGAAACACGAAATATTTAGAAACGCAATTCGCGCATTTTTCACTCCCGGAAGGGAATTTCAATCAGTGGCATGATTATGAAAAAAACATTACTCGCAGCTGGCGCCGTGCTGGCACTGTCCTCTTCTTTCACTGTTAACGCAGCGGAAAACGACAAACCACAATACCTCTCCGACTGGTGGCACCAGAGCGTTAACGTGGTCGGCAGCTACCACACGCGTTTCGGACCTCAGATTCGTAACGATACCTACCTGGAATATGAAGCGTTCGCCAAGAAAGACTGGTTTGATTTCTACGGCTACGTCGATCTGCCAGTATTCTTTGGTGGTAACACCGATGCGAAAGGTATCTGGAACAACGGCTCTCCGCTGTTTATGGAAATCGAACCACGCTTCTCTATCGATAAGCTGACCGGCACCGACCTAAGCTTCGGGCCGTTCAAAGAGTGGTACTTCGCGAATAACTACATTTACGACATGGGCCGCAACGATTCTCAGGAACAAAGCACCTGGTACATGGGTCTGGGTACGGACATCGACACCGGTCTGCCAATGAGCCTGTCTCTGAACGTGTACGCTAAGTATCAGTGGCAGAACTACGGTGCCGCGAACGAAAACGAGTGGGATGGCTACCGTTTCAAAGTGAAATACTTTGTGCCAATTACCCAACTGTGGGGCGGTAACCTGAGCTATATCGGCTTCACCAACTTTGACTGGGGCTCAGACCTGGGTGACAACGATTTCCGTGACCTGAACGGTAAGAAAGCGCGTACCAATAACTCCATCGCCTCCAGCCACATTCTGGCGCTGAACTACGATCACTGGCACTACTCTGTTGTGGCACGTTACTGGCACAACGGTGGTCAGTGGAACGACGACGCCAGCCTGAACTTCGGCAACGGCGACTTCAGCGTCCGATCTACCGGTTGGGGTGGTTACCTGGTTGTAGGTTACAACTTCTAATCAGTGCGGGTTTCGCCCGGTGGCGCTACGCAAACCGGGCCTACGAGCCAAATGTAGCCGGGTAAGGCGTAGCCGCCACCCGGCTTTTTACTGCCTCACCTTGCGCAAAAAATCCGCCAAAGACCTGTCCGCACTTTCGCTAAACCGCCTTTCCGTAGCCACAATATTGAGGCATCTGTCGAGCCGGAAACAGCGATAGTCATCGCGCCGTTCACACCACGCCGCCAGCAGCCAGCGCTCTCCCCAGAAGAACAGCCCCAGAGGCTGAACCTCACGATTAGACAGCTGTCCTGCTTCATCACGGTAATGCAGCGCCAGCACCTGCTGAGCGGAAATTGCCTGATGGATCCTGTCAAAATCGCTGCGGGAGTGGCTTTGCATGCAAAAATCCGGGGCGTAGATCCGCGTCTGCTCCGCCTTTCGACGACTCTCCTCGGGCAGAATCGCCAGCACCTTTTCCTGAGCCGACTCCAGCTCGCGCGACAGCGATTCCCCTCCCCAGGTTTTGAGCAGGCGAATCGCAACGATCAGCGCCTCGGACTCCTTATTTGTCAGCATCAGCGGCGGCAGGTCAAAGCCCGACATAAGCCGATATCCGCTCCCCGCCTCACCTTCCACCGGCACGCCGGAAAGCGACAGGTCGCGGATATCGCGGTAGACCGTGCGCTCGGACACGCCAAGCCGGTCCGCCAGATGCGCTGCCGTTGTCAGACGCCTGCCCCGCAGGATCTGCACAATCTGAAACAAACGGTCAGCGCGTCGGGTCATTTCTTAGTTCGCTCTCAGGCAGGTTGATGGAGGCCGACGCGGTTACCCTCGCTGTCGGTAAACAAGGCGATAGTGCCAATGCCATGCGGCAGTTCCAGCGGGCCAAACACGCACTCGCCGCCCTCAGAGGCGATGCGATCGAGCGTTGCCGCCAGATTGTCAGTATGCAGGTAAATAATAGCGCCCTGCAAAGACGGTGTAACGCCGTCAAATTTTGCCAGGGCGCCTCCGGTGGCGGGATCCTCATGCGGAAAAACGGCCAGCTCCGCACAGTCCATTTTCTCGCGACGCAGCGCAAGCTGCATCACCGGCTCATAAAATTTGATGGCGCGATCCATATCCGAGACCGGAATTTCAAACCAGTTAATGACGCTTTTCATACATCCTCCTGCCTGTTGTTTGGGTTCAGAAGGAGTCTACGACAGGGCTCCTGACAGCATACTGTCAGGAGTGTTTGTCAGGAGCAGATAAAAAAAATCCCGGTCAACCGACCGGGATTTTGATACGCAGTAAACGTCGCCTTACGGCAGAATGGACGGCTGATCCGCGCCTTCTTTTTCGACTTTCTGCTGGAGCAGGTGCTCACGCTTCATGCCGAGTTTCAGCGCCAGGGCGGACGCAACGTAGATAGACGACGCCGTACCGATGGTGACACCAATCAACATGGTCAGCGAGAAGCCTTCCAGAACCGGACCACCGAACAGGAACAGCATCAGGATCACCATCAGGGTGGTACCGGATGTGATCAAGGTACGGTGTAGCGTCTGGGTCAACGACACGTTAAAGATTTCGTACGGCGTGCCGCGACGGATCTTACGGAAGTTTTCACGGATACGGTCAGATACCACGATACTGTCGTTCAGTGAGTAACCGATGACGGACATCAGGGATGCCACAATCGTCAGGTCAATCTCAATGTGGAACAGCGACAGTATGCCCATGGTGATCACCACGTCGTGCGCCAGAGCGATAACCACACCGGCCGCCAGTCGCCACTCAAAGCGGAAACCGACGTACACCAGGATGGAGATCAGCGCCACCAGCAGCGCCATCGCACCGGTCTGCGCCAGGTCAGCACCCACGCTTGGGCCGACGAACTCAATACGCTTAACCGCCGCGTTCTGGCTGGTTGTTTCGTTAATCACGCTAACAACCTTACTGCCCAGCTCCTGGCTGCCGTTGGCATCGTGCACCGGCGGCATACGCACCATGATGTCGCGGCTGCTGCCGAAGTTCTGCAGCAGCGGCTCTTCAAAGCCCGCTTTCTGCAGCGATTCGCGCATCTGGTCCATATCGACCGGTTTTTCCAGGGAGATTTCAATTACCGTACCACCGGTAAAATCGAGACCCCAGTTAAAGCCTTTCACGCCCATAATGACGATGGACAGAATCAGCAGGAAACCTGAAATGCCGAAGGCCCAGTAGTCCCAGCGCATAAAGTCCCAGACTTTACGGCCGTGGTTCAATTGTTCAACAGTATATTCCTGTGCCACAACGCACTCCTCAGATAGACAGCTTTTTGACGCGCTTGCCGCCGTACAGCAGGTTCACGATGGCACGGGTGCCGACAATAGCGGTAAACATTGACGTTGCGACACCGATACCGGTTGTAATCGCAAAGCCTTTGATCGCGCCAGTACCCACTGCATACAGGATAAGAACCTTAATCAGTGTTGTTACGTTCGCATCGAAGATAGAGCTGAACGCGCCTTTATAACCTTCATCAATCGCCTGCTGAACAGAGCGACCGTTGCTCAACTCTTCTTTGATACGTTCGTTAATCAGTACGTTGGCGTCGACCGCCACCGCAAGGGTCAGAACGATACCCGCAATCCCCGGCATGGTCAGCGTCGCTCCCGGCAGCAGGGACATGATGCCGATAATCAGCACCAGGTTCGCGATCAGCGCGGAGGTCGCAATCAGACCAAACTTCTTATAGAAGAAGATCATGAAGAGGATAGAGACCACCAGACCGGCCAGACACGCTTCCAGGCCCTGCTGGATGTTTTGCATACCCAGAGTTGGACCAATGGTACGTTCTTCAACAATCTGAATTGGCGCTATCAGCGCACCGGCACGCAGCAGCAGGGAGAGCTGACGCGCTTCGTTCGGGTTGTTAATACCGGTAATACGGAAGCTGTTACCCAGACGAGACTGGATATTGGCGATGTTAATCACCTCTTCCTCTTTCACCAGCACAGCACGGCCGTTTGCATCTTTCTTACCGCTGTCTTTGTACTCCACGAACAGGGTCGCCATCGGTTTACCGATGTTGTCCTTAGTGAAGTTAGACATGATGTTACCACCCGCGCTATCCAGCGAGATGTTAACCTGCGGCTGGTTGTATTCATCCTGGCTCGACGTGGAGTCGGTGATGTGGTCACCGGTCAGAATCACGCGTTTGTACAGCACAACCGGCTGACCTTCGCGGGTCTGTTTCACTTCGGAGTCACCCGGAATACGGCCAGAAGCGGCAGCAGACTGGTCAACGTTGGTATTCACCAGACGGAATTCCAGCGTTGCGGTCGCACCGAGAATCTCTTTCGCACGCGCGGTGTCCTGGATACCCGGCAGTTCAACCACGATACGGTCAGCCCCCTGACGCTGTACCAGCGGCTCGGCCACGCCCAGTTGGTTTACACGGTTACGCAGAATGTTGATGTTCTGCTGAACGGCATATTCACGCGCTTCTTTCAGGCGCGCATCGGTCATCACCGCGCGCAGCTGGTTGCTGCCCTGCGAGGAGATCACCAGGTCACGGTGACGTTGGGTCAGGTAATCTACAGCCTGATCGCGCGCCGCGCTGTCGCGGAACGTGATGCTCATGCCGTAGTTATCTTCTTTACGCACGGTGGTGTAAGCGATGCCTTTATCACGCAGATCGCTGCGCAGGCTGTCGATATTCTGTTCCTGCAGCTTGCCGAGCGCGGTATCCATATCCACTTCCATCAGGAAGTGAACGCCACCACGCAGGTCAAGACCGAGTTTCATTGGCTCTGCATTCATCGCAGCCAGCCAACGCGGGGTTGCAGGGGCAAGGTTAAGCGCCACGACGTATTTATCACCCAGCACGCCCATCAGCGCTTCACGTGCGCGGAGCTGCGTGTCGGTGGTGTCGAAGCGAGCAAGAATTGCGCCCTCTTCCAGTGCCACAGACTTAGCGGTAATTTTTTCTTCTTGTAACGTTTTCTGGACCTGGATCAGCGTTTGCTCACTGGCGGCGACACCGCGCGCGCCAGTGATTTGAACAGCCGGATCCTCACCATACAGGTTGGGAAGCGCGTACAGCAGGCCGACGAGAATCACGACGACCAGCATGATGTACTTCCACAAAGGATAACGGTTTAACACGGCAGTTCCCTTTGGGAAAAGTTGGGATTACAGCGCCTTCATGGTGCCTTTCGGCAGAACGGCAGCTACGAAGTCACGTTTGATGACCACTTCAGTGGTGTCGTTCAGGGCGATTGCAATGTAGCCACTTTCAGCCACTTTGGTTACGCGACCGACCAGACCACCGTTGGTCAGCACTTCATCGCCTTTCGCGATGGAGTCCATCAGCTTTTTGTGCTCTTTGGTGCGCTTCTGCTGCGGGCGCAGGATCATGAAATAGAAGATCAGACCGAACACAACCAGCATCAGAATCAGAGACATTGGGCTGCCCTGCGCTGGAGCGCCTGTTGCTGCTACCGCATCAGAAATAAAAAAGCTCATTCAAATTCCCTCATTATTAAAATTAATCAACGTTCAACGGTGGAACATCCCGCCCCTGACGTTGGTAGAAATCGGTCACGAAGCTCTCTAATTTACCCTCTTCGATAGCCTTACGTAAACCAGCCATTAAGCGCTGATAATAACGAAGATTATGAATGGTATTGAGACGCGCGCCCAAAATCTCGTTGCAACGATCGAGATGATGCAGGTACGCGCGAGAATAATTGCGACAGGTATAGCAATCGCACTCGGAATCGAGCGGGCTGGTGTCACTCTTATGCTTCGCGTTACGGATTTTCACCACGCCATCGGTAACGAACAGATGGCCGTTACGCGCGTTGCGGGTTGGCATGACGCAGTCGAACATATCAATGCCGCGGCGTACGCCTTCAACCAGATCTTCCGGTTTGCCCACGCCCATCAGGTATCGTGGTTTATCCGCCGGGATTTGCGGGCAGACGTGCTCCAGAATGCGGTGCATGTCTTCCTTCGGCTCACCCACAGCCAAACCGCCGACAGCGTAGCCATCAAAACCTATCTCTACCAGACCTTTAACAGAGATATCGCGTAAATCTTCGTAAACGCTGCCCTGGATAATGCCGAACAGCGCATTTTTGTTCTGCAGGGAGTCAAAACGGTCACGGCTTCGCTTCGCCCAGCGCAGAGACATCTCCATGGAACGCTTGGCGTAGTCCCAGTCGGCCGGATACGGCGTGCATTCGTCGAAGATCATCACGATGTCAGAGCCGAGATCGTACTGAATCTCCATTGATTTTTCGGGATCGAGGAAAATCGGATCGCCGTTGATCGGGTTACGGAAGTGAACGCCCTGCTCGGTGATCTTGCGGATATCCCCCAGGCTGAAGACCTGGAAACCGCCGGAGTCGGTCAGGATAGGGCCTTTCCACTGCATGAAGTCGTGCAGGTCGCCGTGGAGCTTCATGATCTCCTGACCCGGACGCAGCCACAGGTGGAAGGTATTACCGAGGATAATCTGCGCGCCAGTGGCTTCAACTTCTTCCGGCGTCATCCCTTTTACGGTGCCGTACGTGCCCACAGGCATAAACGCGGGGGTTTCCACCACGCCGCGATCAAACACCAGGCGACCGCGGCGCGCGCGACCGTCGGTGGTATCGAGTTCAAATTTCATTTTTTCTCCGACGTCAGAAAAACAGTCCAACGTTGTAAAACGGTGCCGCGGACTTATTCCCCGACACGCTCATTCAAAGCCTGCGGATTGTACGTGATAAACATCGCGTCCCCGTAGCTAAAAAAGCGATATTTTTGTTCTACCGCAGACTTGTAGGCATTCATCGTATGCTGATACCCCGCGAACGCGGAGACCAGCATAATCAGCGTCGATTCAGGCAGATGGAAGTTGGTCACCAGCGCGTCAATCACTTTGTACTGGTAACCCGGGTAGATAAAGATCTGCGTATCGCCAAAGAACGGCTCAATCAACTCGCTTTTCGCGGCCTGCGCGGCGCTCTCCAGCGAGCGCACAGACGTCGTACCGACCGCCACGACGCGGCTACCGCGCGCTTTCGCCGCCAGCACCGCGTCCACGACATCCTGCGGCACTTCAGCATACTCAGAGTGCATGATGTGGTCTTCAATGCTGTCCACGCGCACCGGCTGGAAGGTTCCCGCCCCGACGTGCAGCGTTACAAACGCCATCTCAATGCCTTTCGCGCGCAGTTTTTCCAGCAGCGGTTCATCAAAGTGCAGGCCTGCCGTCGGGGCCGCGACCGCGCCAGGCTTCTGGCTGTAGACGGTCTGGTACAGCTCGCGGTCAGCCTCTTCGTCAGGACGCTCAATGTACGGCGGCAGCGGCATGTGGCCGATGGCGTTCAGAATATCGAGCACCGTCCGCTCGTCGTTGAACTCCACCTCGAACAGCGCGTCGTGGCGCGCGGTCATGGTCGCCTTGATGCTCTCGTCATCGCCCAGCAGCAGCTCCGCGCCCGGCTTTGGCGCTTTGGATGCGCGAATATGTGCCAGAATACGTTTATCATCGAGCATACGTTCGACCAGCACTTCAATCTTGCCGCCGCTGGCCTTACGGCCGAACAGGCGCGCCGGGATCACGCGGGTATTGTTAAAGACCAGCAGATCGCCAGGGTTGAGCTTGTCGAGCAAATCGGTGAAAGTACCGTGCGTCAGCTCGCCCGTTGGCCCATCCAGTGACAGTAAACGACAGCTGCTGCGCTCAGGCATGGGATAGTGAGCAATCAGGGATTCAGGTAGTTCAAAGGAGAAATCGGCGACGCGCATGACGTATACTCGTGACTTAAAAACAGGCGGCATAGTCTAGTGCTCACACCCTTTTGCTGCAACAACTAGCCGCCCCCGGACAAATAAAACGCATGAATTTTCTCGCTCACCTGCATCTCGCTCACCTCGCTGACAGCTCCCTGTCCGGCAATTTGCTGGCCGATTTCGTACGCGGCAACCCCGCGGAAGCGTACGCCCCTGAGGTTGTCGACGGGATTTTTATGCACCGCCGCATCGACGTGCTGACGGATAAGCTGCCGGAAGTGACGGAAGCCAAAGCGTGGTTTCGGCCGGAAACGCGCCGCGTTGCGCCGATTACCCTCGACGTGATGTGGGATCACTTCCTGTCGCGCCACTGGGCACAGCTCTCGCCGGAGCTTCCCCTGCCGGAATTTGTGCGTTATGCCCATCAGCAGGTGTCGATCATTCTGCCCGACTCGCCGCCGCGCTTTGTGAATCTGAATAACTACCTGTGGTCAGAGCGCTGGCTGGAGCGCTATCGCGAGATGGATTTCATTCAGAACGTGTTGAATGGGATGGCGAGCCGTCGCCCGCGCCTGGATGCGCTGCGGGATTCCTGGTATGACCTGGATGAACATTACGATGCGCTGGAGACCCGCTTCTGGCAGTTTTACCCGCGCATGATGGCGCAGGCGAAAAACAAACAGCTCTGACAGAATTCGTATTGATAGGTAAAAGCTGGCGGAACGATTGTCACCACCTCTTTGTCTTATCCATGAACACTCTCTATACTGGCTCGCGTTGCGTTCCAAATAACCTTAGTATCTACAGGAGAATCATATGGTTCTGGTAACTCGTCCGGCTCCGGATTTTACAGCTGCAGCAGTTCTGGGCAACGGTGAAATCGTTGAAAACTTCAACTTCAAACAGCACACCAACGGTAAAGCGACCGTTCTGTTCTTCTGGCCAATGGACTTCACTTTCGTTTGCCCGTCTGAGCTGATCGCGTTCGACAAACGTTATGAAGAATTCCAGAAGCGTGGCGTAGAAGTGGTTGGCGTCTCCTTCGACTCTGAGTTTGTACACAACGCATGGCGTAACACCCCTGTCGACAAAGGCGGCATCGGTGCGGTGAAATACGCAATGGTTGCGGACATCAAACGCGAAATCCAGCAGGCTTACGGTATCGAACATCCGGACGCTGGCGTTGCGCTGCGCGGTTCCTTCCTGATCGACGCGAACGGCATCGTTCGTCACCAGGTTGTGAACGATCTGCCGCTGGGTCGTAACATCGACGAAATGCTGCGCATGGTTGACGCGCTGCAGTTCCACGAAGAGCACGGCGAAGTGTGCCCGGCTCAGTGGGAAAAAGGTAAAGAAGGTATGGCTGCTTCCCCAGACGGCGTAGCTAAATACCTGTCTGAAAACGTATCCAGCCTGTAATCGGCACGGTTTACGAGAAAGGCCCGCTTATGCGGGCCTTTTTTTATGCCTTGCGCTGCGTTTCCCGCCAGATGCGCCAGGCCATGCCCGCCAGCAGGATTACGCCCGCGATCAGCACGCCCCACACCAGCAGGGCGTTCATCCAGCTCGCCCGCTCGCCTGCAGAGGTGGCGTTTAGCCGCCCCTCACCGCCCAACGCGACATCATCCAGAATATCGGCCTGCGGCAGGTTCGCCATATCATAGGTCTTGCGCAGATCGGCTGGGATCAGCATGTCAGGTTCCACCTGTGCAGGCTTTGCGGCGCCGTTGCCCCAGGCGAGCACGTACGGCGCTTTACCCTGCGCGTTGAACACCAGGTCATAGCGGTCGCGATGCCCCGTGACGCTCGGCAGGTATTCTGGCAGACGCGCATTCAGCGTCGTGATTTTCACGGCCTGCACCAGGTCCCCGTTAAGCGAAACCGGTCCGGATGTTTTCCCCTCCAGGCGGTAAATCACCTCTTTTTTCAGGGGATGCCATGTGTCTTTTTCCGTACGCCGCCACGCGATCTCCACGGGAAGGACGCCATCGCCGTTCAGCGAGATGCTGACAGCGCTCAGCGGCTGCGGACGCGTCCAGCGCCACTGAGCTTCGGTTGTCGATAACTGCTCCCCTTTCCCCTCAAGATTGATCTCTTCCGGGGCCGCCTGCGCAGGTGCGCTGATTGCGTTTACGCCGGTCAACGTTACCCCCTGGCTCTGCGTATTCAGCACCACCATGAGATAGCGATTCGCCTCGGGAGATAAAACCGTGTCGGTATCGATCCGATCGAGCTTAAGGCGATCCTGGCCGCTGGCGACGTCCAGCAGCGGCATATCTTCGCGAAGGGTATACCAGCGCTTAAGATCCTCGCTGTAATAGACCGACGCCGTTCCCTGCCACGGCGTCTGCGGGGTATTCCAGAGCAGCTGCAGCTGGGATATGGCCAGCTCACCCGACGTCTGCTCCGGCAAGCTCAGCAGGTAATGTTGCCCGGCTGCGGCGGCTTTTTGCCCCTCCAGCACAATCTCAACGCCGTTTCGGGAACGGAGCCGGATCTTATCGCTGTCACCGGCGTCTGAGGCAGCCGCGAGCGGCGAGGCGTCCAGCGGAAAGAGGCGCAGCGCCGTGGATTGCGCTGTGGCCTGCGGGCGCGTCGCGGCGATCAGGCTAAAGGGAACCGGCTCACCCGACTGGTTAAAGACGCGAACATCATGCAGATCCGCGGATGTGCTCTGCTCATAGACGGCAAGCGGCAGCATCACTCGATACCACCGGGAAGGAACGGACGTGTCGAGTGAACGACCAAAGGCGTAGTCACGTGGCGATTCCGTTGATACTTCGTCACAGAACGCCGGGCCGGAAAGCGCCAGCAGCGCGGTACACGCTACCGCTTTCATCCATTTCATTTTTCATCTCCTGTTTTTGGCGGTAGCGGCGAGAAATAGCCCACGATCAGCACCAGTATCGCCACGCCGATAAACGCCACCGCGCGCGACAGACCGCCTCCGCCAGCGCTGTCCACCAGCATCAGCTTAACCATCACCACACCCAGCAGCGCGGCCCCGCAGAGCCACTCCTGCCGGGAAGCCCGACGGGTGGCATGGATCATGACCACCAGCGCACTCAGCATCCAGAACAGGGCAAAGCTGGTCTGGATAAGCCGCGAATCCCACAGCGATGCCATATTCCAGGCCACGTCGCCGTACCAGGCCAGGGCGCGCATCAGCGCACCGTTCAGCCACCAGAAGCCAAACGCCATGAGCGCGACGCCAGGCCACGGACGCGCTTGCGCAAGCAATGCCGGGTAGTAGCGATCCACCGCCCGATAAAAGACCACCAGCCCCAGCAACGCGAACGCTGCGCCTTCCTCAAGCGGGTTTACCAGCGGGAGCCAGGTCTGGCGATAGACCACGCCGTCCTGGAAATTGGTCACCACCAGCAGTACCAGCAGCGCCACGACGGCAGGGATCGGTGCCAGACACGCATAGAGCGCAGGCCATTCCCGGAACGGCCACGCGCGACGCCGTACCGCAGCAGAGAGCGCCATAATCACCCCGCCGCCTGCGGCCATCGCTAATCCGCTGCCCCAGGCCGCCATGCCCCACGGCAGAGACCGGGCAAACCAGTAAAGCTCGGCGGCCAGCGCCAGTAAAATCATCCAGCACAGCGACAGATGCAGCCCCATCGCGATACGCGGCAGAACCCTTTCACCATCGCGCCGCAGCAGCATCAGCGCGGCAGGAAGCGAAATGCACCAGGCCAGGTTTGACCAGCCGGCGGCAACGATCTGCTGATGCCAGATCTGATACCCCACCATCAGCAGCATTACCGGCCACAGCAGCCATTTGCTGGCGTCCAGCTCTCGCCACGCCAGACGAGCGGCCACCTGCCGCCAGCCCCAGGCCGACGCCGCCGTCAGCGCCAGCACGCCCGCCAGAATCGGTAATTCTTTCGTGAGTACAAGCTGCGACGCACCCAGCTGCGCTACCAGCCAGAACAGCAGCCCGCCTGCCAGCAGCGCCCAGCTGACCGGCAGAAAAAGAGTCCGCCACAGCCAGGCCGCTGCCAGCCAGCAAAGGCTGAGGATGGCGAAGATAAGGAGCAGGCTCAGCGACGTAACGCCGTCCGTTTGCGCCCACAGCGCGCTGCCGAGGGCCAGCACCAGCAGCGCCGTCCCGCTATAGCTCATGCGCCGCTGGTGCTGCTGCACGCCCAGCCAGAGAATACCCAGCCCCTCCAGCGCCCAGGCCATTGCCGTCCAGCGCGCCGACAGCGCCAGCGGAATGGCGAGCGTGGCGAACCCGCCGCCGATCGCCAGCGCTGCCATGACCAGCGGCCGTCCGAGGGAGGGATAGCGCCGCAGCGCGAGGTACGCGAGGGTGAGATAAAATGCGCCGTATCCCAGCGCGCTCAGCGCCGGGCCATATTCCCAGTATCGAGTCATGCCGTACTGCATTCCGAAGCCGATCAGCGGCGGGGCAAACAGCAGCACACCGTCAACGATCTGCTTCCCTTTTTCCTGCGCCCGCAGCGACAGCGCCACGCTCAGCACGCCGAAGATCAGCGTATTGGCAATCAGGAACAGCTGGCAGATCCAATAGTCTTCAGGCTGGTAATCACTCAGCCCCCACAGGCCGCCCACGCCGAACGTGAACAGCAGCCCGAGCAGGTTCAGCTCGCGCCAGTGCTGCCAGATGCTGATAGCAAGAATGCCGATGGACAGCAGGAGATAGAAAGAGAACAGCGCGACAAAGCTGCCGCCCCCGGTAGACAACAGCAGTGGCGCAAGATACCCGCCGAGGCTCGCCAGCATGGCAAGGCTCAGGGCCTTCTGCAGCACCGCCAGCCCGACGCTCGCCGCGCAGATCACCACCAGCAGCGCAAAAGCCAGCGTCATCGGCAGCATTTGCCAGAGCCGGAAGGCGCCAAACACCGTCAGGTAGAGCACGCCGGTCGCCCCGCCCTGGAGGATCAGCGCATAGACCCGCTGCCTGTGCCGCAGTCGCCACCCAATCGCCAGCAGAACAACGGCAAACAGCGCCGCTGCCACGAGGCGCAGCTCAAGCGGGAACAGGGAATGTTCGACGGTATAGCGCAGCAGGAAAGAGAGGCCGAGGAAGAGCAGCAGAATGCCCAGCTTCGCCAGTGGATTGCCCTGCATGAACCAGCGCGCCAGCGACGTCAGGATGCCGCCAAAGGCTGAAGGCTGTTTTGCCGCAGGGGTCGGGGCCTGAGAAGAAGCGGGTTCTGCCACCGCTGCGGGAATATCGGGTCGCCAGGGGTCGACAGGCGCGAGAGCGTCCTCCACCACTGGCGCGGTAATTGCCTCCGGCGCGGCGGTCTGCACCGGTTCCGACGCGTTCTCAGGCACGCCGCGCTGCTCAAGCGCCTCTATGCGCTGGCGCAGCCGAGCGATCTCCTGCTGCGCCGCCGTACTGCGATTAAACCCGATAACCGCAAGCACGGGCGCAACCAGCAGCGCAAAAACCAGGAATAAACAGCCAAGGATGTAAAGCTCGTCCATGTTTCCACCTTCACCGTAAACGATCTGTTAAGATTGACACAAATCATTGCATTTGCGCCATCTTAAAAGGTGGAAACAATAGCGTATTAGCTGCCGAACCAGATCGTCGCGGATATTGCAGGCAGCGCCAGCACGCCGTCCTGTATTGTCGCCTTGCCCTCTTTACTCTTCCACGCAGCGACATTCAGCAGCGGTGAATCATCCAGCACCACTTCGCAGGCCTCGCCCCGGTTAATCGCCACCAGCACGCGCTGCTGGTTATAAACGCGGGCAAAGACCACGACGTTATCATGAGCGTATACCGCCTGGCAGCCGCCGTAGCGCAGGGCAAGACTCTGCTTACGCAGCTTCGCCAGCCGCTGATACAGGCTGAACAGCACTTTGTCCTGTTTCTCTGGTGCCCACGGGAAGGTTTTGCGGCAGAACGGATCGTTGTTGCCGTCCAGCCCCACCTCGTCTCCGTAGTAGATGCACGGCACGCCCGGCCAGGTGAAGAGCCAGGTGACCGCCAGCGGCAGACGCGCGACATCCTTGCCCAGCAGGGATTTAAAACGCGCGGTATCGTGGCTATCGAGCTGGTTAAACATCCGCAGCTGCTGCTGATGCGACAGCCCGGCGCGGTAGTTCTCCATCCACGCCATGCAGGTTTCCGCGTCGATATGATTTGGATCGTAGGAGATATCGGTGTTGGCGAGGAATCCCCACAGCGGGAAGGTAAAGCCGCGATAGTTCATCGCCGCATCTTCCGCATCATTCTGCAGCCACTGGCGCGCGTCACCAAAGTGTTCGCCAAAAACGAACGCTTCCGGCTGTGCGGCTTTTGCCGAGCGCGTTATGCCGGCGACGTGCTGAAGGTTGTTCCGCGCCCCGCCCGCTTCGCCGAGCATATGCACCACGTCCAGGCGCCAGCCGTCCATATTCCACGGCGCCTTCAGCCAGTGTCGGACGATGCTGTCTTCGCCGCCGTAGATTTCATTAACGAGCGTTGGCGACTGGAAATCCAGCTTCGGCAGGCTCGGGTAGCCCAGCCAGTCCAGCGCGCGGCCCTCCTCGTTAAAGCTGTACCAGTCGCGCTGCAGCGAATCCGGGTTATGACATGCCCCGCCCATCGACTGGTTATGCCGATCAAACCACGCATGCGAATCGCCGCTGTGGTTGAACACGCCGTCCAGGATCAGGCGCATCCCCTCTTTTTGCGTATTCTTACGCAAGCGCAGCAGCGCCTCGTCGCCGCCAAACTGCGCGTCAACGTGGCGATAATCTTCGGTATCGTATTTGTGTACGCTCGGGGCTTTAAACACCGGGTTGAGGTACAGCGCCGTCACGCCCAGTTTTTTCAGGTACGGCAGCTTTTCGCTGATACCGTTAAGATCGCCGCCGTAGAAGGTCGAGCCGCCCGCCTGCGCGGTTAACGGCTCATCCCACGCTTTCATGATAATGTCGTGGCCCGCTGCATGGTGGTAATAGATCTTATCCTGGTCGGCAGTGCGCTTTTCGCTGCGCGCAAAACGGTCCGGGAAAATCTGGTAAAAGACCTGATCGTTAACCCACTGCGGGCCGTTATCCGGATAATCGACCGCAAACTGCTCCAGCCGTGCAGGCGGGAAACGGCTAAACCCCTGCGGGGTAAACCACAGCTGGCGGTTGTTCCACAAAAGCTTAAAGCTGTAGCGGCGGCGCGGCTGTCCGCTACTCAGGTCGATATTCGCCCGCCAGGCGGTGATCCCCGGCTGCGGCTGGCTGCGCAGCTTGTGCATTTTCAACCCGGTCTCTTCGTTATCGATTTCGGCGCGGAGCGTCACGCGATCGGGCTGGTTTTCCCCCGCCAGCCAGAGCGTAATCACAAGGTTGTCTTTGTTTTGCTTAACAAATGGGGCAACCGGAAGGTGCCAGGCGTTTAACATCACGAATCCCCTCTGATGAAATTGACGTCACCTTGCCACAGGGTGGTTAAGGATAGCTCACCATGATGGGATTTATTGGGGGAGGAGGACGGGGGAGGAGTTTTTTGGGGGGTAAAAGGGAGTGTAGGCCGGGTAAGCGCAGCGCCACCCGGCATTTTTACCTTACTGCGCTTCCGCCAGCTGACGGTCGCGGCGGCATTTGAACACCCAGCCCACCAGCAGCAGCACGATCCACGCGCATCCCACGTAGAGCGAAATGCGGGTGTCCGGATGGTAGCCAATCAGGCCAATGATAAACACCAGGAAGATCAGCCCGACGACGGTCGTCGCAACGCCGCCCGGTACTTTGAACTTCAGCGCTTTCGCCTCATCCGGCGACAGGCGACGGCGGAAGGCAATCTGCGACAGCAGGATCATGATCCACACCCACACCGTCGCGAAGGTCGCCAGGGATGCAATCACCAGGAAGACGTTCTCCGGCATGATGTAGTTCAGATAAACCGAGAACAGCAGCGCCACGGTCATCACCACCACGGTCACCCACGGCGTGCCGCGGCGTGAGGTTTTGGCGAACACCTTCGGCGCGCTGCCCTGCTCTGCCATGCCGTGCAGCATACGCCCCACGCCAAAGACGTCACTGTTGATCGCCGAAAGCGACGCGGTCAGCACTACAAAGTTGAGAATGCTGGCGGCAAACGCAATGCCCATATGCTGGAAGGTCAGGACAAACGGGCTACCGTTGGTACCCACCTGATTCCACGGGTAAATGGACATGATCACAAACAGCGTACCCACATAAAACACCAGAATACGCATCGGCACCGAGTTGATCGCACGCGGAATGGATTTCTCCGGGTCTTTCGCTTCACCGGCGGTGATACCGATGATCTCGATACCGCCGTAGGCGAACATCACCATCTGCAGCGACATCACCATCCCGAGCCAGCCGTTGCTGAAGAAGCCACCGTTGCTCCAGAGGTTATGGATCCCGGTCGGCTGCCCGCCGTTGCCAATCCCCCAGATGATGATCCCGAAACCGGCCACAATCATGATGATAATGGTGGCGACCTTGAAGAAGGAGAACCAGAACTCCAGCTCGCCGAACACCTTCACGCTCATCAGGTTGACGGCGCAAATGATCAGCACCACGCTCAGCACCCAAATCCAGTGCGGCACCGCCGGGAACCAGACGCCCATATAGATGCCAAACGCCGTCACGTCGGCTATTGCCACGATCAGGATTTCGAAGCAGTAGGTCCAGCCGGTGATAAACCCGGCCAGCGGGCCGAGGTTTTCCTGCGCGTAGCGGGAGAAGGAGCTGGCGGAGGGGTTATGAACCGACATTTCGCCGAGGGCGCGCATGATGATATACGCCGCCACGCCGCCGATGATGTACGCCAGCAGCACGCTTGGACCGGCCATTTTGATGGCATCTGCCGAGCCATAAAAAAGACCGGTGCCAATAGCAGAGCCCAGCGCCATAAAGCGGATGTGGCGCGTGCTCAATCCACGTTTAAGTTTGTTAGTGCTTTCCATTTAAATCTTGCCATTCAACACGAAAAAAACAAAAAACCACGGGGCCTTAAGCCCCGTGGTTAAACAGTTTGTTGCCGTTGATTAATGGGCGTTCGATGCGACCTGACGCCCTGCAGCACGATCCCAGATAACCGCCAGAACCAGTGCAACAACGGTAGGCATCAGCCAGGCCAGGCCCTGCTCGGACAGCGGCAGACGCTGTGTCCAGGCTGGCAGAATTTCAGCGAACGCTGATGCTTTAATCCCGTCAAGGATACCAAAAATCAGGCTGATAAACATGGCTGGCGCAATAATTCGTGAGGAGTTGTTCCACCACGGGCGGGTGAAGCTCAGCACCACCAGCACGATGCACGGCGGATAGATCGCCGTCAGTACCGGAATAGAGACCTGAATCAGGTGGCTCAGACCGAGGTTGGATACCGCCATGGAGAAGATACCGAGGATAAACACCAGGGTACGGTAAGAGAGCGGCAGGTACTGCGCAAAGAACTCAGCACAGGCACAGGTCAGGCCAACCGCGGTAACCAGGCAGGCCAGGAAGATGAGCGCCGCCAGCAGCATACTGCCCGCACCACCGAAGGTGTGCTGGACGTAGGCGTGCAGGATAGCCGCACCGTTGGCGTTCTGGTCGACCAGCATCGCGCTATCGGAGCCCAGGCGGAACAGCGCCAGATACAGCAGCGTCAGGCCTACACCGGCCATCAGGCCAGCCCAGATGGTGTAGCGGGTCAGCAGACGCGCTTCGGTCACACCGCGGGAACGCGCGGCGTTAACGATAACGATACCAAACACCATCGCGCCCAGCGTATCCATCGTCAGGTAGCCGTTCACAAAGCCGTTAGAGAACGCGGCGTTTTTATAGGCGTCCATCGCGTCGCTAATCGGGCCTGCAGGCCAGACGATAGCCGCCACCGCCAGAACAATCAGCGCCACAATTTTCAGCGGAGCCAGGAAGTTACCCACGGTATCCAGCAGCTTGCCCGGATAGAGGGAAACCAGAATCACGATAGCGAAATAGATCAGGCTGTAGATGAACAGCGGCATCGCGCCGTCACCGGTCAGCGGAGCAATACCCACTTCGAAGGAAACGGTCGCGGTACGCGGGGTGGCAAACAGCGGACCCACGGCCAGGTAGCAGACGGTAGCCAGCAGAACGCCCGCCACTTTGCCAATCGGGGTGCTGAGGCTATCCACACCGCCGCCGACTTTCGCCAGCGCGATGACGGTCAGCACCGGCAGACCCACGGCAGTAATCAGGAAACCAAACGCGGCGGTCCAGACGTGTTCACCCGCCTGTAAGCCAACCATTGGAGGGAAAATGATGTTGCCTGCGCCAACGAACAGCGCAAATGTCATAAAGCCCAGCGCGATGATGTCACGCGATTTTAAGTGATGGGTCATAAAACCTTACTGCCTGTGGATGTGGTGTTGAAAACATTGAGATTTTCGCTGCCCCTGACGGGACGATACAGCCGAAAATTTGCTCAATTTTAGCGGGATATGCTCCCGTCCTGGCGTGGAGAAGAATAGTTTTTCGATTTACCACGCAAATACAGTCGGTCTGACAGTATCTGGGGGGCAATTTAAACGCTTATAACGTTTAAAGGCAAGGTGGGATCGTAAAACCAGAACAATATGCCAGCATGAAAATACACTCCAGCACAATACGCTAATTATAAGAAAAACCCATGGCTAATCATGCGAACAAAAAACAGCCAGCCGTATAAAATTCACACGCGTTTCGCTTGGCTGCAAAGCAAACGGGCCAGCGATGGCTGACCCGTGGAAAGGTAAAATGACACACCTGCCGTCAGGCGATCTTTTTGGCAATTAATCGTTCCGGGATCACGAAGCTGAAGCGGGTTCCTTTACCCAGGGTACTCTGAATATCGAGACGGCTTTCATGGTGATTCACCGCGTGTTTCACAATCGCCAGCCCCAGGCCGCTTCCGCCCGTCTGCCGCGATCGCGCTTTATCCACGCGATAGAAGCGTTCGGTCAGACGCGGAATATGCTCCGGCGCGATCCCCGGCCCGTTGTCCTCCACGCTAAACTCGGCCCCCGTTGGGGTATGCTGCCAGCGCACCACGATCTCCGTCCCTTCCGGCGTATGGTTTACCGCGTTATACACCAGGTTGGAGATAGCGCTGCGCAGCTCATCTTCACTGCCCAGCACCTTTAGCGTGTTGTCGACCTCAAAGGTCAGGTGATGCTTTTTGTGGCTTAACGTCTGCGCTTCACGCTCCACGACTCGCAGCATCATCGGCACATCGATGGTGTCATTCAGCGCGAGCGTGGGTGCCGCTTCAATCTTCGAGAGCGTCAGCAGCTGCTTCACCAGGCCTTCCATCCGGTGCGTTTGCTCGCGCATGGTGTGCAGCGCTTTTTCACGCGGCGCACCTTCCAGCGTTTGCTCCTGCATCATCTCCAGGTAGCCCTGCAGCACGGTCAGCGGGGTACGCAATTCGTGACTGACGTTGGCGAAGAAGTTGCGGCGCGCCCCTTCCAGCTGGTGCATCTGGGTGACATCGCGCGCCACCATAAGCCACTGCTTATCGCTGTAGGGCATCACGCGGATCTCCAGATGGCGACCGTTATTGAGCTTGAGATTGTGCGGACGGGTAAAATCACGCTTTTTCAGGTACAGCGTAAACTCGGGATAACGCAGAAGGTTGAGGATATTCTGGCCATTATCATCCGGCCAGCGCAGGCCCAACAGCTGCTGCGCCAGGCCGTTACACCAGAAGATCGTCCCTTCTTCGGTGGTCAGAATGACCGCATCCGGTAGCGACTCCGCACCGCTGCGAAAACGCTTAATCAGGCTTCCCAGCTCGCGGCGGCGCTTTTTATTTCGCATCTGCATCTGGTGCAGACCGTACAGCAGCGGCTCCCAGCTGCCGCTTCCGGGCGGCGGCGTCATGCTTCGGTCAACCCACAGCCACCAGGAGAGGCGCAGCAGGTTCCAGAAATGCCAGATCAGCAGCCCGGTGACCGACGCCAGCAGAAACCACGGCAGATGTCCAAGAAAGGCCCCCAGAATGAAGGCCGGAATACAGCATAAGATCAGTTCAAAGACGAGCCTTTTCCATGACAGACGTTCCAGCACGCGTCACACTCCTGTCATTGTTCAGAAACGGGTAGAAAAACGATAACCCGTGCCGCGGACCGTCTGCACCATGCGATCGTGGCCGCTCAGTTCCAGCGCTTTTCGCAGGCGGCGGATATGTACGTCAACCGTCCGGTCTTCGACATACACGTTAGTTCCCCAGACGTTATTCAGCAACTGCTCGCGGCTGTACACGCGTTCCGGGTGGGTCATAAAGAAGTGCAGAAGTTTAAATTCGGTAGGCCCCATGTCGAGGGGATTTTCACCGGTCATCACGCGGTGAGAAGTCGGATCAAGGCTCAGCCCCTGCATCTCAATCACCTCTTCCACCGCCATCGGCGAAATACGGCGCATCACGGCTTTAATGCGGGCCACCAGCTCTTTGGGGGAGAACGGTTTGGTAATGTAATCGTCCGCGCCGGTCTCCAGACCGCGCACACGATCCTCTTCTTCTCCGCGCGCCGTAAGCATCACAACCGGGATGTCGCGGGTCAGCGCTTCACGCTTCAGGTGTTTGATAAACTGCAGTCCGGAGCCGCCGGGCAGCATCCAGTCCAGCAGAATCAGATCGGGCCAGGGTTCATTCAGCTGGTTCACTGCGCTGTCATAATCTTCCGCTTCAACCGGCTGGAAGCCGTTTTGCTCGAGCACGAAGCACACCATTTCACGAATTGGAGCTTCATCTTCTACGACCAGAATACGTCTCGCCATACTTTGCCCTGTCTTATCTTATTTACGTTACAAGTTTGTAATTCGGCGCCATTATGCGTCAGATTTATGACAGATTTATGAAAAACAGTACCACTATAAATGGCAAACTGTTGTTTTATTACAGCGGTTATTTTCCCTTCTCTGAACGTTTATAATCCTGCTTTCTCTTTTTTGCCACGGATCAGCTATGCGCATACTTCACACCTCGGACTGGCATCTGGGTCAAAATTTTTACAGCAAAAGCCGTGCGGCTGAACATGAAGCGTTCCTGAACTGGCTGCTGGAAACGGCCCGGACGCATGAGGTGGACGCGATTATCGTGGCGGGAGATATTTTTGATACCGGCTCGCCGCCGAGCTATGCCCGTGAGCTGTACAACCGCTTCGTGGTGAATCTGCAGCAAACCGGCTGTCATCTGGTGATTGTCGCCGGCAACCATGATTCCGTCGCGACGCTTAACGAATCCCGCGACATCCTGGCGTTTCTCAATACCACCGTCGTCGCCAGCGCCGGGCACGCCCCGCAGATCCTGAAAAAGCGCGACGGGTCGCCCGGGGCGGTACTGTGTCCGATTCCCTTTTTGCGTCCGCGCGACATCGTGCAAAGCCAGGCGGGGCTGTCGGGCGCGGAAAAGCAGCAGCATTTGTTACAGGCGATCGCCGACTATTACCGCCAGCAGCACGCCGAAGCCTGTGCCCTGCGCGGTGACCAGCCGATTCCGGTGATTGCGACCGGGCACCTCACCACCGTCGGGGCCAGTAAAAGTGACGCCGTGCGTGACATCTATATCGGCACGCTGGATGCCTTTCCGGCGCAACACTTCCCGCCCGCCGACTACATTGCGCTCGGGCACATTCACCGGGCGCAGATCGTCGGCGGCTGCGAGCACATCCGCTACTGCGGCTCGCCCCTTTCGCTCAGCTTTGACGAAACGGGCAAAGCCAAATCCGTACATCTGGTGACCTTCTCCGACGGAAAACTCAGCGCCGTCGACACGCTGGAGGTGCCCGTAACTCAACCGCTGGCGGTGCTGAAAGGCGATCTCGATGCCATCACCGCCCAGCTGGAGCAGTGGCGCGGCGTCGAGCAAGATCCCCCCATCTGGCTGGACATCGAAATCACCACCGACGACTACCTGCACGATATGCAGCGAAAAATCCAGGCGCTGACCGAAGACCTGCCGGTAGAGGTCTTGCTGGTGCGCCGCAGCCGCGAGCAGCGCGAGAAAATTCTGCTAAGCGCTCAACGCGAAACGCTCAGTGAACTGGGGGTCGAAGAGGTATTTGAACGCAGGCTCTCACAGGAGGAGATTGACGATGCGAAGCGCGCAAGACTCAGCGAACTGTTCAGCCATACCCTGCATGCGCTCAATGACGAGGAAGAAAACGCGTGAAAATTCTGAGCCTGCGCCTGAAAAATCTCAACTCCCTCAAGGGCGAGTGGAAAATTGACTTTACCGCTGAGCCGTTTGCCAGCAACGGGCTGTTTGCCATCACCGGCGCAACCGGGGCAGGTAAAACTACCTTGCTCGACGCCATCTGTCTGGCGCTTTATCACGAAACGCCGCGCCTGAATAAAGTCTCCCAGGCGCAAAATGACCTGATGACCCGCGACACCGCCGAATGTCTGGCGGAAGTGGAGTTCGAGGTAAAAGGCATCGCCTATCGCGCCTTCTGGAGCCAGAACCGGGCGCGCAACCAGCCGGACGGTAACCTGCAGGCGCCGCGCGTGGAGCTGGCGCGCTGCGAAGATGGCAAAATCCTGGCCGACAAAGTAACGGATAAGCTGGAGCAAACCGCCGCGCTCACCGGGCTGGACTACGGGCGCTTTACCCGCTCGATGCTGCTCTCTCAGGGGCAGTTTGCCGCCTTCCTTAATGCCAAACCGAGCGATCGCGCCGAGCTGCTGGAAGAGCTGACCGGCACCGAAATCTACGGTCAGATTTCCGCCATGGTGTTTGAGAAACACAAAGCGGCCCGCAGCGTGCTTGAAAAGTGCGAGGCGCAGGCGGCGGGCGTCGTGCTGTTGAGCGAAGAACAACAGCAGCAGTTACAGCAAAGTTTGCAGGCACTTACTGACGAAGAGAAAACCCTGCTGGAACAGCAGCAAAACCAACAGAAACATTTTCAGTGGCTTACGCGCCATGATGAGCTCGTGCGCGAGCAACAGCGCGTCGCCGCAATGCAGCAGCAGGCGCAACAGGCGCTGACGGACGCTGCGCCTGAGCTGGCAAAGCTCCAGCTCGCTCTGCCCGCCGCCCAGCTTCGCCCGCTCTGGGAACATCAGCAGGAGCAAACCGCGCGTCTGGCACAAACGCAGCAGCGAATTATCGAAGTAAATACTCGCTTACAAGCCAGAACCGCGCTGCGTTCACGTATTCGCAATACCGCCCTGCGTAACCACGAGCTGCTTCAGACCGAACTGACGGCGCTGGCGCAGTGGCTGACGGAGCACGAGCGCTATCGTCTGTTAGGCCAGGAGATTGCAGGCTGGCGCGCCCAGTTCTCGCAGCTTAACCGCGATAAAACGCAGTTAGCCTCGCTTGCTGCGCGGATAGGTGAATTACGCAACAGGCTGGCTGCGATGCCGGAAAACGCGCTGACGCTGACGGCGGATGAGGTCAGCGCGGCCATGGAGCAGCAGTCCAGGTCCCGCACGCTGCGCCAGCAGCTGACGTCGCTGCATGCCCGCTATCAGCCGCTGCAAAAGCGCCTGCGCCAGAGCGGTGAAAACGTGCAGAAGGCGCAGGCCGAACAAAATAAACTCAATGAAACGCTGACCCTGCGCCGCCAGCAGTACAAAGAGAAAAACCAGCACTATCTCGACCTGAAAGCCCTGTGCGAAACCGAAGCAACAATCAAGAAGCTGGAGCATTACCGTTCGCAGCTTGAGGCGGGTAAACCCTGCCCGCTGTGCGGTTCCTGTGAACATCCCGCCGTTGAGCAATATCAGTCACTTGAGCTGACGGATAACCAGCGCCGCCGTGATGCCCTGGAAAAAGAGGTCGCCGCCCTTAAAGAGGAAGGCCTGCTGGTGCTGGGACAGGTCAATGCCCTGACTCAGCAGATCCAGCGCGAGACAGACGACGCGCAGACGCTTTCTCAGGAGGAGCAAGCGCTCACTAAAGAGTGGGTGGCGGCCTGCACGTCCCTGAACATTACCTTGAATATTCAGGACGATATCGCGCCATGGCTGAACGAACAGGAACATTACGAGCGCCAGCTTTATCAGCTCAGTCAGCGTCTCACCCTGCAGAACCAGCTCAACGAACAGGACGCGCAGGAGCGGCAGTATCAGCAGCAGCTGGCGGCCACGCGGCAGGCGCTGGAACATGCCCTGCTCGCGCTCTCGCTTAACGCACCTGAAGAAGGTCAGGAAGCCGCCTGGCTTCAGGCCCGTGAAGCGGAATTCGCGCAGTGGCAGGAGAAGCAAACGCAGCACGGCGTGCTTCAGGAACGCATAAACGCCCTGAAGCCGCTGCTCGACGCGCTTCCGGCAGCGAACAGCGAAGACGCCGAACCGGTTATTCCTGATAACTGGCGCGCCATCCACGACGAGTGCGTGTCGCTGCAAAGCCAGCTGACCGCGCAACAGCAGCAGGAAGCGCTGGAGCGAGAGCGCCTGCAGCAGTCGCAGACGCAGTTCACCGCGGCGCGCTCGGCGAGCTGCTTTGCCGACCAGGACGCGTTTCTTGCCGCGCTGCTGGATGACGATGCTATTCGCCACCTTGAACAGCTGAAACAGTCGCTGGAAAACCAGATCCAGCAGGCCGCGGCGCTGTCCGGGCAAGCGAACCAGCAGCTGCAGTCTCATCTGGCACTGCGGCCGGAAGGGCTCGATGCCGATGCCGCCACGCTGCAAAGCCAGCTGCAGCAGCTGGCGCAACAGCTGCGCGAGAACACCACGCATCAGGGCGAGATCCGCCAGCAGCTTAAGCAGGACAGCGATAACCGGCAGCACCAGCTGGCGTTGATGCAGCAAATTGAAGAGGCCGCGCGCCAGGCGGATGACTGGGGTTATCTGAACGCGCTGATCGGCTCCAGCACCGGCGACAAGTTCCGTAAGTTCGCCCAGGGGCTGACGCTGGACAATCTCGTCTGGCTCGCAAACCAGCAGCTTAACCGCCTGCACGGGCGTTATTTATTGCAGCGTAAGGCCAGTGACGCGCTGGAGCTGGAAGTGGTGGATACGTGGCAGGCGGATGCGGTCCGCGATACCCGCACCCTCTCCGGCGGCGAGAGCTTCCTGGTCAGCCTGGCGCTGGCGCTGGCGCTTTCCGATCTGGTGAGTCATAAAACGCGGATCGATTCCCTGTTCCTGGATGAAGGGTTCGGCACGCTCGACAGTGAGACGCTGGATACGGCGCTGGATGCGCTCGACGCGCTGAACGCCACCGGGAAAACCATCGGCGTGATCAGCCACGTCGAGGCGATGAAAGAGCGTATTCCGGTGCAGATCAAAGTGAAGAAGATTAACGGGCTGGGGTATAGCAAGCTGGATAAAGAATTTGCCGTGCAGTAAAGGTCCACTCAACATGTAGGCCGGGTAAGGCGTAGCCGCCACCCGGCTTTTTTATTGTGGCTGCCTGAATTCGCCCGATGGCGCTTCGCTTACCAGGCTTACAGAGCCGTTTATTCTGGCCACAGCCACGCCGCGCCGCGCACGCCGCTGGAGTCCCCGTGGACGGCTTTGCGGATCGGCGTTTCACACTCCCCGCCGAAGACCCACTGCTTCACCAGGTTCGGCACCGTGGCGTACAGCCGGTCGACGTTGCTCATGCCGCCGCCCAGCACAATTACGTCTGGGTCGAGAATATTCACCACGTGCGCCAGGGATTTCGCCAGCCGCATTTCATAGCGGCTCAGGGCCAGCTCCGCCACCGGATCCTGCGCTTCGACCAGACGCATGATCTCATTTCCCTTGAGCGGCTGGCCGCTCAGGCGGTGGTAATCGGTCGCAAAACCGGTACCGGAGATAAAGGTCTCAATACAGCCCTGTTTTCCGCAGTAGCACGGCACTTCGGTGCGGTATTTGAGTTCGTCTTCATCCATCCACGGCAGCGGGTTGTGCCCCCACTCGCCCGCGGTGCCGTTACCGCCGGTATGGGCGCGCCCGCCGAACGCTACGCCCGCACCGCAGCCGGTGCCGACGATCACGGCAAACACGGTCTGGGCACCGGCCGCCGCGCCGTCGATGGCCTCAGAGACCGCCAGGCAGTTGGCGTCGTTGGCCAGACGCACTTCCCGCTTCAGGCGCGCGCTTAAATCTTTATCAAACGGCTGACCGTTGAGCCAGGTGGAGTTGGCATTTTTAACCACGCCGGTATACGGCGAGATCGACCCCGGTATCCCCATCCCGACGCTGCCGGTTTGCCCTGTCGCCTGCTCGGCCATCTCGACCAGCCTGGCAATCGTCTCGATAGTCTGGTGATAATCATCGCGCGGCGTTGGCAGACGATGGCGAAACAGCTGCTCCCCCTGCTCGCTCAGTGCGATGACTTCTGTTTTGGTGCCGCCCAAATCGATCCCAATACGCACAAGACTCTCCTCATTATTTTGATTATCAACAGAGTAGAAGCACGCTTCCCGATTAGCAATGCAAGCGATGCGACAATTCGTTATCATGCCCGCTGATTTAACGACAAGGCCGTGGAAATTATCATGCTGTGGTTCAAAAATTTGATGGTTTACCGTCTCAGCCGCGACGTTTCGCTGCGTGCAGAAGAGATGGAAAAACAGTTAGCCGCTTATACCTTTTCCCCTTGCGGTAGCCAGGATATGGCGAAAACCGGTTGGGTTCCGCCAATGGGTTCACAAAGCGATGCACTGACCCACGCCAGCAGCACGGGTCAAATCATCGTCTGCGCCCGTAAAGAAGAGAAAATACTGCCGACGCCGGTGGTTAAGCAGGCACTCGAAGCGAAAATTCTCAAGCTGGAAGCCGAACAGGGCCGCAAGCTGAAAAAGACCGAAAAAGATTCGCTGAAAGATGAAGTACTGCACTCCCTGCTGCCGCGCGCCTTCAGCCGCTTCAGCCAGACCATGATGTGGATCGACACCGTTAACGGGCTGATCATGGTGGACTGCGCCAGCGCCAAGAAAGCAGAAGATACGCTGGCCCTGCTGCGTAAAAGCATCGGCTCGTTACCGGTCGTTCCGCTGGCGCTGGAAACGCCGATCGAGCTGACGCTGACCGAATGGGTACGCAGCGGTGCTGCGGCTCAGGGTTTCCAGATCCTTGATGAAGCCGAGCTGAAAGCCCTGCTGGAAGATGGCGGCGTGATCCGCGCGAAGAAGCAGGATCTGGTGAGCGATGAAATCGCCGTCCACATCGAAGCGGGTAAAGTGGTCACCAAGCTGGCGCTCGACTGGCAGCAGCGTATTCAGTTTGTGATGTGCGACGACGGCTCCGTGAAGCGTCTGAAGTTCTGCGACGAGCTGCGCGATCAGAATGAAGATATCGACAGGGAAGATTACGCTCAGCGTTTCGACGCGGACTTCATCCTGATGACCGGCGAGCTGGCCGCGTTGATTCAGAATCTGGTGGAAGGTCTCGGCGGCGAAGCGCAGAGATAACGGGCAAACCGTAGGCCGGGTAAGCGTTAGCGCCACCCGGCTAATTTTTTATTTCAGGTAGCGGCACAGATAAGAGGTAGGTTCAGCCACCTGCAGATGGAACTCACTGTGGCCAGGGACGTTGAAAACCTGTCCGGCTGCGTAAACTTTCCATTCCGTTTCACCCGGTAGTAAGACGTTCAGCGCCCCGCTGACGACCGTCATCTCTTCCGCTTCCGCCGTGCCGAAGGTGTATTCCCCTTCCGCCATGACGCCAACGCTGGCCCGGCCAGTGCTGCTGCTGGTAAAACCAATGGATTTCACTTTACCGGAAAAGTATTCGTTACTCTGAAGCATGAACTGGCCCTTATATTTTTAGATAAAAATTCACTATAGGGGCCATGCTCATCACCTGTCACGCAAAATCATTACATGAGCAGTTCCGAGGCCAGGCGAGCCATCAGAACGTTGGATAACAGCACCGGCACATCCAGCGCTTTTTGCAGTAAATCACGATGATGCTGGTGGAACCCCAGGCAGTCCAGAATCAGGACATCGGCCCCTCTTTCCAGCAGTTCCTTCCCGGCCGCAATGAGTTTGGCCTCGCTGTCCCAGAACGGATTCGCCAGCGCGTACAAGGGCACTTTTTCCAGCACGTGCCATTTTGCCTCCTGGTTATCCATGAGCTCCTCGATGGGGACAATCACCCCCACCTGATGACCATCCACGATGGAGGCCACCAGCGGCGGAATGATGCGCATCGGTTCCAGCAAAATCGCATTGCGCGCCGTAAGTCCCTTTATGGGGGCGGTGCTCATCAGCAAAATAACGTCATATCCCTGATTATCGAGCACTTCTATTACGCCCTGCAGCGAGCGCTCGATCTTCTGGCGGGAAACATGCGCCAGTTTACCGTCACTTAATAACGTCGCCAGGGGATCCTCCCCCGCCTCGACAGCGTAGTCTTCCATGACCTCTTCCCGACTCATCTTGCCCAGCAGGCTGAGATGCGTAATCTGTTGTTCAGATACATGCTCGGTTAAGAGCGGTAACACTTCGCTTACAGGGACCACACCAATGGTGAGGATCGCCAACGTTGCCTTCATCTTTATCGCCTTCCATTACTCCAACATCGTGCACACAGGTACAGGCTCACTACGCTGCACAGTTCGTTTTTTCAACAAAACAGCACCAAGCGTAGCAGGTGATCCCGACACCGAAATGTAAAGATCGCCTGCCGATACCAGAGTTACTTGTATTAACTAAATATTAACTCCTGCTTAACTTTTACGATGAGTAAAAAGTGTGATTCAGGCACGATCCTGGAGCGTTTAGGAAACCGCTCAGGTTATGTCGGGATCTTCATAGCGCCGCTTCGCATCCAGCGCTTCCTGTTCCGTCTCGTGTTCACTGATCAGCGAGTCTGGTTTGGGGTGATCGGCACGCAGTTGATACCAGGTCACAGTGTGACCTGTCTGGCCTTTTTCAACGGTCACAATGCGCGCTTCACGCGGATAGGGAGGTCTTGTTGGCATAGCTCATCCTTTTTTTATGTCTGAGCTATAAGTATAGACACCGCTTAGCTGGCACACGCCAAACGCAGGGCGGTAATAATCTGAATCACAACGTCTTCGGGAGAGGCGGACGCATCCACCACGTGGTGAGCCGCTTCGCGGTATAACGCATCGCGCTCGGCCAGCACTTCACTCACCTCTTCGTTCAGCGGCCTGGAGGTCAGCGCAGGGCGTTGCCCCTCTTCCGGAAAGGCTTCCAGACGCCCAACCAGGGCCGACACCGGCGCGCTGAGGTAAATCACAATCCCCTTTTCGCGCATAAAGTGACGATTACACTCCGCCAGAACAATGCCACCGCCGGTGGCGATCACCGCGGACGGGGTCGTGACCGCTTTCAGCGCGGCCGTTTCGCGTGCGCGAAAGCTCTCCCAGCCTTCCTGCTCAACAATGTCGGCGATAGTTTTTCCGGCCTCGGTTTGCAGCCAGTGGTCGGTATCCACAAACTGGCGATGACACACGCGTGCCAGCTCCAGGCCAACGGTGGTTTTCCCACAGCCGCGGGGGCCAACTAAAAAGATGGGTTGGGTCATAGCCAGGTGTTCCCCTTGATGCCGGAAGGCTGAAGAGTGTAAAGAAATAATTGCAGAAGATGTTGCGATTACTTTACTGCAAAGCGGTACGGGATGACAACCCTGTGGAGGCCACACTGTACCACACATTGACAATAATTATCATTTCGCTGTACGGCGCTTCACTTCCAGCAGCCATTTATCCAGCTCGGCAGCAAACTGCTGGCGATCGCGCTGTGAGAGGCTGTCCGGCCCACCGGTCTGCACGCCGCTGGCCCGCATGGTATCCATAAAATCGCGCATCGTAAGCTTCTCGCGGATGGTCGACGGCGAGTATCGCTCTCCGCGCGGATTGAGCGCCGCCGCCCCTTTCTCCAGCACGTCGGCCGCCAGCGGAATGTCCGCCGTGATCACCAGATCTTCCGCGCTGCACAGACGGACAATTTCGTTGTCTGCCACGTCGAATCCGGCAGGCACGCGCAAAGAACGAATGAAGCGCGAAGGCGGCACGCGAATGTTCTGGTTCGCCACCAGCGTCAGCGGCATCTGAACGCGCTCGGCGGCGCGAAATAAAATCTCTTTAATCACGTTCGGACACGCGTCCGCATCAACCCAAATCGCCATATTGTCTCCCCATAATGACTCTGCCGACTATTGTCGCCTGCATTTCGTTGTTAAGCTATCAATCAGAGAAAACAACGCATAATGACGGAGGATCGTGATGGACAAGAAAATCGGGTTTATCGGCTGCGGTAACATGGGCAAAGCCATTCTGGGCGGCCTGATCGCCAGCGGGCAGGTGCTGCCGGGTCAGATTTGGGTCTACACCCCGTCACCGGACAAGGTCGCCGCGCTGCGCGATCAATACGGGATTAACGCCGCCGAAAGCGCGCAGGAAGTGGCCCAGGTCGCCGATATCGTCTTTGGCGCCGTCAAGCCGAACATCATGATCAAAGTGCTGAGCGACATCACCTCCAGCCTGAATAAAGAGACGCTGGTGGTGTCGATTGCCGCGGGCGTGACGCTTGACCAGCTGGCGCGCGCGCTGGGCCATGACCGCAAAATTGTTCGCGCAATGCCCAATACCCCCTCGCTGGTTAACGCCGGCATGACCTCCGTCACGCCTAACGCGCTGGTGACCCCGGAAGACGTAGCCGATGTGCTGAACATTTTCCGCTGCTTCGGCGAAGCGGAAGTGATTGCCGAATCGATGATCCATCCGGTGGTGGGCGTGAGTGGTTCTGCGCCTGCGTATGTCTTCATGTTCCTGGAAGCGATGGCCGATGCCGCCGTGCTTGGCGGAATGCCGCGCGCCCAGGCGTATAAGTTCGCCGCGCAGGCCGTCATGGGCTCCGCCAAAATGGTGTTGGAAACCGGCAAACACCCGGGTGAACTGAAAGATATGGTTTGCTCCCCAGGCGGTACCACCATCGAAGCGGTGCGGGTGCTGGAGGAGCGCGGATTCCGCTCGGCCGTCATTGAGGCAATGGCAAAATGCATGGAAAAATCAGAGAAGCTGAGTAAATCCTGATCGTTTCAGTCGGGCGTCAGGCGGCCACTTCGGTGCGGCTGCGCCCGGCATTTTTCGCCCTGTACAGCGCCACGTCAGCCGCCTTTAGCCATTCCCGATAATGTGCAAACTGCGGCCCCCAGGGGGCAACGCCCACGCTGATGCGCAGCGCCTCTTTTGGCGCGCACGGTAGCGACAGCTTTTCCAGCCGCTCATGCACCCGGGACATGACGGCGATGGCGCTTTCCGCTGCGGTCTGCGACATAATCACCGCAAACTCATCCCCGCCAAACCGGCCGATGGCATCACCTGACCGCACCGACATCTGAAGCTGGCGCGTGATGGCAATGATCGCCTCGTCGCCCACATCGTGCCCCCAGGTATCGTTGATATTTTTAAAGTGGTCGATATCAATCAGTAAAATCGTGGCGGTGCAGCGATCGCGGCGGCAATGCTCAAATTCATTTCGCAGCAGCATTTCCCAGTGTCGGCGATTATAGACCCCGGTCATGCCGTCGCGGGTGCTCATCATTTCCAGCCGCTGTTTATGTTCCGCAAGCCTGACGGCGGTGCGGTGGCTGAGCCAGGCAAACAGCATGGGATAAAGCACCAGTACGGGAAGCGTTAAGCTCCACTCCACGAGGTCGGGGTTGAAGACGGCCACGCGCCCAACAAGCGGCAGCGTCACCAGCGCGGAGAGCAGAGTCAGCAGGATCCCCGGGATAAACAGACGACAGCCCCCGGAGCCCATCATATTCATCCCGACCATCATCACCAGCGCTGCCGTGGGTAACGCGCTCATCCCCATCACGCCGATCCAGAGCCCGGCAATAATGGCATCGATCTTAAGATTGAACTCTTCCTGCTGATGAGGTGACGCGGCCCGGCAGGATAACTGCCAGGCGAAATGGGGCCAGACGAACGCCCACCCCACCAGTAAAAGCCACCAGCCTCCGGGTAAAAAATGGGTGACCAGCATGCCCGCAACCGGGAAAAACATCGCTGCCAGCCCCACGGCGCGCGCCAGCCGAACCCGCCGGGCAAACTGAATGCCGGCGCGGTGAGGGTCATCCTGAGAAAGGGTTAAATTCCACTCTTCCCGAATGCGCTTTGTGTTGTAATACGTTTCATCATTCATCATTTTTGGGAATATTCTGAAACATTTTCCCAAATTATAGAGAGGGGGTCTGCGGGGAAAGTATGAAATTTCGGGTGAGCCGCCGGAGCCGCTCACCCGTTCGAACTACACTTTTTTCTTCAGGCAGGCACTCATGAACTTGCTGCGGTCATCCCCTTTCAGAGACTGTTCGGTGGCCTTGGCATTACACTCGCGCATCTTTTGCTGCTGAGGCGTCAGGCTTTTTTCAGCTGGCTTCGAGGCGCCGTTTTTGAGGCAGTCGCTCATGTAGGTCTTGCGGGCATCGCCCTTCAGACTCTGAGACGTCGCCTGTTGATTACAGGTGGTCATACGCTGCTGCTGCGGCGTTAATGTTTTCTCTTCCGCGTTCGCCGATGCGACCAGGAACAGGCCGGAGAGCAGAGTAACCAGTAATGTTGTTTTCATTGCACCATCCTTTTGTGAACATTCCCTGTAAGTCTGGTTCGTGACAGGAAAAAAACCACCCGGCAGATGTGATTTCCGCCGGGAATTTATCATTTCAGACCCAGCGCCGCCTTCATGGTGTAGAACAGATCCGTTTGATCGGTCAGGCCTACCACATTGGCCGCGTGCGGGCCGTAGGCGGCAATGCGCAGCTGGGTGCCGGTGTGCTCCATGGACTCTTCTTCAGAGTTGCCGTAGCTCATTACCATGACGGCGCCATCTTTTGTGTTGAGCGCCTGCGTCAGGCCAGGGGCTTTGGTATCTGGCGGAACGATCTGGCTGGCGTGCGCGTGATCCGCAGTGACGATCACCAGGGTGTTACCGTCTTTTTTCGCGAACGCGAGCGCCTTCTGCACCGCTTCGTCCAGATCGACGGTTTCGCCAATCTGACCGCACGGATTTGCCGCATGATCCTGCTTATCGATCGACGCCCCCTCAACCTGCAGGAAGAACCCTTTTTCGCTCTTGCTCAGCAGATCGATCGCTTTATCGGTCATCGCCGCCAGCGTCGGTACGCTGTCCGTGCGTTTAGGGTTAGGCGTACAGGTCACCGCTGGCTTATCGATATTGCCGTGATATGAGGCTTTTGGACCTTCCCAGCGCACGGGCATGTTGCCGTCAGAGAACAGCCCCAGCAGCGGCTTGTCCTGGTTCGCCTCGGTTATCGCCGCCAGCGAATTTGCGTCACTCACCAGCTGATAGCCGCGCGCCTGCGCCTGCTCGCGCAGCGTTTTGCCCTGCCACTCGCCCGCCGTCGCAGTTTCCGCGAAGGTTTTCGCGCCGCCGCCCAGCGTCACGTCAGGACGCGCATTCAGCAGCTGTTCCGTAATCGAGCCTTTGCCACCTTTTTCCAGCGCGTTCGTTGGGCATTTTTCGCTGGTCACTGACGGGCCGTAGCATTTACGCGAGGTCACGTGTGCCACCAGCGCCGCAGGCGTCGCATCCTGAAGTTCAGCGGTGGAGACGTTACCGGTCGCCAGGCCCGCCGCTTTTGCCATCTCCAGAAGGGTTTGACGATCTTTTTCGTGAATATCCACGCCCAGCGCGCCATTATAGGTTTTCACGCCGGTGGACCACGCCGTGGCCGAGGCCGCAGAGTCCGTTACGTAATCCGGTTTACCGGTTTTTTTATCCAGCGCGTAGTGGGTATATTGTCCGGTCAGCGGTAATGCGTCGATACCTTTAAAAAAGCCGCCCGCCCCCTCGGCATAATTTCGCGCCGCCGTGATTTCGGAATCACCCATTCCATCGCCAATCAGCAGAATAATATTTTTCGCCGGTTTTTCATTAAGCGAAGCGCGAATGGCGGCGGTTTGATCTTCCGACAATCGGCGCGCGCCGCCGGGCTGGGTGATATCCCCTTTTGCCGCACGATTATCCAGGACGCTGGTTTGCGTCGTGTCAGCATAAATGGCAGGGGTAATTAACAGAGGAAGTAATGCGATGAAAAGTGCGCTCTGTTTCAATTTATTTTCTCCATGTAAAAATACATAAAAATAAAAACAGAGCGACTATAGGCATCCTGCATGACAATTCTATGACACGTCGTTACGTCCTGTGACGGTTTAGCTGCGCGGATGCCTTAACAGCTTCTTTACGTACTGGTGGAGCATCTCAGCATCTTCAACCGGTACCTGCGATTCAGGCCTGACGCTCTCCAGCGCGCCTTCCACGCTCTCAATCAACGCCTGCTGATCGGTTTTCGCCATTTGTCGCAGCAGCGCGGTGACCACAATTTCAAGCGCTTCGACCTGGGCCACCAGCTCTTTTGACTCTTCTTCCTTTTGTGCCAGCTTGACCAGCAATTCAGCAATGAGGTTTTTCATCGTGCCAGTTCCTTTTCAGTTTTATCTGACGTTATCACTCTGAATCCATAATGCAAAGAGAAGAAATTAATTATGGTATGCAAAAGTGATACAGAAACGGAAATAAAGAGACCTCGCCGTGAGCGAAACGTTTTTCTATAAAAAGACGCCGCATTTTGTTATATAAAAATGCGGCTACCATAAGAATATATAATACATCTGCGAAAGCGTTATCTCGCCGATTTCGCCTCCGCCATTTGTCTGCGGCGTCGCAGCGCAATAGCCAGCTGGATAATATTGATTAAAACGACAATCGCCGTCGCCGCAAAAACCCAACGAAAACCGGCCATCGCGGAAACGGAGGCGCCAATAAGCGGACCGGCAACATTGCCCAGATACATAAATGACTGGTTATATCCAAAAATACGCCCCGTCACCTGGTCGCTGGAATATTTGACCAGCAGGGTCTGTACCGCAGGCAACATGGCGCCATCGGCAAACCCGAGCAGAAATCGCAGTACGCCAAGCTGAAGCGGAGAGGTGACGAACGACATCGCAAAGAAGAGCACCACCGCAAAGATCAGCGTCGCCATCAGGATGCGCGCCGTACCGATCCTGTCACCCAGTTTTCCGAAACGCGGCGCGGAAATCAGGGCGGATACGCCCGGCACGGCGGCAATCATGCCGCTTAAAAAAGCGATGTTCGTGCTCTCCGGCTCCATTGACTTGATAAACAGCGCCAGTATCGGCCCCACGGAACCGTTACAGAGCTGGATCACCATGGTGGTGACAAACAGGCTGATCATCAGCCCCGGATAAGGCAGCGAGGCGAAAACGGCCTTGCCGCTCAGGCGTTCAGATTTACTGATAACCGGGCGGCCTCCCTCTTTAATCAGAAAGAGCGTGACCAGAAAACTGACCACCAGCAGAACCGCAGTGATGATAAATACCGCGCGCAGTCCGACGTGGTCCGCCAGAAAGCCCCCCAGCAGCGGGCCACCGATGACGCCGCTGATCTGCGCCGTGGAGAGCGTGCTCAGCGCCCAGCCGCTCCGCTCGCGCGGCACCTGAGAGGCGACCAGCGCCATGGCGTTTGGAATATACCCGGACGTCAGCCCCATCACCGCCCGCAGGAAGAACAGCTGCCAGACGTTGGTGGCGAAGGCCTGCAGCAGAATGGCTATCGCCATCCCGAGCGAGGCGCGCAGCAGCATCAGTTTTCTGCCTTTTCGATCGGCCAGGCTGCCCCACATGGGTGACACAATCGCGGAAACCAGAAAGGTGACGCTGAACGTCAGGCCGGACCACATGGAGAGCGCTTCGTGCGAGGTGACCCCCAGCTGCGAGACGTACAGCGGCAGGAACGGCAAAATCTGGCTGATGGCCAGCCCGGTGAAGAAGCAACCGAACCAGACCGAGATGAGATTAACTTTCCAGGATTCCATACAGAATAGTCTTCATTTTTAGGCGAATTCGCCGTCAGATTAGCAAGTTACGCGTGTTAACGTCGCACCAGAGATGCGGCCTGACCGACTTTGGTGTTTTATCTTCCCAGTCATCATATTTGTGAAATAAGTCACAATTCATCCATTTTCTGGCGGAATATTATGCTTCACCGGCACAGGCCAAAACCGCGCATTCCGAGATGAAAATGGTTGGCATGCGCCGCGTTGTACTCTGGCCCCAGACCGTTCCCGTAGTACCCGCAGCTTGCCGCCAGCATCGCCTTCAGCCAGGGCTGCGTCGTGGCCGCCTTCCAGCCGTTCAGCACCGTGACGCGTTCGCCGTTCGCCAGACGAAAAGCGGCAATATCCAGCGCCTCCGCCGTGGCATGCTCGCTGCGGCGCGCGTCAGGGCGGTGGTAAATATTGCGGCAGGCAAAGCTGCCGAGGTGATCGATACGCGCGAGGTCGCTGCCCGTATAGCGTTTTGTCAGCGGCCGGGCCTGCTGGCTGATAAAGAGGGCTGAACTGAGCGCCAGCGGACAGCTGGCAAGAAAACTGCCGTTCAGGCCGACCGGGCCGAAGTTGCGCACGCGCACGACGTTGCTCAGCGGGCATTCCCCGGCGCTGTCAGCGACCGGCTGGGTGCGGATGAGATCGCGTTGATTAGCCTGCGCAAGCAGGCTTGCGCAGGCCTCGGGCGTTAAGCGCCGAAGCTTATACTGGGTGATTCGGCCTGGCGGATCGTCAAGCGTCAGCGGTATGAAAGGGTTGTAGTAAGGCGGCAACCAGCGGTAACCCACCGTTGCGACGGCGATAAGAATCAAAACGGTCAGCAGCGTTTTTTCTTTCACTCGCCCCCCTGAACATTCCCCCAAACATTATGGCAGAAGGTCGCGAAACCCGCCGGGCATCGTGGTATGTTATTGGCTTTTCGTCAGACTGGAAGAGAGTGAGATGGCTAAGCAGCGCGTAGGTATTGTCTTTGGGGGAAAATCAGCGGAACACGAAGTGTCATTGCAATCGGCTAAAAATATCGTTGATGCGATCGATAAAAGCCGTTTCGACGTGGTGCTGCTGGGCATTGATAAGCAGGGCCAGTGGCACGTTAACGATGCCAGCCAGTATCTGCTGAATGCTCACGATCCGGCCCATATCGCCCTGAATCCTTCAGAAATTAGCGTCGCCACCGTACCCGGCGTCGCGAAGGGGCAGCTTATCGATGCCGGCAATGCTCAGGCACTCGCCCAGATCGACGTCGTCTTCCCTATCGTTCACGGTACCCTGGGGGAAGATGGTTCCCTGCAGGGGATGCTGCGCATGGCCAACCTGCCGTTCGTCGGCTCGGACGTACTCGGCTCCGCCGCGTGCATGGACAAAGACGTCACCAAACGCCTGCTGCGCGACGCCGGGCTGAATATCGCGCCGTTCGTCACGCTCACCCGCGCCAACCGCGACAAGCACAGCTTCGCGCAGATTAGCGCTGAATTGGGTCTGCCGCTGTTTGTGAAGCCGGCGAACCAGGGCTCCTCCGTGGGCGTCAGCAAAGTGACAAGCGAAGCTGAGTTCACACAGGCCGTCCGCCTGGCGTTTGAGTTCGACCATAAAGTGGTGGTTGAGCAGGGTATCAAAGGCCGTGAAATTGAATGCGCCGTGCTGGGCAACGATTTTCCACAGGCGAGCACCTGCGGCGAAGTGGTCTTAAACAGCGACTTCTACTCGTACGACACCAAATACATTGATGATAAAGGCGCGCAGGTTGTCGTGCCTGCGGATCTCGATCCGGCGGTTAATGATAAGATCCGGGCGATCGCCATTCGCGCTTATCAGACGCTCGGCTGCTGCGGCATGGCGCGCGTGGATGTGTTCCTGACGGCGGAAAACGAGGTGGTGATCAATGAAATCAACACGCTGCCGGGGTTCACTAACATCAGCATGTATCCGAAGCTGTGGCAGGCGAGCGGCCTGAGCTACCCGGAACTGATCACCCGCCTGATCGAACTGGCGCTGGAGCGTCATGCTGCCGACAGCGCGCTTAAAAGTTCCGTAAACGGTTAATCGGCGCGCTTCGCCGACGCTGCCTCATCCGCTGTCGTCTCTTCAGGACGGCGGCGGATAATCAACCCCGCCAGCCAGAAACTGATGACCCAGGTCACCAGCCCAACGGCATAGGTTTGCCAGCCTTTTGCCTCAAACCCCAACAGGCCCACGACACCGTTAAGAATAAAGATCAGCCCGATAGCGAAGGCGTAGTAGTGCCAGTCACGGCGTAGTTTGGACGTGAGCTTCATAACAACTCCGGCAGGAAAAAAAGACATCCTCTCACAGTTTTACGGCCAGGTCTGTGGCAGATACGGAAATTCTGAAACGCGACGCAATTTCACTTAAGTTAATAAATTGTGACGTGCTGCAGAAATCAACAATCCAGGAGGATTCCGGCGCGTAAATTACCACGATTCTGATATTGACAAATGCGATGACCTGTCAAACTCACCCTGTACGAAGCGTATTAACAGAGCGATTTATCCGGAGGTCATCATGGCTGACTTTACATTGTCGAAACCGATTTTTGGCGGAAAACCAAAAACCTCCACGGCGGGTAATATCGCGTATGCCCTGTTTGTTCTGTTCTGCTTCTGGGCTGGCTCGCAGCTGCTCAATATGCTGGTCCATGCGCCTGGCGTTTATGAACACCTGATGCAGGTGCAGGATAACGGACGCCCGCGAGTTGAGATTGGCTTTGGCGTCAGCACCCTGTTCGGCCTGATCCCCTTCCTCGCGGGGTGCATGATTTTAGGCGTTGTCGCGCTCGTCCTGCGCTTTCGCCGTCGCCATTAAAGCCCCATACAGCGAGCCCGGCGATCGTCCACGCGTTTCGCGAACCACGCGGTGGTCAGGTTACGCGTGATCTTCGGGCTTTCCAGCTGGATCCCCGGCAGGATAGCCCTCGGTAACGTTTTCCCGCTTTTCTTATCGGCAAGCGCAAACACCTTCTTGTAGAGATCCGTTTTCTCAAAGGCCAGGCTGTCGCCTTTCTCAAGCTGACGGCGAATGTCGCTGTTGCTCATATCAAGCGTTGTCGATAATTTCCGGATCGCCCGCTCGGTGCTTCCCGCCTCGCTGCTGCCGTAGGCGATAAGATCGCCGTCCAGCGCCAGCTTAACGCCGCTTGCGCGGCTGACCGCACTCTGGAATGCCGCATTACGGCTGGCATACCAGCCCGCGTTAAAGTCGGCAAAGCGGTACAGCGGCTCATCGTAGTTCGCCGGGTAGTTCAGCAGGTGATACGTGCCGAACCACAGTCCGCCGCGCAGGGAGAAGACCTCCTGGCGCACCGTACCGTCGATTTTCCACGGATAGCCGTCGGTGTGTTTCTCCGCGAACGCGATGCTTACCTGCATTGGGCCACCGGTGTGGACCGGGTTCAGTGAGCCAAACAGCTTCTGCCCCATCGGCACCATGTTGATGAAATCATCGAAAATAGCGCTAAGCTGTTTTTCGGTTTTCACCGTATCCAGCCGTTCGCTGTAGCTTTTGCCGTTCGGCGAGGTGATTTTAAGCGCGGTATGCACGAGGAACACCGGGATATGCATGGACTCCGCGCGGCGGTCGATCTCTTTCCAGGCGATTTTATTCAGCCCCGGCACAGCCGGGTCTGACTGGTACATCGACTCCTGCTGTGCCACCGCCAGCACCGAACAGATGTTTTCCTCGGTCGGCGCAATCTTTTGGCTCTCAAAGGTTTTTGCCAGCGCGTCTGCCCACGCATTGCGATCTTTCACGCTGGCGGGCATTTTCTGCCGCACAACGCTCGCCACATCAACGGGCTTCTCGCCCTTTTTGAGCGGAGCGGCCCCCTTTTCGGCACAGCCTGCCAGCACAAAAGCGGCCAGTATGGTCAACGGTAACGCGCGCGGTACGGCAAAAGGCATAGCAACGTCCTGTATTAGCTAAATGTGTTGGTGACTTCCTGCAGGTCACGATCGTCCAGCTCGCGTTCAAAGCTGCGCAGACGTTTGTAGATGGACATCAGTTCCACCAGCGTGGTCCAGGAGCTGATCAGGTACTGGAATGAACTTCTGACCTGATCGAAAACGTTAGTAATTTGGGTCATCAGTCCCAGGGTAATCGTCCCTGCAACAATTGACGGGAACAACAGGACTATTCCAAAAACAGTATCGGCCTGAAGATATAAAATACGAGCTATGTTGAAATACATGTAGTGGAAGTAGAGCTTAAAGTAGTTAAAACGGACGTTCTGAAATAACTCTTTTACCGTTGGTGGCGCAGCTCGTGATGGGTCATCCTCACCGTAAACGAGTTCTTTACGGTAAGCCGCTTCCACGCGCTGATTTTTAAATTGTAACCCCGGCAATTTGATCCCCACCACAGCAAGAAGCCCCGTTCCCATAAGAGACCAGACCAGTGCGGCAATAACCAAACCATAGGGTAAATGACCAACAATTGGAAGTTCAGGCACATGGGGTGAAAGTGCAATCAGAATCGGTAAAAAAGCGATAAGTTTCATCACAGCATTAAGCAAGCTGACCCCCATGTCCTCCAGCGTTGAGGCAAAACGCATGGTGTCTTCCTGTACACGCTGTGCAGCACCTTCGATGTGCCGCAGTCGTTGCCAATTTGCCATGTAATATTCGTTCATAGCAGTACGCCAACGGAAAACGTAATGGCTAACGAAGAAATTGTTCAGCACTGCCACTGTTACTGCAATCATGGCAATGCCGGTAAAACTAACGAGACTGGCATAGAGTTCACCAATCGGAACCTTATTCGGGGCGCTTAGTGCTTTTTGGATCAAATCGTAGAAGGGTGCATACCATGCATTAATTGCAACGCTCACTTCCACCATGAACCAGGTAACGAAAATGATCAGTGCAGATCCCAAAATCGACCAAAACTGCCAACGATGCGGAGAATACTTGAACCAGAAGAGTGCAAACAGCCCCACACATACCGTGTAGTAGGCATAAAATACGATAAAGCTGAGCGACCAGAAGCGCGCCGCGCTAATCGGCACCTCACCTGTCGCCCCCGTGATGCGCGTCAGCCATGCGCCGCCGCCCGCCTGCCAGAAAATGACAGCGATCAGTGCCCAAATAAATGCCGACAGGAAAAAAGGCCCCGGCTTTGGGAAAAAAGACTTAAACATAATGCTTCCTTCTTGTTGTTATGGCTGTTGCTGTGTACAACACGTCACCACACGAAAACCTGCCCGCGCCAGACTCCCGGCCCGGGCAAAAAGGTCAGACCCACGGGTTGATTATTAGTTCGCTTTCCAGTTTTCGAGAATTGTTTCGGTGCGTTTCACCGCGAGAGGATTCGCTGGCGCAATGAAGTTACGCCAGACGTCGTTGTGATGGTTAATCAGGATCTGTGCGTCAGCAGCCGGACGGTTGGCGGTGGTATGGGCATCTTCGGCAACGGTGATGTGATAACCCCGGCTAACGCCGTTCTTGATCGTCGCATCGACGCAGTAATCGGTGGCGCAGCCGCAGATGACAAACTCGCGAATGCCCAGCTCCCGCAGCAGCGCCTCAAGCCCGGTGTTGTAGAAGGCATCGCAGGCCGTTTTGGTCACGTAAAGCGCGTCGGCAGGCTGATGGAGTTCAGGCAGTAACGCAAACCCTGCACTCCCCTCTTCCAGCCCCCCGGCCTCGGTATGCTGTATAAAAATCACCGTATCGGCTGCCTGCGTAAGCTGGTTGATCAGAGAGACACACTTTTCGCGCTGATGACGAGGGGTTTCAAACACCCCGTTTTGCATATCGACAACCATAACCACACGCTTCTCAGACATACCGTTCTCCATAAGATTGAGTGACACTGGTGCCTATCATAAGCCCGAAGTCACAAAATGGGAGATGGCTCGCAAGTAAATTGTTCATATTTACCCATGGTTACGTTTTTCTCGCTATCGTTATGCAATTCGGGGCATTGCACGGTACCGATTAGTAGTATAAATACCCATTACTTTCCTCATTCACTTCATGGATGCTTTTCGTTGAAACGTTGTCTGCTCTCTTTTGCCGCGCTGTGTGCGGTGAGCTTCTCTACCGCCCAGGCAGCCCAACCGCTGACGGCTCCCGTTTTAGCTTCAGATATTGCCGATCGCTACGCGAACCTTATCTATTACGGCAGCGGCGCGACCGGTATGGCGATGGTCGTTATCGACGGAAACCAGCGTGTATTTCGCAGCTTTGGCGAAACGCGCCCGGGCAATAACGTTCACCCGCAGCTGGATTCCGTTATCCGCATCGCATCCTTAACCAAGCTGATGACCAGCGAAATGCTGGTGAAACTGCTCGATCAGGGCGTGGTGAAGCTCGACGATCCGCTCAGCAAATACGCGCCGCCAGGCGCCCGGGTCCCCACGTATCAGGGTACGCCGATCCGGCTTGTGAACCTTGCTACCCACACCAGCGCCCTGCCGCGTGAACAGCCAGGCGGCGCGGCGCATCGTGACGTATTCGTCTGGCCAACGCGCGACCAGCGCTGGAGCTACCTGAGTACCGCCACGCTGAAGGCGGCGCCGGGTTCGCAGGCCTCATATTCAAACCTGGCGTTTGACCTGCTGGCGGATGCCCTCTCAACGGCGGCTGGCAAACCCTACACCCAGCTGTTTGAAGAGCAGATCACCCGTCCGCTGGGCATGAAAGACACCACCTTTACCCCGTCCCCGGACCAGTGCCGTCGCCTGATGGTGGCAGAGAAAGGCGCCAGCCCCTGTAATAACACGCTGGCGGCCGTGGGCAGCGGCGGGGTTTACTCCACGCCTGGCGACATGATGCGCTGGATGCAGCAGTTCCTTTCCTCGGATTTCTACTCTCGCAGCAGCCAGGCCGATCGTATGCAGACCCTGATTTATCAGCGTACTCAGCTGCATCGGGTCATCGGGATGGACGTGCCGGGTAAAGCCGATGCGCTCGGCATGGGCTGGGTCTATATGGCACCGAAAAATGGCCGGCCGGGGATTATTCAGAAAACCGGCGGCGGCGGCGGATTCATCACCTATATGGCTATGATTCCGCAGTCGAACGTGGGCGCGTTTGTGGTGGTCACTCGCTCCCCGCATACGCGTTTCGTCAATATGAGTGACGGTGTTAATAACCTGGTGGCGGAATTGAGTGCCAATAAAGCCCAGGTGCTTACCGCATCCAACTGAGATTAATATTCCGTGGGCAAGCGGTTGATGCTGACCAGCTTGCCCCGGCTCATATTGATATAATTTCCCTGTCGCAGGGCGGCCAGAACCTCGGCAACAACAGAACGTGAAATGCGTGTGCTTTGCTGAATATGATTCATCACACCGATTTTTGAACGCAGCGTTTCATCCCACTCGGCCATATTAAGCAGCATCGCGCGGATCTGGTGATAGGAGTTATTGCCAACCAGCTGCTTATCGCGCTTCTCAAGAATGTAATTTATCCAGGATAACCAGCTGAAGGCCTCTTTCCACAGTGAAAATTGCTGGATTTGTTGTCGGGTAGTTTCTGTGGATAAATAAAAACCGGTACAGGCCGTTTTAGCAATCACTCTGTATTCCTGTGAATGATTAATCATCACCGTAGCCAGACCAAAAATAAAGGGGGCAGTCGCAATCCCCACCAGAAGTTCATCAGAAGGGCGATAGATCTCAATAACGCCGGTTTGTAATACGATCGTGCGAGGCTCATTCGATTCGCCCGACGTAATTAATTGTTGGGGTGCACATGTAAAAGGGGTACTGGCTGCTATTAACCCCTGTTCGAGCCGGCGTAATTCAGAAAGTGGTTTCGCATTAACGTTCATGCAGACCTCAAGTCATCCGTATTTGTCGGTTCAATATTATTTTTATTGCTTCGCTAAAAAGCGGAGGAGATACCCCCTCCCCCGCTTTATTCATTACCAGGTATATTTCACACCCAGGTTTGCGCCCCAGTTCTGGTCAACGTCGCCGCCGCCAAGATATGTGGCATCCGTGTAAGCGCTGAAGTTCTTCGTGAAGCTGAACTGGGTGCCCAGCCCAACACGAACAGCTGAACCTTTCACGCCGTTATCAATGCTGTCACCGTTAATATCGGCATTGTTATCGGCGTCGTCATAAACCCAGGCCAGTTTGAAGTAAGGGGTCAGAGCCTGATCGCCGCCGTAGTTGAAGGTGTAACCCGTATCAACACCGAGTTCATAACGCGGGCTATCCTATGATTGTCCATCCATGCGCATGTCATTGCTGAGGCGATAATCATCGCCTGACTGGAACAGACCCGATACGGCTGCGTATGGCGTTACGTAGCCAGAGAGGTTTGGCTTCCAGTCATAGCCCAGCTTCAGACCAAAGCCAACAGCGTCACTGGTGGTATTGCCGTCAACATACTGACCGTTGCTCATGTTAGCGGAGAGATCGTTGTTGAAGCGGGTGTAGCTCAGGGAGCTGTCGAGGAAAAGATCGTTCATGAACTTCGCTGACGCGTAGATCATCGCCGTCTGGCTATCCTGATCGACCTGACCGGTACGATCGCTGATATCGCCCTTCGCGAAACCTGCCGCACCACCGACGATCCACTTCGCGTTATTACCGTCAATCTGGGTATCCAGACCCACCATAATACCGCTCACGTCCTGATCGTAGCTGATAACGCCGTTGTCACCGTCGAAGTTGCCGCCGAAGTAGCTCACCCACGCCCCGCCGTTATCCGCCAGGCCGTGACGGCTGTTGGTCAGACGCGCACCTACGGTATCCTGCTGCAGATTCCAGATATTGGTATTAGCAGAAGGGATGCTCAGCGCCATATTGGCATAGTCGGTCAGTTCTTTCTGCTGCAGAACGACGGTGTCACCCTGCTGCTGCGCCTGGTAGGTATAAGCACCTAAATCGGCTTTGTTTGCGGCAGTAAAGCTGGCCGACGTATCCGCGTTATTGTCATAGACACGGACAATCTCTTTATTTTTGTAATCAGCGACGGAACCTGCTCCGGTCGCGTCGTCGATACGGACTTTATAGTTGCCTGCGACGTCACCGTTCACCGCCAGATGGCCGTCAGAGTGAATGGCCACTACGCCGTAGTCATAATCGGCGCTGCGCTTGTCGTTAGTGATATAGCGTGCGTTGTTCAGATCGCTGTTCAGCACGTAATCGCGGCTGGCAACATTCAGCACGCCGCCATCGGTCAGAACCATAGTGTGCGTATCAACCTGGCCCAGACCCAGGGCCAGCTCTGCACCGTTATCCACGGTGATGGTGTTGGCATACAGCTCGGCCGTTTCTTCCGTCAGTGCCGCACGGCTATCGCTGTCCAGATACAGATGGTCGGTGGCCACGCCGCCGTTGTCGCCGATGTTCAATGAGGAAGCATTGGTCAGAGTGATGGTATCCGCCAGCAGGCCTGAGTTTTCAACATTGACCTGAGACTGGTTGTTTACCGTCAGCGTGTCAATGTTTGACATCTTGCGGGTATCCCACTCGGAGCCGTTATCCAGCGCAATGTTAAACAGACCGCTCTGATACACCGCTTCACCCGCAACATGTGCGTTGCTGTCATAGGTGGAATCCGGCCAAATGCTGTTCGGGGACAGCGTGCGCCAGTCTACGTTGCTGTAGCCCTGGCCATACATCTGCGTCGTGCCGATAGCCTCAACGCTGGACTGCGCAGCACCGACCCATTTGCTGCCGTTGGTCAGGGTGACATCCAGCTTATCGGTGCCGTCCCAGCCGTTGGTGGTAGGGTTATAGACGCCGTCTTCGGTGGTATCGGTTGCCGGATCGCCGTTCGGGTAGAAGTTGTTGTCGAAGGTGCTGGAGAACAGGATGTCGCCCGTAACGGTGGAGTGATCGAAGGTGGCAGCGGTCTGCATCGCGTTATCAGACGCGCTGGCGGTAACAATCAGCGCGGCATCATCTGCCCCTGTCGCGTCGGTTTCACTATAGTCGCTCGGCTTCGCAGTCTGGCCGTAGAATCCGCTGGTACCTAAATCGCGGTACGCACCGGAAGTCAGTACCGAATCTTTTACCAGTAGCGTGTCGGTAAAGACCTTGCTGCTGTTGGCTACGCCTTCAACGCCGTCGTACGGGGTATTATCCCGTTCCTGATACCCCTGCGTCAGGGTAATCCCCGCGACGTGAGAATTATTCTGGATAACAATATCTGATTCCACGTCCAGGGTAATCGCATTACCCATATCATATGTATCCAGATAGTGTCTTTCCGTATTTTCACCATTCACGACATCATACGCATAATGTTCATACGTATCGTTAATGGTGGAATTATCAACGGTCAGGCTAAAACGGTCGTATTGAGCATGTTGGGTGCCGTCGGCATCCAGACCATCAGCACAGGTGGCGGTCATACACTGAGAGGTAATCATGCCATTAATGGTGCTGTTGGAAATACTCAACGCATTCGCCCGACCATTGATGCCATCATCGAGATAGTACGTTGAAATAACACCATTCACGGTGGATTTATTAATCACCGGGTAAATATCACCATCGTGGATGGCATCTGAGAAATCCCAGTCGGCATAGCCATAATACCAGGGAGTGGTCGCTGTATTATCGTATCCGAAGGTATTATATGTCGTACCGGAAATATCCTTCGCATTGGCCTGAGAAGCGATAGCCAGGGTGCAGGCTAATGCAAGTTGAGATACAACGAGTTTCTTTTTCCATGTTTGCATTGGGTCATCCCTCCTCAGGGACGTAAGCAAGTTTGTCCATCAATGAATTTGCAATATTTAATTGCGGAGGGAATTATGCAGTTTCATTTCGAAAAGGTTCAATGAATGTTTCCATTAAGTCCGCATTCAGACAAAAAACAGATTCAGACCACAACGCACAGGGCGACATAAAATAAATATTATAAAAACAAAATGTTAATGCACAGGCAAAGCAATCAGGGAAATATCATAATAAATAATAAATCATTTTTAATGATACATTCATTTCCATATAGAAATAACACAAATATCTCATTCTTCTCTCAGCGTTATACTGTCCTGCATTATATATTATTGGTAACAAGCAAACTCATCTGCCGCATTTCGCAAAAGCAAAATGCCCACTTTAGTAAAACACCCGTCGCCACTTTGAGGTACACTAGCCCTCTTTGTTCCACAAACATCAGGCATACCATGACCGATTTAATTGCACGTCCCCGCCGTCTGCGTAAGTCACCTGCACTGCGCGCTATGTTTGAAGAGACAACCCTGACCTTAAACGATCTGGTGTTGCCGATTTTTGTTGAAGAAGAGATCGATGACTACAAAGCCATCGAGGCCATGCCGGGCGTCATGCGCATTCCGGAGAAATATCTGGCGCGTGAGATTGAACGTATCGCCAACGCGGGGATCCGCTCGGTGATGACCTTCGGCATCTCCCATCATACCGACGCCACCGGCAGCGACGCGTGGAAGGAAGATGGCCTCGTCGCCCGCATGTCCCGCATCTGCAAAGAGACGGTGCCGGAAATGGTGGTGATGTCCGACACCTGTTTCTGTGAATATACCTCTCACGGCCACTGCGGCGTGCTGTGCGATCACGGCGTGGATAACGATGCCACCCTGCTGAACCTCGGCAAGCAGGCGGTCGTCGCGGCCGCTGCGGGTGCGGACTTCATCGCACCGTCTGCGGCGATGGACGGACAGGTTCAGGCGATTCGTCAGGCGCTGGACGCGGCCGGTTTCACCGACACCGCCATCATGTCCTACTCCACCAAATTTGCCTCCTCCTTCTACGGTCCGTTCCGTGAAGCAGCCGGCACGGCGCTGAAGGGCGATCGTAAAACCTATCAGATGAACCCGCTGAACCGTCGCGAAGCGATTCGTGAATCCCTGCTCGATGAAGCCCAGGGCGCAGACTGCCTGATGGTAAAACCGGCTGGCGCATATCTTGATATCCTGCGCGACATCCGCGAACGCACCGAGCTGCCGCTGGGCGCTTACCAGGTGAGCGGCGAGTACGCAATGATCAAGTTCGCCGCGCTGGCAGGGGCGATCGACGAAGAGAAAGTGATCCTTGAAAGCCTGGGCGCGATCAAACGCGCGGGCGCGGATCTGATCTTCAGCTACTTCGCCCTGGATCTGGCCGAGAAGAAAATTCTGCGTTAATCCGCTTTAGCGCCGGGTGGCGGCTTCGCCTTACCCGGCCTGCTCTCTGCTCAAATCTTCACCCAACTGCAATACAATCGACATCTGCGCCTTCTACTGTCTTCGCAAGACGGCAGGAGGAGTGACCATGTTTAGCCTCGATAGCGTTCTCGACGATCTTTGGCCTCAGGCGAGGCCCGCACCCTGGCAAAAAAGTCTGTTAAAAAGACTGTTCTACGAAGACGAGTTTCAGCAGTTTGCCGCCGCCCACCGCCACCTGAAAGGGCTGGATATGGTGGAGCAGGTTCTGGAACACCTGGATATTCTCTGCACCGTTTCCGCCCGCGATCTCGAACAAATCCCCGAACATGGCCCGCTGGTCATCATTGCCAACCACCCGACGGGTACGCTGGACGGTCTGGCGTTGCTGTACGCCGTCTCCCGCGTGCGGCGCGACGTTAAAGTCGTGACCAACCGGATGCTGACCCACCTTGAGCCCCTCAGCTCGCTGTTTATTCCGGTGGACAATATGGGTGGCAGGACGGCGAAGTCGTCGCTGGTGCAGATGGAACAGCACCTGCAAAACGCGGGCGTACTGATCTTCTTCCCGGCAGGCGAAGTTTCCCGCCCCACGCGCAAAGGCATTCGCGATAAGAAATGGCACTCTGGCTTTATCAAACTCGCCGGCAAGCTGCGCGTCCCGCTGCTGCCGGTGCATATTCAGGCGCACAACAGCCTGCTCTTTTACGCCAGCACGCTGGTCTCTCCGACGCTGTCGATGCTGCTGCTGATGCAGCAGATGTTCCGCCGCCGTCACAGCCAGCTGCCGATTAAAATCGGCCAGCAGATTGCGTGGCATCACTGGCACAGCGCCACCCTTTCGTCGCGTGAGATGGCCGAGCAGTGCCGTCAGCACGTGATGCGTCTTGGCAAGGGAGTGCCCGGCGTCTTTAAAACCCAGTGCGCGATTGCCCGTCCGGAAGACCGGGCCACTTTGAAGCGCGCGCTGGCGCAGGCCGAATCTCTGGGCAAAACCAGCGACGGGAAAACCATCTATCTTTGGCAGCGCAACGGTCAGGAAGACGCCCCGCTGCTGCGGGAGCTGGGCCGCCTGCGCGAGATTGCCTTTCGCGCGGTGGAGGAAGGGAGTGGCAAACGCCGGGACACCGACAGCTACGACGATGATTATCTGCACCTGATCCTGTGGGATGAGGACGATCTGGAGATCGTCGGGGCGTATCGCTTTATGCCGACGGCCATGCAGATCGAAAAGCGCGGCGTTGAGGGGTTGTACAGCTATAGCCTGTTCCACTACGACGACAAAATGCAGGACGTGCTGGAACACGGCATTGAGCTGGGGCGCAGCTTTATTCAGCCGCGCTACTGGGGGCGCCGCGGCCTGGACTATTTATGGTCCGGCATTGGGGCGTATCTGGCGCGTTATCCGCACTACCGCTATCTGTTTGGCCCGGTCTCGATTTCCGGCGGCTTACCGCCTGCCGCGCGGGATCTGCTGGTCGCCTTTTACCGCCTGTGGTTCCCGGCGACGCATCCGCTCGCCGCCTCGCGCCAGCCGTATCCCGCGTCCCTGCCGGACGTGCTGGCGCAGTTTGGCGGCGTGGATTACGTGGACGATCTGACGAAGCTGAAATCCCTGCTCGGCAATCTTGGCTGCGGCATTCCGCCGCTCTACAAGCAATATTCCGAGCTGTGCGAGCCCGGCGGCGTGCAGTTTATTGATTTTGGCAGCGACCCGGCGTTCAACAACTGCGTTGACGGGCTGGTGCTGGTGGATTTGTGTTACCTGAAGGCGAACCGCTATCAGCGGTATATTGAGGCGCACCTTTAAATGTGCGGTATTTTGTAGGCCGGGTAAGGCGTAGCCGCCACCCGGCAATTGTGCACCGTTTTCGCCGGGTGGCGCTGCGCTTACCCGGCCTACAGGTACTACAGGATCAGGGGCGGTAAAACGGCTTATCGCCCAAAATTGTCGCCCGCTGCATAATCCGGCGCTGCGGCAGATAGTCCGCATTGGCATAATGCTGCGTCACGCGGTTATCCCAGATCGCCAGATCGTTCTCCTGCCAGCGCCAGCGCACCTGGAACTCCGGCTTGGTGATATGCGCGAACAGGAAACTGAGCAGCGCCTCACTCTCTTTTTCCGTCACGTCCACGATGCGCGTGGTGAACCCTTCGTTGACGAACAGCGCTTGCTTGCCCGTCACCGGATGGGTCCGCACGACCGGGTGCAGCAGCGGAGGATGTTTCGCCACCGCCTCCTGCCAGCGCTGATGCTCCTCTTCCGTTTTACGGTACTTGTACTCCTGGAACGATTTTTTGAAATCGTGCTCCGCCCGCAGCCCGCTCAGCAGCGTCCGGAACGGCGCGGAGAGCGCCTCATACGCCGCAATCCCGCTGGCCCACAGCGTATCGCCCCCCGTCTCCGGCAGCCGTTTCGCCGCCAGAATCGCCCCCGCAGGCGGCGTCTCGATAAAGGTCACATCGGTGTGCCAGTTATCGTTATCCGGCGGGTTATCGTTGTGGGTGTCGAGGACGATAATCTCTTCCACCCCTTCCGCATGCGGATAGACCGGGTGGATATGCAGATCGCCAAAGCGCAGGGCCAGCGCGCGCTGCTGCTGCGGGGTGATCGCCTGCTCGCGCAGGAACACCACCTGATGGCGCAGCACCGCGTGGTACAGCTGCTCAAACTGGTTATCGCTCAGCGGACGGGTCACATCCAGGCCCGATACCTGTGCGCCAATGTACGGCCCCAGCGGGGTAATGGTCAGACGTTCACTCATTGTATTTCTCCATGCCAGGGCGTCAGGCGGCGCTGTAACGCGCGCAGCCCCAGTTCTAATCCGAAGGCGATCGCGGCGATCACCGCGATCCCTGCCAGCACCACGTCAGTCGCCAGGAACTCTCCCGCCGACTGCACCATAAACCCTAACCCTCGCGTGGCGGCAATCAGCTCAGCCGCCACCAGCGTGGACCAGCCCACGCCGAGGCCGATGCGCAGCCCGGTTAAAATCTCCGGCAGTGCGCCCGGTAAAATCACGAACAGCAGCACCTGCGTACGGCTGGCCCCCAGCGACTGCGCCGCGCGGATCCGCACCTGCTGGGCGCTCTTCACGCCCGCCAGGGCCGACATGGCCACCGGGGCGAAAATCGCCAGATAGATCAGCAGGATTTTTGAGGTTTCACCGATGCCGAACCAGATCACCATCAGCGGCAGATAGGCCAGCGGCGGGACCGGACGATAAAGCTCAATCAGCGGGTCGAGGATGCCGCGCACCGTCGGGCTCAGCCCCATCGCAATCCCCACGGGAATGCCGATAATCACCGCCGCCAGCAGCGCCACCAGAATGCGCGCCAGGCTGGCGCCTAAGTGCTGCCAGAGCGTGGCATCCATAAAGCCCTGCGGCCCGGCGATGGTAATAAGTTTGCTCAGCACCTGTCCCGGCGGCGGCAGAAACAGCGGGCTGACCCACTGCAGGGCAGCAACCGCCCACCACACCGCCAGCAGCACCAGCAGCGTGCCGACGCTCAGCGTAATTTGACGTGAGAAAGGCCAGCGCAGCGCCAGACGCGTGCGGCGCGTTTTTTCACTGAAGACGATGCTCATGAGAAGGCCTCCCGCTGTTCAAACACGCGGCTTAAAACGTACTCACGCTGTTCGATAAACAGCGGATCGGATTTGATGCTGCGCACGGGTTCCCCCGCGACGTAGCGGCGGGCGAATTCCAGCGGCAAGCGCTCCAGCACGCGGCCCGGCCCCGGGGACAGCAGCACCAGCTCGGTGGCCATAAACACCGCCTCTTCGATATCGTGGGTAATCAGCAGCACCTGCTTGCCCGTCTCATGCCACAGGCGCAGCAGCAGGGTTTGCATCTGCTCGCGGGTGAAGGCATCCAGCGCCCCGAACGGCTCGTCCAGCAGCAACAGCTGCGGATTCGCGGCCAGCGCGCGGGCAATCCCGACACGCTGCCGCTGGCCGCCGGAAAGCTGCCAGATATAGCGTTTTTCCGCGCCTTCCAGCCCCACTTTTTTCAGCATCGCCCGCGCGGTTTCCAGCCGCTGTTCACGATGGATGCCCGCAAGCTGCAGCCCAAACGCCACGTTTTCCTGCACGTTGCGCCACGGGAGCAGGCCTTCATTCTGGAAGACCACGCCGCGCTCGGCGCCGGGGCCCTCCACCTTTTTGCCTTCCAGTTGAATGGTGCCATGCTGATAAGGGACAAACCCGGCGATGAGATTCAGCAGGGTGGTTTTTCCGCACCCGGACGGGCCCAGCACCACCAGCAGCTCACCGCTGTCCAGCGTCAGGTTGATGTCCTGTAAGGCGGGTTTACCACCGTAATCGGCAGACAGATTTGTAATATTCAGCATGGCGAACTCCTTATTTCACAAAACGATCGGTCACGTACTGGCTGTAATCCGCCGCTACTGCGGGCACTTTGCCCTGCTCCTTCAGGAAGGTGGCGGTATCCACAATCGCTTTGTTAACCGGCCCGGTCAGCTGCTGCACCTGCTGCGCGGGCGTCAGATAGGTATTGCCCTTCACCAGCCCCGGCACGTCCGCTTCCGGCACGCCGCTCAGGCGGGAGAGTTTTTCCAGGTTGGCGGGCTGCTTCAGCCATTCATCCGGGTTACTGATGTACGGCTGCTGGGCGTCAATCGCGCTTTTCGCGAAGGCTTTCACCACCTCAGGATGTTTCTCGGCGAAGTCTTTGCGCACGACCCACACGTCGAGGGTTGGCGCACCCCACTGGCCCACTTTTTCGGAGTCGGTCAGCACGGTGCCGTCTTTTTCCAGCTCGTTCACCGCAGGCGCCCACACATAGGCCCCGTCAATGTCGCCACGCTGCCAGGCCGCGATAATCGCCGGCGGCTGGAGGTTGATGATTTGAACCTGACCCGGCTTGATGCCCCAGTGTTTCAGCGCCGCCAGCAGGCTGTAGTGGGTGGTGGAGATAAACGGCACGGCGATGCGTTTGCCGATCAGGTCTTCCGGTTTGGTGATGTTTTTCTTCACCACCAGCGCTTCAGAGTTACCGAGCTGCGAGGCGAGCAGGAACACCTCAATCGGCACCTGCTGGCTGGCCGCAACCGCCAGCGGGCTGGAGCCGATATTGCCGATCTGCACGTCGCCGGAGGCTAACGCACGCACTACGGACGCGCCGCTGTCGAACTTGCGCCATTCAACTTTCGCGCCGCTCTCTTTGGCAAAGGTGTTATCCGCCTGCGCGACTTTCGCCGGTTCCGCAGAAGTTTGATACGCGACGGTGACGTCCACCGCCTGCGCCTGAAATGCCCACAGCGCCAGTGCGCCGAGTAGTGTGATTCGCGATGAAATTGCCATAGTGCCTGCTCCCCTTGTTGTTATGAGGGCAGTATTTCCAACGCGGGAATTTTGATAAAGGAATAAAAATGAATCGCTCATAACGATTCGTTTTTAGATAAAAAATGGGAAAGGATAGTTGGTTTTGTGCGGTTGTTTTATGCCGGGTGGCGCTGCGCTTACCCGGCCTACACATTGTGCGATCCGTAGGCCGGGTAAGGCGCAGCCGCCACCCGGCAAAAAACTCAGCGCTTCGCGTTAAGCTCAGCAATATCCTTCGGCGTGGTGCGACAGCAGCCACCAATCAGCTTCGCTCCGGCATCCAGCCACTGGGGCAGATACCCCGCCAGCGTCTCACACGCTTCGCCCTGGTGGTGCCAGGTTTTGGTCACCGCATCATAATGCTCGCCCGAGTTCGGGTAGACCACCAGCGGCAGCGACGTCAGGCTCTGCAGGTGCTTCAGCGCCGCCGTGGTATTTTCCAGCGCGATGCAGTTAATGCCCAGCGCGACGATATGCGGAGAGTCGGCCAGCACGCTGACCACGTCACGCAGCGGCGTGCCGTCGCTCAGGTGCTCGCTGTCCCGCAGGGTAAAGGAGAACCACGCCCGGGCGCGGGGATACCCGGCCAGAAGGGCCGCCAGCGCCTTAATCTCAATAAAAGACGGCAGCGTTTCGCAGGCCAGCAGGTCAGCGCCCGCATCCAGCAGCGCTTCCACGCGCGGGCGGTGGAAGGCAGTAAACGCCTCAGCGCTGCGCACGTAATCACCCCGATACTCTGAGCCATCCGCCAGATAGGCACCATACGGCCCAACGGAGCCCGCCACCAGCAGCGTGCCCGCATGCGGATTTTCAGCCAGATACGCTTCACGCGCCTTACGCGCCAGCTCCACGCTTTTGCCAATCAGCGCCCGGGACTGCGCCTCGTCCAGGCCGCGCGCCGCAAAACCCGCAGGCGTGGCCTGGTAGCTGGCGGTGATCGCCACCTGTGCCCCCGCGCGGTAGTAATCAAGGTGCACTTCACGGATAAGCTCCGGGTTTTCCATCAGCACTTTGGCAGACCAGAGGCTGTCTGCCAGGTTACAGCCGCGCGCTTCCAGCTCCGTCGCCATCGCGCCATCCAGCACCACAAACGGCTGCTTTTCAAGGAGGGCGGTAAGCGGATTATTCTGCGACATGTTCAGGCTCCTGCGATGTCATATTTCGGGTCAGGTAGTAGGCACCATAACACAGGGCGACAAACGGAATCCCGCAATAAAGGGCAATGCGCTGGCTTGGGTCAAACCACAGGCCGACACAGGCCACCACGCAGAGGATAAAACCGAGCACCGGCACCAGCGGATACCACGGCGCGCGGTACTGCAGCGCAGAGAGCGGCTGCCCGGACTGCAGATGGCGACGACGGAAAACGAAGTGCGACGCGCAGATGCTGATCCAGACGGCCACCACCGCGAAGCCAGAAATCGCCGAGAGCGCGACAAATACCGTGTCCGGTGCCACGACGCTTGAGAACAGCGCCAGCACGCCGCCGAGCATAGAAACCGAGAGCGCCGTCAGCGGCACGCCGTTTTTGTTCACGCGGGCAAAGCAGCGCGGGAGCGTTTTCTCATTAGAGAGCGACCACAGCATGCGCCCGGAGGCGTACAGCCCGGAGTTCGCCGCCGAGAGGATCGCCGTCAGGATCACGAAGTTAAAAATATCCGCCGCGTAAGGAATACCGACCTTTTCAAACACCAGCACGAACGGGCTCTTTTCCACGCCCGCCTGCTGCATCGGGATCAGCGCCGCCAGCACAAACACGGTGCCGATAAAGAAGATGATCAGGCGCGCAATGGTGGTACGGATCGCCACCGGAATCACCTTGTGCGGATTTTCCGTTTCCCCTGCGGCAATACCGATCAGTTCGGTCCCGGAGAAGGCAAAGTTCACCGCCACCATGGTCATCAGGATCGGCAGGCCGCCGTGCGGGAACCAGCCCTCGGCGGTGATGTTGCTTAAGCCCGGCGCGGGTGAACCGTCCTGCATCGGGATAAAGCCAAAGACCGCCGCGCCGCCAAGAATAATAAAGGCGATGATGGTGATGACTTTCACCAGGGAGAACCAGAACTCACCCTCCGCAAAGAAGCGCGTGGAAATGACGTTCAGGCCAAATATCACCACGCAGAAGACCACGCACCACGCCCAGACGGGCACCTGCGGGAACCAGTACTGCATGCAGAAGCCCGCGGCGGTAAAGCTCGAACCGAGCGCCACCGTCCAGGTGAGCCAGTAGAGCCACGCCACGGTGTAGCCCGTCGCCGGGCCAAGATAACGCGCGGCATAGACGTGGAACGCGCCGGTTTCCGGCATCGCCACGGAGAGTTCGCCCAGACACTGCATCACCAGCCAGACCACCAGCGCACCTATGAGGTACGCCAGCAGCGTGCCCGCCGCCCCGGTTGTGGAAATGATGTAGCCGGTATTAAAGAATAACCCTGTCCCAATCACGCCACCCAGCGAGAGCATTATAAGGTGGCGTGTTTTCATGGTGCGCTTAAGCTGCCCATTTTCTTGTTGTGTTTGCATATTACCTTCTATACGTATGGACATCTAAACATCCAAAGAAGGTGTGTTATACCGCGATTGTTAATAAAAAGCTAGATGACCAGACGCAAACGGGCGCGCCGCGCGCTGAGTCTGGGGTGGGTTGTGAGGATCACATAGAGAATCGGACGCCAGGCCATAAGCACCTCCGCAAGCAGATACTTACAGCATGGTGCGGGAAAAGTCGATCTTCGGTCAGTCGAAAGTGGTATCCGTAAAGCGCGAAGTCATACCGTAACACTCCCCGTAGGACGGGTAAGGCGCAGCCGCCACCCGGCGCAAGGTTGGTAATTCTCACAATCAGTTCTATAGTCGTCACAGTTTCTTAGTAACCAGGACTGACTGATGCGCTTTAACGGACTGACTAAAGGTTTCTTTATTTTCATTCTCGCCCTTGTGACCTGGGCCTTTTTCGACGTGCTGTCGCCCTACTTCTCCGCGATACTGTGGGCCGCCATTCTGACCGTTATCTTCAATCCGGTAAAAAACAAGCTTCGCGCCGCGCTGGGGGATCGCAACGGGCTGGCCTCGCTGTTGACCATCGGTATTATCTGCCTGATCGTCTTTATTCCGCTGATGGTGATCCTCTCCTCGCTCGCCATTGAGCTGAACGTGGTTTACACCAAACTGCAGGAGAACAATACCCAGTTCCCGGAAGTGGTGGCGAGCATCTTCAACCACCTGCCTGACTGGGCCAGCGGCTTCCTGGCGGATCACAACCTGACCAACGCGGCGCAGATCCAGAAAAAACTCTCCGACGTCGCGCTGCAGGGCGGACAGTATCTGGCGGGTAGCGCGTTCCTGATCGGCAAAGGCACCTTTGGCTTTGCGATTAGCTTCGGCATCATGCTGTATCTGCTGTTCTTCCTGCTGAAAGACGGCCCGTATCTGGTACGCCAGATCCTCGACTCCCTGCCCCTGTCCGATTTTGCCAAGCAGCATCTGTTCGCCAAATTCGTCGGCGTGTCACGCGCCACGGTAAAAGGGACGGCGGCGGTGGCCGTGGTTCAGGGCATCCTCGGCGGGATTGCCTTTGCCATTGCCGGTATCGACGGCAGCGTGCTCTGGGGCGCACTGATGGCGTTCCTTTCCCTCGTGCCCGCCATCGGCTCGGCAATTGTCTGGGTGCCCGCCGCTATCTTCCTGTTCGCCACGCACCAGATCTGGCAGGGGCTGTTTATTGTCGGTTTCTTCGTGATCGTCGTCGGGCTGGTGGACAACATCCTGCGCCCGCTGCTGGTGGGGAAAGACACCAAAATGCCGGACTACCTGATTCTGATCTCCACCCTCGGCGGCATGGAGCTGTACGGCATTAACGGCTTTGTGATTGGGCCGCTCATCGCCGCGCTGTTTATCGCCTGCTGGAACCTCTTCTCCGGACGCGATCACGAAGGTAACGCCGAAGAGCTGGACGCGGATTTCATCGAAGAAGGAAAAAATCCTCCAGATTTGTAAGGACGTGACGATAAAGACCACACCAGGCGGCGCCGTGCCGCCTTTTTTTTCGCCTTAAATCAGACGTTTTCTATAATTTGAAGAACGCCATCCTACTCATGTCGTAAAAGGATCATCTGGTGCGAATCGCGACGATAACAAACTGGGCCTATGGGGCCACGGTCTGCCTGACCATCGCCTCCGGCATCATCATGCTGATGGCGTCCAGTGCGGATACCCTCGAGCGTCAGGCCGTTGAACAACGGCAGAAATTTGATCAGCTGACGGAAGATATCGAAACCGATATCTGGGCGCAGTCTGATTTAGCGCGGCTGTACGCCATTAAAAAAGATCCTCAGGTACTCAAGGAATATAACCAGGCAGAAAACAGCCTGAAGCGCATCGAGCTTCGGCTTGAAAAGCTGCAGGATAACGGCGCATCGGATGAAGAACTGGCCCTGCTGCATGAAGGAATAAAGATCGTCGATGAGCTGCAGGACGAGCAGCAAACCGCCCTAGAAAGCCTGGAACGCGGTGAAGACGCCCAGGCCGTAGCCTTGCTCTATGGCCAGCCCTATGAGCAGGAGCTTGAGCGCGCGCAGAATCAGCTCGATCACTTCCGCCAGATACTCGACAAGCGCGTCATCGCTGCCGTTCAGGAGGCGACCAAAAAATCGAAAGCGCTGCGTACCGCCTCTGAGCTGACTGTCGGCCTGACCGCCCTGCTGTTCCTGTTTGTGCTCGGCTTTATATTAAAACGCCGCGTGCTGCGCCCCGTGGTCCGCCTGAGCGACGTGGTGCACCGCCTGGCATCCCAGGATTACGCGGTTGAAACGCCCAATTTCAACCAGATCGATGAGATAGGCGATATGGCTCAGGCCATCAGCATCTTCCGTGAAAACGGCCTGGCGCGGCAGCGTCTGGAAAAAGAGCGCGATGCCGACTGGGCCATCCGCGAGCTGCTGGCGCGCATGACCCAGCGGCTGCAGGGGTGTGAGAACTTTAACGATGTGATTAACGTGGCGGAGCTGTTTGCCCCCAATATCGCGCCGGGGATCGCGGGCCGGCTCTACGTCCTTGACCGCGAGCCGTGGCAGATGCGCTGCGTCGCGCAATGGCTTTCGCCGGTGGGTGAAGAGACGACGTTCCACCCGGACGAGTGCTGGGCCGTGCGTCGCGGGCAGAGTCACCCGCCGGTGAACGGCGAGCCGGATATTGCCTGCTACCATCTTCCGGCATCCCAGGCGGAAAGCGCGCTTTGCGTGCCGCTTATCGCTCAGGGCGAGGCCATTGGCCTGCTCTCCTTCCAGAATATTACAGCGGACAATGCACCTTCCCGCGCGTATCTGGAGCTGATGGCCGAGGCGCTCGGGCTGGCGCTGGCCAACCAGCGTCTGCGCGACGCGTTGCTGGAAAAAGCGTTGTTTGACCCGCTCACCGGCCTGCGTAACCGTCATCATCTGGAAGATACCCTGCAAACCCAAACGGCACAGGCGATACGCACCGGCGTGCCGTTAAGCTGCATGATGATTGATATCGACCACTTCAAGAGCATTAATGACCGTTTCGGCCATGAAGCGGGCGATCTGGTGATCAAAAGCGTGGCGTCAATTGTTCAGCGGGCCGCACATGACAACGGGCTGGCATTCCGCTACGGGGGCGAGGAGTTTCTGGTGCTGCTTTCCGGTGCCGATGAAGCAGAAGCGTACGCCTGCGCGCAGAAGATTTACACCGGCGTGCATGAGCTGTCGCTTCGCTACGGGCTGACCGAGATTGGGCCGGTGGACGTGTCGATTGGCATTGCCAGCTACCCACAACATGCCCAGACCGACAACCTGCTGCGCGCTGCGGATGTGGCGCTATACCGGGCAAAAGAGCTGGGACGCGCGCGTATTGTGAGTTTTGGGATGCTGGAGGCGGGTTAGCTATTATTTTCACGCCACTGCTTTACCATCTCATCTGTTACTTCATTTTTATAACAAATGGGAGCATAGCCTCCCGCCTTACTCCATGCGCTGCGTCTCCCGCAAGCGCTTCCGTTTCTGGCCCGGTTAAAAGGACAAGCGCATACACCGGGATAAGATGCTATCGACTCTGCAATAACGTTCTCTTTAACCTGTTCACTGGAAACTGAACTGTTTTTTGCCATGGCGATGTCCGCTACAAAAAAGCAGCACACAGCACAAAGCACCATCAGGAACGGTCTTTTTTTCATTTTTGATTCGTTTTAAGGAGGGGGTGTACACGATAGGCGGCGAATGAAAGAGACATCATGATTTAAGTCAATAAATCTGTTCCGGCAGGGACAACGAACCTTACGCGTTCTCGCAAAAGGTGGACGCATTATGCACGTTCTCGCTCAGTTGGGTACAAGGCAGCTATTGCAGTTCCCCTGGGAATTTTAGCCTGGCGCGTTTTACTTCGCGCTTCACCGAAGTAACGCACGTTTGCACAACGTAGACTGGGTCTCCTTTAATCAGAGGATGATAAAATGAAAACCCAGCAGGTCGATTTTGCTTCTTTATATTTTGGTACACCGGTCGCCATTATCTCCAGCCAAAATCCTGACGGTTCAACCAACCTGAGCCCGGTTTCATCATGGTGGATCCTTGACCGGAATATCGTGTTCGGGCTTGGCACCTCCGGAAAATGTTATGAAAATATCACGGGTAACCCCGATATTGTTCTGAACATACCGGACAGCAGGCTCTGGCAGAATATTGAAGCTATCGCAAATAAAACGGGAAAAGCATCGCCACCGGAATGGAAGAAAAAGAGGGGGTATGTTTTTGAACAGGACAAATTTAGCTGCGGGAATTTCCATAAGGAAAAAGCGGTGACGATTAACTCGTGGAGAATTAAAGAGTGTCCTGTACAAATAGAGGCTCAAGTTTGCGGGATATCGCCCCTGACCGGTTCGCAAGGGAACCTGGTGTCCGTTGATGCCACGATAACCTGCGTCCACATATCTGAGGCATTATTAATTCATACTCAGAGAGGAGTAAAATTTAATGTGGAGAAATGGAACCCCCTCTATTATCTATTTCGCCACTATTTCTCGCTGGGTCACCGACTCGGTCACAACTTCCGCCACGATGAGTAACCCGGTCTATTGCAGCGGAAAGGTTTAAACTTTTCGTGATATTCTTTCTTTACGCCCCTTAGTTCCTATACTCGAGCCATATTCGCCACTGTATTAACACCTGTCACGCGCAACACGTTGCGCATGACAGGTGAAGATATTTTGTTCTGGAAAAACGTCTATGTCGAAACTGGATTTGAGGTCCAAAAAAACCTGGGGCGCGCTGGCAGCGATCGCCGTTGTCGCCGGTACGCTGGCATCTGCTTTTGCATGGACGGCGGGCTGGCTTGGGTCACGCACGGTCAGCCAGGCACTGGTAGGGGAAACACCGAAACCCTTCCCGGCGGGTTTTCGCCGCGCGCATGGAAAAGGCATCTGCTTTGCCGGCACCTTTACGCCAAACGGCTCGGCGGATTCCCTTTCAACCTCCCGCCTCTTCTCACAGCAGGAAGTGCCCGTGGTGGGCCGATTCTCTATTGGTAATGGCGATCCGCATGCCCCGGATAGTACGACCAAAACCCTGAGCATGGCGCTACTGCTAAAGACAGATGACAAGCAACAATGGCGGATGGCGATGAACAACGAGCCTTTCTTCGCCACGCACAGCCCGGAAGGTTTTCTGGCCTTACGAAAAGCCACGGCCGTTGATGCGGCCACCGGGAAACCGGATCCGCAGCGTCTCAAAGACTTTTTAAAAGCGTACCCGGAGGCGGAGAAATACCTTAAATGGGCGGCACAAAAACCCGCTCCCGGCAGCTTCGCGGGCGCGACGTTTTACAGCATTAACGCCTTTTACCTTGTGAACGCGCAGGGGGAACGTCAAGCCGTTCGCTGGATGATGCGTCCGCACGAGCCTTTCCTGTCGATAAGCGATGAACAACGACAAAAAGCCGATGACAACTTCCTGTTCGAAAACCTGCGCCAGCGCCTGGCGCAGAAGCCACTCTACTGGGATTACGTTTTGCAGCTCGCACAGCCGGGCGATCCGGTGGATGACCCTTCCCAGCCATGGCCGGACGATCGCAAAAAGAGGGTGGCCGGCACGCTGGAAGTGACGCGCGTCGAAGCACAATCCACAGGCGCGTGCCGCGACGTTAACTTTGACCCTTCTGTCGTTCCTGCAGGCGTTGTGGTGTCTGACGATCCCATCTTAAACGCCCGCTCCGCGGCCTACTCCCACTCTTTCAGCCGCCGTGAGCGGGAAATTGGCTACGGCAAAGCCACCGAAGCCGTGCAAAAGCAGGAGGTAAAATGAGCTCAAATAAAGACAGGCGAGAGCACGCGCCGCAGCATTTCAATACCCTGGCGCGAAGCCTGCACTGGCTGATGGCGGTGATGATCCTGGCTATGCTGTTCATCGGTGCCGCGATGATGACGTCATTACATCACCGGATCTGGTTAATCGATCTGCACCGGCCGCTGGGTATCGCCATTTTACTGCTGGCACTGGTTCGTCTGGTCAACCGACTTCTGAGCCGGACGCCCCCACTTCCTGCCGATTTGCCCGTCTGGCAGGTGCTTGCCGCAAAGGCATCACACTGGATGCTGTATGGGTTAATGCTGGCAATGCCGCTGCTGGGCTGGGCGCAGCTGTCGGCAGCGGGCCTGCCAATTGTCATGTTTGATGGTGTCAACCTGCCGGCAATTGTCCCGACCAGTCCGGCACTCTTTGCCTGGTGTCACGACGCCCATAGCCTTCTGGCAAAGTTGCTTTTTGCTGTGGTGCTGGTCCATCTCTCTGCCGCACTCGTTCATGCGTGGATCTACCGAGACGCAGTGTTTGCCAGCATGGCGAAAGGGGGTAAGCCGGTGTCAGCCATCCGGGAGGACCTGAAGTAAGGCAAGCGGTAGGGGACACGCACTGTCGGAATGTTCGTGTCCTCGCTTGTCATCATCCTGAAACAACGGACACAACCGGAGCACGTATTTGGTCTCCAGATTCGCGCGTCAAAACGCCACGAACACCCCACAATTGTCTTAAAAGATAATATCCCTCAATTAAAGCGATTATTTTTTAATCAAAAGAGCATTTATGCCCGCAATTTTAGCTTTTATCAAAAAGTTAAGTGTCGCTTGAGTATCAAACACTCTGTCACCCACACCACCTAACAGATTGATTTTATTGACATCACATCAATAAAAACGATAAAACCCCTGACTTCCCAACAAAATATATCAACTCGTGTGATATCTAAATTATAATTCTTATACTTCTGTTAAAAGGTGGAGGTCAAAATGCGATTAACCCTACTGCTGTTATGCTGTCTGGTACAGAGTGTAACCTGGGCTGGCGACCTGCCAAAACCAGTTGGTAAACCCATTTTAACGATTTCCGGTAATATAGAAAATACCAATGAAAATGGAAAAGCAGTGTTTGATCTCGCCAGCCTTGAAAAACTGGGTGTCGTGAGTTTCGAGACAACCTCCCCCTGGTATAACGGTCGTACGAAGTTTGAGGGTGTGCCAATGAGCAAGCTCATGGATTATGTGGGTGCAAAAGGTACGAACGTGAATGTTATTGCGCTCAATGATTACTCAACCATCATCCCTCTCAGCGACTTTAAAAAATACAACGCCATCCTTGCCTTAAAGGTCAATGGCGAATATATGCGCATCCGCGATAAAGGCCCATCGTTCATTGTATACCCCTATGACAGTCTTCCTGAGTTGAATAATCAGATTTATTACTCACGATCAGCATGGCAGGTAAGCAAAATGAAGATTGAGTAGTCGTTCAGGAGAACATAATGAACAGGATACTGGTTGGTATCATTTTTTCTCTTTTTATCACGACAGGATATATTGCATACCTTGTTTATGATCGTCAGCAAGAATTGCAAAAACTGACTCAATACACTGAGTCCTGGTCCGTGGCACAACTGGTATCAGAGTATTACCGTTTTGAATCATGGCTTGGTCTATACGCAACCGATACCGATGACGTTACGATAGACCAGGTCCGCATGCGCCTCGAAATTATGCTCAGTCAGGGCGATTTAATGAAGGGGGGCGATTTAGGTCGCTACATTGACAGCGATAAAACGCATCAAGAACTCGCTTTACGCTTAGAAAACATACTGGCCTATCTGGATAGCCATCTTGAAAATATGAGCCACCCGGAGTTAAAAGCATACCTGACAAATATGCATGAACTTGATGCACCGCTAAGCCAGCTTTCTGCCACGGCATTAACAAAAGATATTAACACAGTTAACGAATCCAATAAGAAAATACAGATACTGTATTATATCTACTCGGCACTTTCATTGCTCCTGGTGATTTTAAGCTTTATTCTCGGCTTCTTAATGATCTACCAGAATAAAAACATTCTGAAAGCACATATGCAGGTTAAAAGCCTGGCTGACGAACTTCAAATATCAAAAGAAAAGCTGCAAATTCAGAACGCGAAGCTGGAGTATGATGTTTATCATGACTCCCTCACCGGCATGAAAAACCGCCTTTTCTTCTGGGACGATCTCAACAAAATTAATCTTCAGGCAGATAAAAACCACGTCCCCGTCACCGTAATGTTATTTGATTTAGACCGCTTCAAAGAGGTCAACGATACCTATGGCCATGATACGGGAGATTTGCTGCTGAATCAGGTCTCCCGACGGCTGACCTCGATGAGCAGCGCAACGGATACGTTTTACCGTTTGGGCGGCGATGAATTCGCCCTTCTCTCCAGCGGACTCACGGAAACCGCCGCTGTTTCGCGCGCCAAAGAAATCAGCGATCATATCAGCCAGCCCTATACGATTAATAATCAGCTAATAAAAATTGCCACCTGCGTGGGTATCGTTTTATCTGATAATGAACGACGCTCTGATTATCTATACAAATTTGCCGATCTGGCCCTTTACGAAGCGAAAAAAGAAGGTTCGCAGCAGATCAAAGTCTTCCGTCAGTGGATGCTGCAAAGACTGCAGGAAAGCAGAACCCTTGAACATGATATGGCTCTGGCGATCGATCACAATGAATTCGTTGTCTATTACCAGCCTATTGTCGATTCATTCAGCAATGAAATTTACGGCTATGAAGCGCTTATTCGCTGGATACACCCGGTGAAAGGGATACTCGCGCCAGATTATTTTATTTCCGTCGCTGAAAAAACGGGAATGATCAATGAGATCGGCAAGTCGGTGCTTGAGATGGCCTGCCGGGAAGCGGTGTCCTGGGCGGTGCCGGCCAGGATCTCGGTGAACGTCTCCCCCGTTCAGCTAGGCACAAAATCGTTTACGACGATGGTGCAGTCCATCCTGAAAGAGACAGGGCTACCGGCCAGCCGACTTGAGCTAGAGGTAACAGAGTCTTCGCTCTTCAGTGACAGCAACATGCCGATCACTATTCTCAAAAAGCTCCGGGCACTGGGTGTCAAAATTTCTATCGATGATTTCGGAACGGGATATTCCTCGCTCTCACGACTGAGTGAACTGAATTTTGATAAAATTAAAATAGATAAATCTTTTGTGAATCCGATATCCACGCAGGATGATGCCCTTAATATCGTTAAGTTAATTACCGGCATGGCGAAGAGCCTCAACATGCGGGTCATTGCAGAGGGTGTTGAAACCGAAGCGCAGCTTGAACGGCTTCAGGCGCTTGGCTGCGATCTCGTGCAGGGATACCTGTTCGGAAAGCCACAGGCTGAGATTGACAGGAAGATTAGATACGGTTGAAATGGTTGTCCGGTTGTTTCTGGCCAAAAATCACGTAGACGGTTGATAATCAAAGGTTAAACAATGAAAAAAACAGCCCCGGAGTATACGCCTGTTGATTTATCTCGTTGGCCAAGGAAGGAGCATTTTGAAGTCTTCCAGTCATTTGCTGAATGCACAATTAACCAAACCGTTCTCATCGACATTACCGCGCTGCGAAAACATATCAAAGCGGTGGGCTGGAAGTTTTACCCGACGATCATTTTTCTCCTGTCTAACATCATGAACCGGCATCCTGAGTTCCGTATGGCCATGAAGGACAATGAGCTTGTCATATGGAATGAAGTTCATCCCAGCTACACCATTTTCCACCCCGAAACGGAGACGTTTTCGTCACTGTGGAGCCACTATGACGGCAATATTCATCACTTCCAGAACACGTATGCAGAAGATACGGCCCGCTATGGAAATAGCCTTTCATACTGGCCTAAGGAAGAGTCCCGGGAAAATGTCTTTTTCGTCTCGTCTATTCCGTGGGTAACGTTTACCAACTTTAATATGAACATTGCGCACATGAAGAACTTCTTTTCGCCTATGTTCACGTTTGGAAAATACTACGAGCAGGATGGAAAAGTGCTGCTGCCGCTCGCGGTGCAGGTCCATCATTCGGTGTGCGATGGCTTCCATGTGGCAAGGATGTTTAATGAGTTGCAGGAGATGTGTGATGGTTTGTCGGGGCTGTCGGAAGAAAGTTATAGATGAGTCGCAATAAATCTCTATGAAAAGAGGTAAATGTTTTTTATTTGGTTGTAAAAGGACAGCGTGAAAGATGGTTCGATAATAGGAACAGCACCACACGCTTAAGGCATTGATTTTAAATCATTTTTTATAATGCGATTATGAAAGTACCCCCAAAGATACCCCCAATAACTATTCTATTTCTAAACTTTGTGGAGCTTAGAACTGCGATTATCATATTTAGGAATAATATACTTTAAGTGCTATGGCTGCGAAGGCATAGCACTTCTACTCACCTCGCAGAATTTACTCTCCTAATTTATACGCATAATCACCCACAATTGACGAAAACAACTCCAACAGTTCTAACTTAGTTCTTCCAGCAGCTGCTATTCTAACTAATTCATTGAAGTCAATTTCAATGTATTTGTTTGCTCTTGGATTTAGTAATACACCTGTCTTCCATTCATTCATACCGCCCTCAATTGAGGATGAAAAACTTAATAGCCAATAAATTAAAATCTGACGATAATCAGAAGACGAAAAATTTCTATTTGTGCATTTTACTTCAATCAGTCTCTGGCCGATTGAAAAATCTCCTTGGCCTTCTGCTATCCATTGAAATCCAGGAATGATGGGGGCCCTAACTACATTACCTCCCCCCCACCCCTCTCTCAAATACCTTATTGATTTTATTAGATTATTGGCAGTTTGATTAGCTATTTTAATCTCAACAACTGATAAGTGATCTGGTAAAACCGCATCAAAATATCTTGATTGCCGGCTCAGAGCTATAGACAAACATTCATTCCAATCTTCATTTTTTCCTTCAAGAATTTGCTCTGCTCTAACATAGGCAACTTCAAATAACATAGCTGCATTTGTATTTATCCCAACCAACATACCTTCATCAATAATAGTACAACCGGGTATAGGTTGGGCTTCGCGATTGAGATGTGCGATTATTGCTGGTAGCAATTGTGGAAATAACAAATCACAGATACCTGGAATATCTCGCGCTACAGTTCTCGGATCTTTGACAGGTAATCTTAAAAATCTCATTTATTATTTACCTCTTGGCACCAATTAATAAATATTTCAGAGAATGATGACTTTCCTTTTTGTTCAATTCCAAGTAACCATGAGTTAGATATTGCTTTTTTAACTTGATCCCTAAAATGTTTTCCATCATCACCGAATTTATAGGATGCGAGCCAAAGTATCCTTTGTACCTCCGGTGATAATTTTGACCATTTATTCCTCTCAGAAATAAATGAGGGTCTATCTTTCCAATTCCTTATACAATCGAGACACGCTCTTTTTATAGTTTCAGACGAGCTTTCATTTAGTAAACTATGAACATATGCAGCCCTATTATTTGTTCGTGTTACTCTTATAGAGCGTAAATAATGCAAACAGTTAGCTTCTGGTAGCAGTAGATGCTCAGAATGAACAAAAATATCGTCTACCATCCTATCAAGCATTTGATAGATTGAGGAATATCGCTCATCATTCCTGATAGAGTTTACACCCTTAATAATTGTAGAAAAAGAGCTTCTAAAAGAGTGTAAATTTTCAGGAGAGAGTAATGTTATACATAGCTGTAATGCTAAAGCAGGCTCCTGAAGTTTCAATGTTCTACTTATTTGATTAACTAAGAAAGTGTCAGGCTGACTTTTATGAATTTCCAAATCAAGCAAGGCTTGTACATTTAGTTTCTCAACAGTTTCAACTAGTTCATCATAATCAGCGACAGGGTTGTCAGAATATGGGTCAAAATGTAAGTCAATTTTTTTAAGTTTACTAGACTTATCATCATCTACAAACAATTGTGTATAAACAAAATTTTTATAATGCTGAGCTTTTAGAATTGTTGTTTTAGTTCTATTTAATGACAACCCATAATCAGCCAAAGCATTAGATAGAATTGAAATAGCACGATAAGCGTCAGCCTGATCACTGGCAATTATCGTAAAATCATCTACATACCTATGCCAATTGAGTTTTGATGATGTCAAAAGTTGGTCTACTGAGGTCATTAGTAGCTCAGCTAAAACTCTTGAGCACTGCCCTCCGACTGGCAAGCCAAATGATCTACCCGCTGACAACTGACTTAATAATCTATCTATTTGAGTTGCAACTGTTGAACCTTCCCCAAACAAATCATTAATACAATTTTCGATACGATGATGATAAATATGCTCGTAAAAGCTTGATATATCCGTTTGAATAACAACAGCACCCTCATTATTTAATGCCGCATCATTAATTGTTGCTTCTTTATATGCCCGCCACGACTTATCTCTATCAAATAAATTCACACCAGTTTCAACATAACGATATGAATGTGCATTTTGACTTCTTTTAGATTCATTTATTTCTGCAATCGCGATAGCCAGACCATTAAGATATACATTCCAAAATGGATGGATCTTCGTTGAAATTCTAAAGCCACTTGCACCAGTTGGAGAAAGCAATCTCTCCGAGTAAACCTGAATTCCATTTAAAATATTTCTTGCATTCGGCCTGCCATCTTTCTCAAGCCTTTTAAAAAAATCAAAAGCAATATTTGCTATCTGCTCCTTCGACTCCGAAATAAAAACAGTATCGATATCAAAAGGCAACATGTCATTATCGCCATGAGCGCCAACATCTTCAATAGCCCTTATAAAGTGCTCAAGTTTCACTGTATTCATCATACCCACCGACTCATTAATATCATTTATATTAAGATATAGAAAGTTAACTTATGACAAGATTCTTAAATAGGCAAGTTCTTATTTTTTGAAAAGCAAAATACAGTCAGGATTAATATCAGATGCCATTTCAGACAACTCAATTATTTCAATGACAATGATTTACATTGTTTATTATTCCAAAAAAAATTTATCAAAGTGCATCATTTTAAACTACAAGTATCGAATCTGACTGAATGAAGCAACTGTAACTTAGAGCGCGTTCTGCCAAAAATCCCCACTGGCGCTGCCGGTGGGTGACAACTTTTGACAACTCAATCTGAACGCCAGTGTCCGGGCAAACTAGAACAGCGATCTGAAAGAGGCTCGAGGATGGTTGCAAAGGGGGAGTGCTTAACACCTCCCCTTCACGAGTTCGTGTACCTGAAGTTTTCTGAAGCGGTAGCAGTTGACACTTCCCCCTAGTTTTCCCTAGTAAGGCATAACAAACCATAACAGGCTGACACCTGCCCTGCTTCGCATCAGGATTAACAAAAGTTAACAGCCAAGGCTCAACAAATCTCAACGCCAGCCCTTTACACTTCTGCTGTAGCTGCTGTTCGTAGGCGTCAGGATCCGTTAGGTTGGGTTGACACTTTTCCCAGTTTCTCGTGAAAAAGTGTCAAGTTTGAGGGCTGGGGGGTTTACAGTTTTTCGCCGTCCAGCAGGCAGAGCGCCCTTAATCTTGTTTTGCTCCAGTCATCCGGCGTATCGGGGTGCATTGTGGAAACGTAGGCCAGCTCAGAACGAAGAAACCGTAAAGCGCCCGCGGCACGGTCTTTGCCATAGAAGCTGTGGGTTTCTTCATCCGGCCGGAAGAGAATCAGCAATTGTTCATCGGGCTCGTGCTGAACATCAAAACCCAGCTCAGCGGCTGCTGCCTCTATTCGCTGGCCAGCATTAATATCAGCCGGCAGCTCTTTCCCGCCGTCATGCACCCATACCCACGCGGCGGCCTGCGCCCACGTCATTGCATTGTGATGATCACCAGCACCAGCACCAGCACCAGCACCAGCACCAGCACCAGCACCAGCACCAGCACCAGCAGAATTTTGTTTAGCCTGCGATGCTTCGACATCCACTTTATCGCCTGAAATTACAATTTCACCGCGGGCTATCCAGCCGTAAACAGTTTGCCGGCTGACGCCCATATGCCTGGCGTAGGCTGACTTACTTAATAGCATCGTGATGTTTCCCTCCGGGCAGAAAAAAGCCGCCCTCAGGCGGCCTGCTTCTCTTCTGAATGTGCCTGCCGCTGGCTGCCTTTGAGCATCGCGCTGACATGTTCGCTTAACTGGTCAAGGCCGGTCATGCGTGGCTGTACGTCTGATGGATCGTCGTTCTTCCCGTACACGAGATTGTTATACCAGGTACGGACAGCTGTAATTTGTGCGACGTCTTTCCTTACCGCGTCGACCAGATCGGCAACCGCGCTAATCACCTGCCCATTCTCTGATGCGATACGGGAGAAGCCGAGACGTTTTAGCTGTTCCGTATCGAGTCCCGAACACACAGCATGCGCCCTTAGTAAGGCGTCCGCCAGCTCCTGATGCTTTCCACTGTGCATCGACAGCAGCATTTTTTCCTGGCTGCGGCGATCCAGCCTTGCGAATGCCTGGCGCATTTCGCTGTCACGCATGAATCCCTGAACATCATCAGATGCCAGGGGATTAACCGGAGCGAGCTTGTTCTTCAGGTAATCGAGAATGTTTGCGGCCTGCTCGCTTACGGCTGCCACCCCGCGGGTAAAGTCTTTGAGCGTGTCCGGGTTCCGGGCTTCACCTGCCCTGCGGTTTTTTGCCTGTTCGTTCAGATCCGGATCGTTGCGGATAACGTCCAGCAAATCCGCCTCAGCTTCGGCCTGCTGCGCCGTTGTCCTCAGGCTGGTGAGTTCGCCCGCCATGCCACGGAATAAAGCGGCCATCTGAGTATTTGGCGCAACAACCTTACCGGCATAACCTGCCAGCTCGATACTGTGTTTCCCTATTTTGATTGAGTAGCTCACTTGCCAGCCTCCATTTTCGATAGCCCTGCATCAAATACCTTGCGTGCAACAGCATGGATTGACGGCGCGATCCCCATGCCCGACTTCTGGCGCTCCCTCTCCTGAATGGTTTTCAGAGCCTGAATCTGTTTCCCGTTCAGCAGAACGGGCTTAACGTTAACCTTGCTCATGATGCCCCCTGTAATAGCGACCGTTAAAGTTCCATTAATCGCAACAATCAAATAATTGATTGCGGTTTATGAAACGATGTTAATGAAATTGCAGGGGTGCACAACGCGGAAAGTATGAATGCGTTTTAAAGAATTTGCCCTCAAGGTATACATGGTGTTCATAAATCCAAAAAATTACTTATAAAACAAAATATTAACCTATGAACACCAGCCTACATTTTAGGATTTCAGGTCTACACGGTATACATCATTCTGTTTAATAAACCATCAGATGATTAATGAGAGAATGAACACCATGTACACCCTGTGTATACCTGAAAACAAGGTATACATGGTTTATTTAGCTGATTTATATATAAATTATCTTCTCGATGTATACCATGTATACCTTTCTCCATATTTATCTGAACTTCATTCTTTATGACCGGCTACAGGATGCGTCTGAGGTAACCAGTCTTCCGCACTTTCCGAAAGTTCGACGTTAGTCACCATGCCACGGGCTTTCCGTTCCTTACGGTACTCGTGATTAAACTCCCTCATCGCGCTTTCCATCCCCTCTGCGAATTTATTCAGCGTCAGCGGTTTGTCGAAACCGTTGGCCTCAAGGAATGCCAGATAAGCGTGATAGAGATAAATTCGCGGATAGTGAGGCGGATTGCGGTTTCCTACCATCATTCCCGCACAATCAGCCAGGCGCTCCAGATGCGCACAGAAGGCGTATAGCGGATCCGTTTTCTGTTTTACCTCTAATGCCTCTTCGCTGTTCCGTTGCTCCAGTAGCAGCGCCCGCGCTTTTTCCGGGTTCGCAAAGTTCGCCAGCAGCCGGCGAACAACCACCGGAATTTCAGCGGATATCTTTTCTGCCAGGTCGGGATCTTTATCCTCTTCGCTGACGCGCCGGTTAAACTGGAAAATTACGCGGCGCCGGGAAACGCCCCCGGCACGTTCGGTGAAAATCATCGGCGTGTTGTTCGTGGCCACAACCACCGCCCGCAGAACGGCGGTGTACTGGTGCTCGTGTTTCGGGTCGATCTCCACCGCATCCCCGCCGGTGATTGCCTTTATGCCGGTGCCCTCACCTGAATATTTGGGCTGATCAGGAAGCGTTATCATGCTCTTGCCGACGAACTGCGCCCGCCCGCGTGCGCTGTCGAGCGCCGCCATGTTCCCGCTGGCAGTGTTATGCGCGCCGGCCAGCATCGTGGCGATGTGGGTAAAGACGCTTTTCCCGCTGCCGCCCTCCCCGGTTATCTCGAGGAACAGCTGCCAGTCATACCGGTTCGCCAGCACCATAAAGAGCGCTGCAGCGATGCGCTGCATCTTAATTGCGTCTCTATCTGATGCGTAACTTAGCCACTTATGGAAGTTCGGCGCGTGGTCGCGGAGGTTTTCGCCCGGCACCGCCGGCGTGTAGGTCACGCCGTTGTGGTTGGTCAGCCAGTTATCCTGGCTGTGTTCGGAGAAAACGCCGGTTTCCATATCGTAGACACCGTTTGCAAAGGGGATCAGGCTGCGCCGCGGCTCCCCCATTACTGGGATAACAATTTTCAGGGCGTCGATAACGTTGTTGATCGCGCGCTTGCTGAAGTTGGTTTTGTTCTCGTTGTAGATAGCCACCATTTCGCGGCTCAGCTCGAGCAGAGACGTTTTCTCCCAGATGCCGGCACGGTAGACGTACACGCCTTCGCTGTTTTCATTGATCGCAATGCCGGTGTAACGCGCGGCCAGTATGAGCGCCTTTTCGTTATCAGCCAGGTCGCGAAGGTTTACATCCTTCAGCGGTTTGCCGATCACCATGCTTTTGCCGGCTTCCGCATCGGCTTTGAGGCGCGGCAGCTGTGGCGTCCAGTCCTCCAGAAGCTGATAACCTTCAGAGTAGAATTGCGCGCGCTCCACGCCGGCCACCGCCAGCTTTGTAGAGAGAATGGTTATCTGCCGTTCGGTCAGATGCCCGCCACGACAAACGCGGGCATAGAGCCGGCCATCATCCACAATCCGGATATTCTCCAGCTCCGCCAGCTGCTTTTTATCCAGCACGACCGGCGGCACGGTGTCGCCAATCGGGTTCATTTCCTGCCATGCTTTAGCGAACGTCCAGGCATCGGCGCCGGCAAAGATAATTGACTCCTCCATGAGATCCGCCGGCTGCTTTTTAAGGTTTGGTGCATTCTTCATTTTCTGTTCCCTCGCTCCCTGATGATTTCCCGCATAACCCGAATTCGTTCGATGCCCTGTACCCGCATAATCCGATCGATATCTTTCTCGCCGGCGACCGGCGCGGAAGAAACAAATTCAAACTCCCGCACCAGTCTTTCGGGCGTACAAAAACACGGTGAGCTGTACCCTTCACGGCAATATGTCACTCTGTCGAATCGGTAACTTTCGATAATTACGATATTGCCCCGACTGTCCTTCCATTTATCGCTCGGCCTGATTTCAGGGTGAGCGCGGCCACCAGCAGCTAAGCCGGAATTTTTAATCGTCATATTTTTAACCTCACGCCGCTGGCGGGATTACCTGATAACCAATTTTCCTCAGAAAGCGCGCGGCACTCTCCACCGTAAAAATGATTTCGTCGTCCATAAGGGGGCGCATCGACTGAAGACCATTTGACGTGTCCACCAGATAGCGGCCGCCGGCCGGGAAACTGAAAACGTTTTTGCCGTCGGCCCGGCGAACCAGATCGTAAACAGGAGTCATAATTTCACCTCCCCTTCCCTTAATGACTGGCTGGCAAAACAATATCGCGCACTATTTAATTGCTCAGATACGTGATCGGCAAAAGCGCCGAGACGGCAAAATTGGATAACCATTTTCATACAGATACCTCCATGGCCAGACGGGATTGAATGGCGGAGGCCTTACTGCCCAACTGGAGGTAAGTTCGGGTGATTGCCGGGTTACTGTGCCCGAGCATTTCAGAGGCAACCAGCAAACCCTGTTCGCCGCCGGCGGACATGAGATTAAAGGCGGCAATTTTGCGGCTGGAATAGGCGCTAAGGCGCAGACGCGTGTTTACAACGCGGGTAAACCACACCATAACGTTGTGCAGTTTCTTCCAGATTGTCTGGCGACTCACGCTACCTTCCAGAGACTGGCAACGGTTACTTTCAATCTGGCTGCGGGAAAATACCAGGTCGTCACCGATAAGATTGCGCTCCATGCGTTCACGCAGCCGCTTGATGATGCCCGGCGGCAGCTGTTTGGTATCGTGCTTAACTTCAGCCTTCGCCACCAGCTCAAACACGATCGCCTGTTCTTCTTCCGTCATGCCGGCGGCCAGCTCGTCGCAGCTCACGCTATCCCATTGCATGTAGGCAATGTGATCGCCAGCAAGCCGGGCAGCGTCCTTACGCTGCTGGCGAACAATCTCGATCCCCTTCCGGGTCGCCCTGGCTTCTGCTGCTTTGGTCTGCTTCGCTACGATGATTGTTGCAATGCCGGTTTCCCAGTTGATGCACGAGTAACGGAAGTTGCAAACGTCGCTGGTACGCCAGCCGGTAACGGTCGCAATATCCCACCAGAGCAAAACCCAGTCCGGCTGGGTCTGCTGGATGCGTTCGCGCAGTTTGCGCTGCTCTTCCCGTTCATAAACGGGGGTCATGGTGCGGGTGCCTTTCGTGGTAGTGGCTTTTATCACGTTGCCGCGCAGCTCGCGGGCTTTAGCTGTCAGGGTCTGGAGGTTAAGCATGGCTACCTCCCAATTTCGCAACATCCAGTTCAAACGCGCCGCTACTGTACTGATAAAGCGAACATTCAGAGCGAATTTTGGCGGCAAATATAAGATCCCAGCGGGAATACCACTCGCGGGCTTCTTGCTCACTGTCGGCAACGATGCGGATAACAACGGGAGTGCACGTTTGGCCTTTCGGCGTACCGAGGAAAAGCCAGGTGAATTTGGGCAGTTTTTGGGTTGGGGTAGTAGCCATGTGGCAGCCTCCATACAGTGGTCTAGATAACCACCACCGGAAACGCCAATTTCACTGGTGGTGGACTGAGCAGGGTTGGCGTAACCGGACTGTATGGACTCCGGCGCGGATTTCTCCGCCCCCACCCAGCCCACCATAATTTTGCTAGCAGAGCGGTTTTGAACCACAACGCGTGAAAATAGGTGAGACGGATCAACGGCACAAAAAAAGACGCTTGGCGCGTCATGTGTCGCCATACAGTCATTCAGGACGCCAATCCTGACACCAGATTTTGCTGGTGCTTTTAAAGCATACCCTTCAGTTGAATAACAAGGCAAGGAGTTTTTAGGGTGAGCGAAGCCCTGCCCCAGACGGGCATAATTGTTCTTCATGGCATTAACCTTTTTGAATTTTTTAGTGAGCTGTCGCGACGAACTTATTTTGAGTGCTCAACATCGCAAGAGCACGCAAGTTATTCACGAACTCAATTTTTTTTCATCCGTTAAAGGGCGAACTTCAGTAAACGGCTCCTGACCATCTTCGCCTAACAGCTCGGGCTGATACTTACGCCATAGCAGGCTCTCCTCCCGCACAAGAGCCTCTTTTACTCCCTTACACTGCTGCAACTTGTACCCGCGTTTGCTGGCCTCCTGCTGATAAGCAGCCATGCGCCGGCTGAAGTCGTTCAGGAACACGAACGGCACTCCATAGAAGCCAGTTTTACGAATTGAGGGAATGACCTCACGGAATACCCAATTACTGAAATGGTGCGCAAAGGTGCCGGGAGTAGTTGCCTTACGACTACGTGAGATCAGTTTGTAGAATCCTGACTCGCATACAGTTCGCATAGTCTGCTTTCCGCCAGGGGTGGGTATTAAACACTCCCCCTTTTCATCGTCATCCAGACGTCGCAAAGCAACCTTGTGATCTGTTATTTCCAGAGCTGCGCATACATCTGCTGCTACAAACCATGGCTCGCCCAGGATCTTAACAATTCGTACTTTTGCATCCTCAAATTTAATGACCGAAATATCATCGCTGCTGTTTTCAGGGTGAGCAAAACCCTGCCCGGCACGGGCATTTTTGATCGTCATGTTGGTTTTCCCGGGCTAAGTTACAGTTGTGGTTTTGTGGAAATTAGAGCATCACGCTCTTCAATACGCTGGCTAATCCATTCATCTACTTCGCTTTCAACAAAAGCTACAGACCGTGATCCAATCTTAACGGAGGAAGGAAAACGATTCTGACTAATAAGTCGATAAATCCAAGCTTTACTATAACCGGTGCGCCGTTGCACTTCAGGAAGACGGATAAGGACTTGAGACATGTTTAACTCCTGTAGTTGTTTGTGGTCTACAGGAGTGGATTTTGACTAAGATTCAACGCAGAAGCGGTACAAAACTGGAATATTTTTTTTGCCAGATTTTTATGCACTACCTGTTTCGATGAATTCTAAACCATCTAATCTTCAGAGAGTTTCAGTACATCTGAAAGTCGCATATTTTTTAGATAATCGTTTTTCTTAGCGTAAAATTTAACCTGCTGGAGTGCGTTATCATTTACAAATCGCTCTACAAATGGCCGAATAGTATCCTTGACCTGTGTACCACCAATGACATCAGAGTCAGGTTTCAAAGGGAATAAAATCCGAGCGATAAGTTCATTGCTTATTTTACGCTCATGTACTTTCTCCCACAGTAGTAAATCTATAAATGGTATTAATTTATATAGGAGGATTTTTTTCAGCGTAGAAATGCCAATTCGGAAGTTTCCTGACTCGGGTTCATCCATACCAACTTCCGAGCGCCACGATTTTAATAATCCTTTGAATTCACTCAAAAGTTCATCATCCGTATAAGATGCTAAATTTACCTTTATAACTACTTCACCTTCAAAATACTCACTTCCCTCTTCTAAGGCGCTGACGCTTGAGAAGATTTTCCCTTCTTTGATAGTTGGTTGTCTTTCCCCAACTTGGATGATATTAGCATTAGCAAAATGCCTGTAATAAGTTACTAAGTCTGCCATGGTGAAGGCTTGTATTGCTTCATCTTCGCTTAGTTCAGAACAATGGGGCTTTAGGTGGTGATCCTTGGATATTACAGACATTCCATTGACCAGAAATTCAACAGGTTCATTTAGCTCAATAGATTCATCATGGAAAACTTTTAGAATATCTTCAGGGATATCCTTTGAGACAACAGCTCCAGATTGAATGTTTTGGAGAAGAGATTTCTGTAACTGCTTCCATTGCTCACGTTCTTCATCGTCGTTAGGATCGTATTCACAAGCAAAAATGGTTCTAAACTCTATCTCCGACAGCACTTCTTCGACAGTAAGTGATTCGAAAACATCGTATTTCTCTACTGACATCCAACTTGTAATTTCTTTTACCTGAACTCGTGTTGCCATGTATAGCCTCGCGTCTTCTACTTAATTGGGCTAAGCCAGTCCACAGAGGTGTATAGATTTCGAAAATTTGCAAAGACATAGCCTATTCTTTGTTCATCTACAGAAGTCTACTACTGTCAATTAGCACTGTCTATACATACAGTTAAGCGCTTTTCCCAAACGTTCCATGCACTACATTTTCGCCGTTTTCCAACGCCTCCATATAGTCGGCATACCACTGGAGCATTTCGCGGCGGCCATCCAGATACTGGGCGTGGTTGTACGTTCCTCGAATAGAGTTTTTGTCGACGTGTGCCAGCTGCGTTTCTATCCACGCGGTGTTGTAGCCCTGTTCGTGCAGGATGGTACTCATGGTGTGCCGGAAACCGTGCCCGGTGACTTTTCCGTTATAGCCAATCCGCTTGAAGACTTGGTTTATGCTGGCTTCACTCATTGTTTTTCGCGGATCGTTACGGCCTGGGAACACAAGCGGGTAATTGCCTGTTAGCTCTTGGATCTGACCAATAAGCGTAAGAGCTTGCCTGGACAACGGCACCACATGAGGGCGACGCATTTTCATGCGTGAGGCGGGTATTTCCCATACCGCCTTACTGATATTGATTTCATCCCAAAATGCCCCACGGAGTTCGCCGGGACGCAATCCGGTGATAATCAGCAAACGAGCAGCCAAAACTACTAACTCGCTTCCTGAATATCCTGACAACGCATTGAAGAAATCAGGCAATTCTTTAGGTGTGAGGAAAGGAAAATGATTGGACTCGTGCCCTTGCATCGCGCTGGTGAGATCCGGGGCGGGGTTATACTCAGCTCGACCGGTGACTATTGCGTAACGGAAAACTTCCCCACAGCGCTGCCTAACTTTTCTTGCCTTTTCGGTAGCGCCGCGCCCCTCAATGCGCCGCAGCACATTCAACAGTTCAAGCGGTTTGATTTCGGCTATTGGTTTTTTGCCAATGTATGGGAACACATCTTTATTGAAGGCTTCGAGGATGTCTGAAGCATAACCAGCAGACCATTTTTTTAGTTTGCTGCAGTGCCATTCAAGGGCAATATCTTTGAAGGTGTTGTTTAACTGAATTTCACGGGCAATCTTCTCCTCCCGTTTCGCTTCCATAGGATCGATACCCCCAGCGATACCCCTTTTGGCTTCTTCACGTTTTGCCCGAGCATCGGCCAATGTGACATCAGGATACACGCCAAGCGCTAACAGTTTCTCTTTGCCGGCTACACGATACTTGAGCCGCCAGTATTTGCCGCCATTAGGTTTAATCAGGAGATACAAACCACCACCATCAGCCAGCTTGTAAGGCTTATCTTTAGGTTTGGCGGCATCCACCTGCCGGGCGTTTAGTTTCACTTGGGGGTACCTCCTCTAGACCGAACAGCAAATACCCCCATAAGTACCCCCAAACGACCGTAGATTTCAGGGAACTTTAGTAGACGTAGAGATACTAAAAGGGGCTGCAAAGCGCAGAGTATAAGGGGTTTTAGTGAACTTTAGTAGACTTGGGGAGACGTTAGAATGGTGCCGATAATAGGAGTCGAACCTACGACCTTCGCATTACGAATTAGTAGAATCACATTTAACTAACTGTTTTACATGCACATTGCCGCATTCACATTGCAAAACTCAACGGCACATGATGTAAGAAAGTGGATGGCGATTTACCATGTATGACACAAATCTGGCACACCGCCATAATGAGATTAAGCCGCTGGTGGCGTAGGCCAGGTGATATCCGGCGCAGCCGTTGTATCCACCGCCTCCAGCGCATCCAGATAATCAAGCCATGCATTGTATTGCGCGAGTTCGTCCCCCTTCAGTCTTCCGATAGCTGCCTTTCCAGGCCACTGCTTGCTGTTCATGAAGCTGTTTGCTTCAGCGATGCGTGACACCTTTTCATTATCAGCAACTGCAATCTGCTGCTCACGAGTGAGTGGAGGCGTTGAAACCCAGGCAGGATAACCGTTTTCGTCGCTCCCTCTCATCTTTCCTGCTGGGGGTGTTCCGCCGTATGTTGCAAATACAGTCTCGTCAACCTCAACCCCATCCTCAGGCCAGTCGCCTGCATCCTCATAAGAGCTTTTCAGAGCCACAGGATAAAAAGCATTACTGGTGGCGCTATATACATATTTCATTATTAAATCCCCACTGCTATCCACGAAATATTTGTCATCGTTCTGTTAAATACAGAGCCGGCAGCCACGAGCCACGCTGAAAGATAAAAACCCGACTTATCAATTACCTGACAACCTGCAATATTTGCTGCACTGGCATCTGTACCAGCTCCTGTTACTCCGAAACATTGTGTCGGGAAAGGGATAGGAAAGTTAACAATAACTGAACCGCTGCTACTGGATGTCTGATATCCATATTGAATAATTTTACCAGATGGAAATTTCATCCAACCAGAGCCTGAGGCAAATGAGTTCATGTCTGGGATTTGGTTGGTGCCTGTGCCAACATCACGCTGCGCCGCTGTTTTCAAACTGAGGTATGAGAGAAGATTCGCCACGCTTGTCTGGCCGATGACGTCCCTACCGACTGGTGTGAGGTCCGTTTGTGCCGCGGTATCTTCCCCGGAGAAATACGGAAGCTTGTTTGCTCCAGTAGCGAGGCCAGCAAGTGCTGTTAGCGTGGCATCAAGCGCCTGGAAATCCTTACCAAACGCGGTGGACATCTTCGCGATAAATCCTGCTACATCTCCATCATCAAGTACATCCTGCCCGCTCTTATTGGCGGTGTACTGCGCCAACGCTGCTGCGATAAAAGCAGCCTGCCGAATAGCTTTGTTCACCTGCGCTGATTTTGCTGGCCCACTAATAAAGCCGGACAAAAGCGCCGGTAGTGCTTCCCAGTCTGCCTGTGACATCACGTTAGCATTCGCAGCTGTCGCGAATGGTTTAAAGTCATTTTTAGCCATTACAGTAATTTCCCCCATGCGCCATCATCAAATCCGGCGATATATTCGTTGTCCATGTCAAAGCCAAAGAATTTAGAACCCTCGGATGGTGTTTCTACCGAAGGCGTTTCCACGTCACCGGCCCATACGCCAGCGGCTTTAACAGTGAGATATCCCTGTTTGATAGCAGCGATCAATTCGAGAGATACATCAGAAATATCAGTCTCGGGGAAAACCCAGACCGAAATCGTCATGTCCTGGTTGTCGACGATCTGCATCTTCAGGCCAGAGCCAGCAGTTGCAGCGTCCAGAATGGGTGGCAGCGAGTCGTTCCGCCCGTCCCAGTTGTTGATAGCGATCTTCGCTTTCAGAATGATGCGGTAGGTGTCATCACTTAGCGACGTATAACCAGAATCCGGGTCATACGGTCCCTGCCATACGCCCTGGTCATATCCAAGCCCTTCAGTGTCCCAACTGAAATAAACGCCGGTGATCGGTTGGCTGACTATGCGGCTTCGCCCAATCCAGATCCCGAGCGTGTCGAGCTGCACGCCGACCGCCGTATCGATATCGAAGGCTGTTACAAGCCCTGACATAGTGCTGGACACATCAATCAGCGGGCGGGTGCTCAGATCTATATGGTCAAAAAAGAGTGGCTTGGTAGCGTGGTAGTTAGTGATCAGTTCGGTGTATTTGCTCATGAGGTCACCGTGATTGTGATATTCGCGGTGCTACAGGACGCCGAAGCATCATAGGCAATATCAATATTTGATGCCGATACGCTGCCAGACGACTTACCGATCAGCAGGTCGGTAATGTCGTAATATCGGGCATTACCGCCGCTCACAACGCCAAGGTTTGCCGGGGAATAAATACGGCTCAGCAGCACATCATCGCCAATTGTCAGGCCATTTATATAATCGGCAACGGCCTGTTTAATCTGCTCGCCGATTTGAGAGGTATACCCGGTAAAAACTTTCAGGGTAATGGTTACGAAAATTGGCACATCGGTAGAGCGTGAAAAACTGATGACGTGAGGATTACCGTAAGTATCCGGCACCGTGACAGAAGTTGTCCCGTAGGTTGCCGTTCCCTGCCCTTTATTCCCCCTGATGGTCTGGGCTATTTCGGTAACATCCCCACCATCGACGATGGCGGAAATTGAGTGCGGCGGCAGCCCGTTGCTGTCGGTTGCCCCCGTGTCGTTCTCATACAGCTTGTGACGTGTCACGCCAGCAACGTTAGCTATTGCACCGTCGATACCTTCAAACGGTGTGATCGATGGTAGCGCGACGCTTTGCCCCTGCCGAATGCGCAGCTCTGCGTCGGTTTCGGCTGGTGAACCGACAGTAGCCGCAGCAGGGTTGGTTACCGACACCCAGCCGCGAGTCGGTGTGTTAATTGTGGTAATAGTCCCGGCCATCGCAGCAACCGAACCGCTATTCGCACATGTGGCCGTCACCAGCACAGTACCGTCAACGCCGATCGCTACACTCGCGGGAAAATTCCAGATAATGCCGTTTTTATCCCGTGCGGAGCCATTCGTGATAGTCGTGCCCGCCGTACCGGTTAACAGAAGGTCAGCAGTAGAGTTTGTCGCTACTTTTCGCGTAATCCCGTTAATTTTCACATTGCTGCTAAGCGCTGCGGCCTGCGCTGTCGTCGGTGAAAACGAGTTGTAGATCTCGATAGCGGTATTGTTAGCGTCATGCACGGCAAGAGCCACCAGCGCGACCATTTGCCCGTCTTTGCTGTCTGGTTCGAGATAGGCATCACTACCGTAAATCTGCCTGAAATAGCTGGTCAGTGTATCGAGGATTGTCTGGTAATCAGGCGCACTAATCCCCTGGGCGGTTACCGCTGCCGATAGCCCCAGCGTGTCGAGGTTCAAAGCCATTTATGCCTCGCTTGTTACAGTCGTCTGGCCGTAGATTGTGTCAATGGAGGAAGTGAAAGTGACGCGGCGGCTGGTGCCGTCATAATTGGTATCGAAGGAAAGAATCGACAGAACGCCCGGCGTGTCCTGAATGCGTTCTCGTATAGCCAGGATGTAGACGTCTGATCGCTGCTTCCCAAGCACTGACTGAACATACGGCGTGCCTTCCGTCAGATCGAGAAACCACTGACCGCGCCACAGCTCGAAACGGGTTTTTACGGCCTGGGCGACACACTCCGGACTGTCGATAAGGAAGGTGTCGTCACCCTGCCCGAAAGTGTAATCTCCGTCAGCATCTTCTCGTCGGTATCGCATTATTGCGGCCCTCCAGTAGTTCCCCCGCCTGTCTGAACTCCGCCATGTTTATGCGTGGCGACACTTATACCTGAAGCTGTCACATCATTCGTTACCGTAACCGGCCCAAGCATCGTCGCAGTACCACCACTTTCTCCCATTCCCTGAGACAGGTTACCGTTAATCGTTACGTTGCCGTTCAGCGTGATAGTCGGGGATGTGATTGTCGTTCCACCTTCAGCCGTAGCCGTAAGCTGGCCCGGCGTTTTAATGGTGATGTTATGTCCTGCGGCAACCTCTACGAACGCCGCGCCATCATCGGTTCGCAGCTGCGCTGCGCTGGTACTGATACCGCTGATTTTCTGCGCTTGCGACTGCGGGCCAACGATGGCGAACGCATCAGATAAGTCATGCTGGCGCGGGTCGACGGTCTCCTGAACGCCGCCGCACTGCCACCAGAAATCGATGCAACGGTCGGCGAAGATCAGCAGGCACTCGTCGCCTTCTTTTACCGGAAAGGTCAGCGTGCAACCGCCGCCGCGCGGAAAGATAACCGGCACATCCACCAGCGGTTTTAATTCGGTGGAGCCATCGCCAACAATACCGCGAAGCGCCACCTCTACTGTGCAGGTAACAGTGTCAGGATCGAACGACTGAATGATGCCGGGCATCGCTACGCGCATCTGGGTAGACACCGAATCGGCAATGGCCTGCGCGGTCTGCTGCTCGCCGCCGATCTGTGATTGAGTTGGAATTGGCATAAAAACTCCATAAAAAAACCCGCTCGGTGGCGGGTTAAATTCATACTTGAAATGAAACTATAGGTTCTTACTAAGCACAAGCTTACAATCTTCAGCGCTTAGACCAGTCATTTGAGCTGATTCAGGATAGCTACAATACATTTTCACTCGACGAAACCCGAGCACTGCGAATTGATCACCTTTACTACTCATCAACTCTTTTTCGCTGCCACCCTCTCTGCGTGCAAATCCAGCAGCCTCCATGCCAGAAGCTTTAGAAATCGCGGTGTGTATAGCAAGGTTATTATCCAAATCTGGATGTTTTACAAAAAAATCACTTAACGTTCCAGCGCAAACGGAGGTGGATAGCAGAAAAAGAAGAGATACAAATCCTTTCATTAATTTTATCCTTTTATTTTTACACAGTCATAAGTTGCATACTGACGTGGTGCATCCATATTTGCTTGCAGCCACTGAGCATTCAGGATTGCTTTACCATTACGGCCAATAAACTCCATTCCTACCCATCGCCCTGGTTGATTGGTCGCTAAGCGCCATTCAATTTTGACGTTGTTATAATCACCGTCATTTTTAAGAAATGTCACTTTTTGCGATTCAGGTTTAGCTCCGTTTACGCGAGCGAAACCATCATCAGCCCAATGGATGTTGAAATCACCACACTGAGAATCAGCAATAGCCTGGAAAGAAAATAATGCTGCAATGGTAAAAATTACGAGTTTCACGTCCCGTACCTCAGTAGTTTGTTTTTTGCATAGCACCAGCATTAACTAAATCACGACTGCCACGCGCAAAACACATCAAATCCATGTACCACGCTTGACCTCTGGTGTCGCCAGTATAGTCGATAGCTTTGACGATATAAACGCCATCTGTCGCAATGCTGGCAGCCTGTTGTTTGCTGGGTAACGTGTCACTTTCGATGTTCCCATTATATACAGACGTCCCGATCCGCCCAAGCGACTGCGCAATATCGGAGTTGCCAACTGTCGCGCGGTATACCGAAGCCTGATCGAGCTGAATAAGGCCATTGATGCGAATGTTGGGGTTTATCAGGCACCGCACATTTACGCCGCCGCCCATAGTCTGTTGCGGCATACCGATCAGGCCAGTATCAGCATTCAACACAATGGCTTCGTGAATATATTTATCTTCAGGCACCATCTGGACCTGACCATCCACCAGTTGCCATGTTGCCTTACACTGCGCAGCAATATTATCCATCACGTTGCGGGTGGATGAGTAAATTGCTCGGCCACGAGGAAACACGGTATCAGGAAAGTCGCCGGTAATGCCCTGCGTCACGCCGAACGCGTTAAAATCCTGCATCGTCGCCCGGTGCAGATCCGCTACGGTATAACCTGCTGCAAGCGTGGTGATAGTGGTGGCGTACAGAAATGCTTCATGGTCACCGATAGCCTGAATCAGCACCCAGGAATCGGTAATGTTGTCCTTCCCGGTGACGGTAAAGCGAATATCACCGTCAAAAATCAGGCCGTAGTTCTGACCGTTCACCTGCCCTATCTGGTCTGGTGAAATCTCACGGGCCACACCAACCTGGCTCGCATCAACATCCGGCGCTATACCATCATACCCGGCAATGATGCGAATTTTGGCAAACTCCTGCCCCAGTATCTTGTTCGTGGTATCGGTCGAAAGGTTGTAAATTTTCACGTTCGCCACGCGCGGCCAGCGTGTATCTGCCCACTCGATCTGGAACGTGACCTTAAAGTCAGACAGGGAAACGCCCTGCCCGTTCTGATCCAACAGTTGCAGCTCAAAATGGCGCATCCAGTTAAGAGACATTTCTACTCCTGTACGAAAATGAGGTGGCTGTATGTGCCGAGGTTGGTTTTGGTGGGCTCGTCTGGTGCGCCTACATCGCAGCCGACGAGCAGCGCCCCGTTAATACCTAGTTGAGGATATTGCTCAAGAAGATTTACACCGGTTACCAGCGGCACACCAGAAAGAAGTGGTTCGCCACTACTATCTTGTACATCCAGAATCCAGCCAGCAGAATCACGCCAAATGACTCTCAGCGTATATGTTGTCTCTGCTAACTGAATGCGAAATAGCTGGTTATCCGGCGATAAAGGGATTTCAGTTACATTCATTGGATACCTATAGAGTTACCAAGACTGGTTCCTTTTAGCCCATCAAACCACCCTGCTGACTTAATTACCGATTCATTTACTGGGGTGGTGGATTTAGTCCCGGAATTCTGTACCGCAGATGTGCTTACACCATCCTGCATATCGGATTTATCAGCAACGGTGACATTTTTTGTCTGCGTTATTATGACCTCACGCAGGGTAAGCGTGCAGTTCAGCACGTTCTCGCTGGTTTTGTCCGTTGTCACCTCGATGGCGCGCACCAGCATATTGCTGTACACCCGCTTGCCAGTCACCACGTCGAACGGCACGCGCTCAAGCTGCATATCCAGCAGCTTTTGGTATGTCTCCTTTGGGCTAAGCCCAGCGCTAAGACCGATTGAAGATGTATCAATGAAGTCCAGCAACGAACCGCCACCAGCGAAGCCGCATTCCATTGTGACTTCGCTGGGACGCTTATACGCATGATCGGCAATGAAACCCGAGGCGCTATTCGTTGTTGGTTTCTCCACCGGGTGCTCAGTAATTTCGAGCGCATCAGAATGCTTTTCGGAAACGACCACGCTGGGGATCACCAGGCCAATTCGCCGGGATTGCTGGCGAAAAATAGCGGAAAGAATATCCATTAGCTCGGCACCGTTCGAAGTTGTTGAGTTAGTTGTGAATTAACGTTCTTCTGCCGCTCAACTGTGATATTGGCAGCCTCACGTGGATCAGATACACCGTGAATATTAATAACCGTTTCTTGCTGGATGCTTTGTGAAGCGCCACCGCCAGCGGCCATACGAACCAATTCACCTGGGTAAGGGTTTCTCCCGTTCTCATGATGGATAATTCCATTCATCAGAGAGGTCATAACCTGCGGATCTTTGAGATTAAGAATGGCATCAGGAGCCACCCCCATCATTTTCGATAAATTAGCAATATAAGCGCCGGTGTTATTTTCATTCCCCGGTGCCCACGTAGAAATTATATCGTTTAGGGTTTGCAGAGGCTTACCTGTCGTCTTGCCTTCAAAGTAGCGCATTAGCTGCCGGGAAAGCGCTTTCAGGCCATCGTAAGCAGTCTCGAATCGCGCAAACCTGCCACCTGGCTTCTCCAGAGTTGCCCCCGACTGCCCTCTGAAATCGATATTGCCGGGGTTATTATTGCGAATACCACGAGGTTCACCCTGCCCGCCTGGCGATGGCTCCGCCCCGGGAATATCAGGCTGAATGTTGTTTCCGTATACCACACCATTACTTTGCCCCTGACGAATCACTTTACCAGGGCCACCATGTAACCAGTCCATCCATGCAGGCCACTCCCGTACCTCGCTAACGTCTTTGTGCCCAAGATCGGTTTTGATGCCGATCGCAGCAAGAGCGTCGCCAACGTTCCTTTTTGCGTAATTCCACGACGATTGCGCACTGGCTTTTATGTTTTCACGATCTGAAACCACATAACCGGCATACAATCCCCATAATTTAAGCCAAGGGGGTATCGGAAGGCCGGATATTTTTGCGAACGCTCCTAGCACTTTTGTTACCCAAACCCCAGCAATGAAGGTAGCCAAAATTTCCAGCGAGTTCTGCCACCCACCGACAGAATCTTTCAGCCCCAGCAGTTTATCGCGCAGCCAGAGAATTGCCTTTTTCGCCTTTTCTATTGCTGGCTCCCACTTACTCCAGTCAATCAGGCTTTTACCGCCTTCTTTCCACGTCTGGTAATCGTCGTACAGCAATCCGATCGCCAAAATCAGCGTGGTGATAATTCCAATCGGGGATTTCAGGAACGCAGAATTAAGCAGACGCCATGCGACCAGTAGAGCACCGAATATTTTCAGCAGGTTTTTACTGCCATCATCAAGACGCTTCCACCAGTCAATGACAGATCCAGCGGCCTGAATCACCCGCCACGCCATTCGTGTGAATGCGTTCGCAAGCCAGATCACGCCTTTAATGACTTTGGTCAGCGTCTCCTCAATCTTCGGGAAGTTGTCGAGGATGCGCCTCCGCAGGCTGTCCAGCGAACCAGCCAGGCCACCAGCGAGGTTTGAGCCGATCTTGTCCCGCATAATGCCGAACAGCGACGTAAGCCCTCGCATGGACGTCATAAATTTGTTGGACTGAACGGCTGCCTTATCAGCGTTGAACCCCGTCTTTTGCAGCATCGACTGGTAATCGGCGGTAAAGCCATTCATGCCGCGCCGCATCGCCATCAGCGTGTTTTCATCGATGCCGAGCATCTGCGCGTATTGCTTCGCGCGGTAATACGGCATGTTGTTGAGCTTTTGCCCAACGCCAGTAAAGATGGCCGCAGTATCACGCATCTTTCCGCTGGCATCGCGGGTCTGGACACCCAGACGGTTCAGGAACCCTTCCGCCCCCGGATTGCTACGCATGAACCCCGCCAGCCCTTCAAGGGAGGACATGGCCGACTCAGCGCTGGCACCGGTTTGCGATGCGGCATAGCCCAGCGCTTTGATGCCCTGGACGCTGGCACCCGTCCGCTGGGATGCCCAGTAAATCTTATCCAGACCATTCGCAATCTGGGTGGTAAATCCGACAATGCTCAGCGCTGCGCCTTCCACCACCGCGCCGACCTTCAGAACGTTCGCGGTAACGCCTTTCAGCACGGCTTCGAACTTATTAGCGCCAGCCTGATCGATATCGAACCCCAGCGAAACAAGGAAGTCTTTAATCGTATCTGCGTTACCGCTCATTGGCCGCTCTCCATTTATCTACCCGGGCGTCGTTATCCTCGCGCATGTCGAGGTAGTCATTGAGAAGCGCGATGCGGCAGAGGTCTACCGCACCACTGTTAAGGTCTTTCTGGTCAATATTGAAGGCAAGCGCCGGGCGAAGAATAAAATCTTCACCGCCCGGCAGGCTGTTGAAGGTTATTCCGCTGGCGGGGTGGGCGTCTCGCTGGTAGGGAGTCCTTGCAAAAAATTTCCCAGTGAGTCGGCGACCACCCGCGCCACCAGTTGCAGCATGGTCAGCAGGTCGATATCGTCAAACGCCATTTCGCCATGCTGGCAGACCGGCACCCAGCCTTTCATATGCTCGCGTGAAACGACGGAAAGGCAGGGGAACAGGATAGCGTCCACATCGCCATCACTCAGATCGGATACAGCATTGGCAATTTTGGGCAGGATGGTAGCCATCGCGCCTTCGGTGTCTTTGCTGCTGATCTTCTCCTGAACGCTCCGGAAGTCAGAAACCATCCCGGCCAGCACAGGCAACAGCTTGCGGGAAACCTTCAGCTGCTCGAAAACGCTGAGCTTTGCGGTGCGATATTTCACGCCTTTAATTTCGAATTCCATGCGTTAAAACTCCCCGAGCAGCTGGTCAATCTTGCCGCAATCGAATACCCAGGCGACGGTTCCGCCCTCTTTGGCGTTATTGAAATCAGGCTGTTTCTGGAATGCACACGAACGAGCAGTAGAAATATCACCCGATGCCGTGTTGCGAATGACGATCACGTTATTTCCCCAGGTGGCAGAGGACTGGCTTTGCGCGTTATACGCCAGAGACAGCTTCTTGTTCACGGGTGAGGTTTTCAGCAACGTTACCGTAATGGTGCCTGACTTATCGGCGTGCAGGCTGTGCATCACTTCGCCATCAGCACCGATGGTCATGGTGTTCTTGTTGCCGCCCATAGTCTGGGTGATACCTTCCTCAGAGTTCGCAGAACCCTGACCAAGATCGATAACGCCGGTCGGCCCGGTGAGCGACGCGGTTACATCGAGAAAAGAATAAGTTGCCATTTATCGCTCCTTAGCGAACCACGTTGATCTGCACATCGGCATAATGAACTGCGCCAGCCAGCTTACAGGCCACCTGGATTAACGGTGCTTTGCGCGCTTCGCGGTCGGCCTGCGCCTGTTCGGAAAGAGGTTGCGCATACACGTAATAGCCTTTGGTCAGCGTATCGCCGGAATTCAGTTGCCCGATAGGTCCACCATTCCACACGCCAGCCGCTACCAGACCGTTCGTGACGGACTGATCCATGGACTGTTCAACGTTGGAAAGCAGACGGGTCACACCGGCATCAGTCTGCGGAATTTTGGTGGTGCTGGTGTAAAGCAGGTTATAGAGGCTGGTCTGAACGTAGTTCTGCAACCAGTCGAGCCCGTGGCGCTCGTCGAAGAAGTCGCCGTTCGCCATGACACCCTGTTGCAGGATCGCCGTGTCGTTGGCGTAGTACACGAACACGTTCGCATTCTTCGCATCCACAGCCGCCGCCTGTCCTAACGTCAGCGTTTCGTAGGTTACGCTCGGTTCCTGTTTGAATTTCAGGGTAATGGTGGTATTGCTGCCGTTGAAATTGACGGTAAACGCGCGACCGAAAGCTGAAACCGCCGCATAAGGGCTGCTGGTGGAATACTGAATAAAGGTCCGGGAATACTTACCAGCCTTTAATTTTGACGCAACATCGGTCGTCGAGGTCGTGCTGATAATCTCGGCGTCGGCAGATGTTACCCCGAAAATGCGGCTCAGGCTGGACGCTTCGATGAGTTTAGCAACCTCAATCACGTCATCAGAATCAAGCACATCGCCACCAGCGCCAACATCATCAGCGACAACCAGCCCATACCAGTTGGTATATTGCAGGCAGGCATTAACAGCTTGCACGATGGTTTCCACGCTTCCACCTTCGGAAGAGGTCAGCGTCTTCGCCCAGCGGCCAACATAAACCTGCGTCGGCTTCGGCGACTGGCTGAAGAAAACCTGCGCCGCTTCATATTCCGGGCTATCGACTCCGAAGTCCTCGCCAATGTCCTCAACTGACGCATAAAGGCGAATGCGCTCCTGCACCGGAATGACAGTGGAAGAACCGAGGATCAGCAGCGCGCCGAAGTTACGACCAGTAGCCGCTTTCGGCGAGATGATCACATCAACGTTTACAACGTTGGATACAGGTAAGCCCTGCGTCATAGTTTATTCTCCAAAAAAGGTGACTGGCGCTTCCACCAGCGATTTAATGCCGTACTCGCGCACAACCTTCCGGTGCAGGCGCACCGTCATGTCGTAGCGGCGAACCCATTGCTGGTTGATAAGTTCGGGGAAAGGGGTCAAACCGGTATAGTCGCCCAGAGACAAACCAAGCGCGTTCAGCTCAGCATTGTTTTGCGGGACAGATATGCCATCGCGAAAACGGGACGCATAAGACATACCAGCCGGGCCATAGAACGACGCCATGCACTCGAACGTTTCATGCCGCCAGAGCTGAGCGCCCTCGTCGGTCTGCCTGGTGAATGCAGGGCTGTTATCAATGGGCCATCCAGTAACGCCGAACGCGCACCAGTTCGTTTCAATGGGCAGCAGTGGCGGCTGATCTTTCTGCCAGCGCGGGCGAACCATCCCAGCCGGCAAGCCGGAAACGTTGCGCATCCACTGGCTTAACAACCTGTCGAGCGCTTCGTCATAATCCGGATCGCCGCTGGTGGGTGTCAGCCAGCCGCGCTCTGTGCTGGTGTTATTGCTCAACGGGAGTTCCCCCATCAAACGGCAGTAATTCACAATGCGCCTGGACAAAGCCAGCACCGTAAGCCGTGTACGGGTCAACGAATGTCACACGATAATCACGGTTCTGGTACGTCACGATATCGGCGTCACGGCCAGTCTGCCCCTGCGTCAGCCGCTCAGTTGTCACGATGAGAATCGCGCCACTGATAACTTGCCCGGACTGCATACGGCGGTTCTCCAGGGAGCGGTCAACGGTAACAACTCCGGCAAACTGCGTTTTAACTTCGCTGTCAATGCCGATCCCGTCATCGTCCACCGTTTGCACGCGACGCGTTACCCACAGGTTGAAGTCGCAAAAATCGGGGTCCAAAAGCACGTCTGTTACATCAAGAGTCGGCATCTTTATCCCTCACAACATGGGTAATAGCTCTGCGATATTGCCCGGTGTCGATTAGCGGTTTCACCAGATCGGTTCCAGGAGACTCACCAGCAGCGCGCCGCGCAAGTTCCGCTTTTGCCCCTTTGCGCCCTCGACGTGCGCGGGCCTCAACGGTGCTATCAGCAAGCGGTGTAAAGCCGGTAATGGTCATGTAACGCCTGACGCCATTAGCGGCCAGCGTTCCGGCACGGTTGAGCGCTCTTTCCGCACCCGCCGCATTGCCATCAAGCGCAGCCTGCGCCGCTGCTTTGAGCTGCGGCACTGTCTGTTCCTCTACCGATTTAACGCCGGGGATCAGGTGCGGGCGTGGGGGGATGTTTTGCGCTGGTGAGCCGTATTCGTTGACGTAACCGATCCCGGCATTACCAAACGGAACATCCTCACGCTCGCTGTCTTCTTCCGGGATGCCCACCAGCACTTCTTTTTTACTGATGGATTTGAGCGCATCCAGAATGGCCTGAGCGTTATCCACCCTCGTTGTTACACCGCTTTTGAAACTCATAGCTGGCGACCGCCCGCACCGAACATCGTGATCAGCTGATAAAATTCAGCGCCATATCGGGTGTTATTCCAGAAGCCTGCGTCAGGGTTTAGCGTCGCGCTGGTGTCATAGCTGACGCTTACCTTGTCAACGGACTTAGAGGACTGAACACCATTGGTTGAACCGCCCGGGCCGCCAACCAGCATCGCCCGGCTATCTGCCGCCCAAAGCGTCATGTAGTGCGCAACGAACAACTCGGCAAAATACGGAAACAACTTTTTGCCGGTGACGTTTTCGCTTAGCAGCACATCGGCCAGATTCAGACGAAACTGGATTTGCGCTTCGGGATATTTGGCAGGGTCAGCAAACTGCGGGAAGTCGCGGCGAAAATCACTTACTGTTGGCAGGCTTTGATTCTTTGGCATCTTTCGCCCCATTACCGCCAGTCTGGGCGGCAGCAATCTGCGCTTGCAGGCTGTCGTTCTGCTCTTGCAGCTTGAGCAGCGCTTCTTTCAGATCGGCAATCAGCTGATCTTTATCGACAATCTGCTTATCTTTGTCGGCAATCTGCGCTTGCAGGCTGTCGATAATTGGTTGCAGATCATCGGTGTCGTTAATCACGCTTTCGGAAAGCTCAGAGTGCGCCTGGGTGAACCAGTGAGACGCGACCTCTTCCGGTACGTTATGCCGCCCCCGGCCAAACTCCTGTTTTGACTGATCGCCGAGCGTCAGCGTAAACGGAGTGTGAACATGGATGGTAACCAGCTTTTCTTTCGCCATTTTCAGTTTCCTTCTGGCCCCTTTCGGGGCCGTTCTGGTTATCAGATACCGTCCACGTAGGACAGGGTTTCTTTGTACACTGGCTCAACCGCACCGAGCTTGCCGTAGTAGGTCGCAATCTGGTACAGACCGCGATACTGGATAGGAACGCTCTGCAACGGCACTAGCGGATAGCGCACGTATTTCTTGTCGTTGGTGTAGGCGACCATACGGTCTTTACCGCCAACCCCGCGCCCTTTCAGCCATTTGACCGCTTTGATTTCCAGCGGAACGCCGTTCTGGTGGAAAGCGATAGTATTAACGGCCAGATAGGTCAGCAGTGACTGGTTACCCGCTTCGGAGACCTTACGGCTCGCCAGCAGTGAATACTGCTCTGGCGGAATACGCAGATCAGAAGGCACGACGGAATAACCTGATGCTGCCCAGGCATTCGACAGAATGCTGTTCACGCTATCGAGGATCTCGTCGTTGGTGGAGTTCGCCCAGGTCTTCGGCGCATTGTTCAGCGTCACACCGACAAGATTTGCCAGCCCTTTCAGGCCGAGCGCATCATCGCCGATGTAAACCTGCTCGTCGTTGTCCATCTGCCATTTGAGCTGCATCCCGTCGTACTTCTGGGTATCAATCGGGCGGCCTACCTGCTGAGCTGCTGCCAGCTCTACAACGGTCCAGCCCAGTTCCATACCCCAGAGGTTCAGCGGATTGCCGTCTTTGCCGATATCAACGTTCACGCCAGCAATAGCGGTGGAGTCTTTGCCTACCCAGTTTTTACCGTTCGGATTTGCGCCAGTACCCGCAGCGCCAAAGCTGGTGTTAGTCCAGCTGGAAATGTCATCTGCGATAGAAACGTCTTCACGCAGCTGAATATCGCGGGTCCAGGTGTAACCCACCAGCGGCAGGTTCAGCGTCTGGTCGAGTCGCTCCAGCTCCCCGATGAGAAAGGCACCAGAGCTATCAACGGTTGCCTGATCAAAAGTAATCATTCGTCTGTTCCTTAAATCTTCCAGGAGATTTCTGCATTGCCGTTAGCGTCACCGGCCCCTGTGAATTCGGCGTTGGTCAGCGCCACGTTTTTGCCACTGACGGACGTGGACATGAAGCCGCCCAGCGGCACGTCAATGGTTGAATCGAGCGAAACGACCACGTAGACAGGATCGCCTTTTTTGATGGTGCTGGCATCGAAGCCAGATCCGAGGTTAACGGTCATGTAGCCACGTTTCATGGCGTCGCCCGGGAAATTCTTATCCGTCCCCACCTGGCGAACCATGTCTGGCTGCGATGTGGTCGGATACGGACGAACGTAGATCCCCTTCACCTTGTCGGCGGTGTCACCGTCCGCCAGCGGCACGAAAAAGCCGTCAGCGTCGTATTTGCCAGCCAGACCATAGGCAGCGAAGGCGTTAGCGGATTTAAGGATCACCGGTTCGACGGTTAAGTCCTGCGGGCGAGAGATAGCCCCGGCAATGCCAACAGGCATCCGGTACAGATATGCAGTCATTGGATTATCCTTTGCGATTAGACCAGAAGTCGGCGTTTTGTTTGTTCAGGGAAGCGATGCTGGTCATGCCCATATTTTGGCGTTGTGCATCGCCCGTGGTGGTGCGGGTGTTTCGCCCTTTGGCAATCTCAGACACGGCGTTAAACGCCATATCTACTGATTGCTTGGGCAATTTGCGGATATCCGCATCACCGACAACCTGGCGAACCAGTGTTTTGTCAGCGGCAGCCAGCACATCACGTTTGAACGCGGTCGGTTTCACCTTACGGCTCAGATCGATACCCGGCACGATAACTTCGGCACGATAAGCAGAGTCACCGGTAATCGTGGTTTCCTCTTCTTTGTCCTCGTCGTCGCCGGTCGGGTTTTTGTTATCGTTTTCGCCAGGCTTATTGTCGTTATCGCCCGTCGCATTTCCTTCCAGCTTAGCCAGTAGGGCTTTGAGCAAGGTTTTGATATCATCCTCGCCGTCGCCAGTTGGCTCTCCGCCCATTTCCGGCTTTTTGTCCGGTAATGGTTGCTGCGGTGAAAGGTTAATGTTGAGGTTAACGCCGCTCGGCAGATCCCCTTCATCACCCGTTACCGCCGCTGGCGCAGAGTCCAGCAGTTCGTTCATGGTGTCAGCGTCACCCGTTTTGATGGCCGTGCGCATGCGGGTCCACCAGCTTTTCTTTTGATTTGCCATTGTGTCTCTGTCTCCAATTGCACAACGATTTCCGGCTCTGCCTTTAGGGACAAGAGCCACATGGTTTCCGGTAATATCGACCTGCTCGGCTTTACCTGGCTCGGTCTGATCGTACTCCGCGTCATAGCCGCACGACACTTCGCGCAGGCCATCTTCGATAAGCTGAATGGCGCTTTCGTCTTTGACGATAAGGTCAGCCAGCATCAAATCAGACTGGTCACCAGTCCCGCGCCGCACGTTCTGAAGATGCCCAACAGCAAGCTCTTTCCAGTTCTCGGGATTTACCAGCCGCACATTCCCGTTTTCATCTTCAGGATGCAGGATCGTGATGCTCATCCCTTCGAATGAGGCGAGCGTGGCCGGATGGAATACCTGCTCAGGAGAGCGCGTTACGACTATCTCACCGAGCTTGTCGGGTTTGAGGTTTGGCAGATCGGCAGCGCCGTAGAGCTGCTTACCCGTTCGACCTATCGGCACGTCTTTACACAACAGCGAGCCGTCAGCCAGCTGATAGCGGGTTTCCCCCAGCCGGGTATTGAAAAAATATTTCATGGTTTACCTGCGATTCAGGCGAGATAAGAATGAGGGTTGGGGAAGACGATTTCTTTGTAACAGCGACAGTTCGGGAGCTCGCCAGCGTGACCGGTCATGCCGTCAAGCGTTGGAGGTCGGCCCCATTCGACAAACTTACCTTCCATCTCCCGATGAGAATGCCGGACGTCGCCATCTTCGGCTGTACGCCAGATATAACCATTAGAGCCGATTGACAGCGCACGCGCCTGATCGAGCGCGCCGGTTGCGCGTCCAAGCTCGGTACGGGCGATAAGGTTCGCTCGCGAGCGTGACACGTCACCGGACGCTGCTATCTCTTTCGCGAATGGCTCAGCGCGACCACCAGCCACAACGGCCTCGATGGCTTTATTCTGAATGTCATACACCCGATCTGCGGCCTCAAGAGGCAGCGATTTGATGTACTTAATTTGCTCGGCGACGATGGATTTCATCACCTGGCCTACCGGGGCGCGGTCAACCATGTTGCGCAGCTCTGCGCTGATGTTTCTGCTGTGCTGACGCCACTGCTTTTCATTCTGGCGCGCTATGTCTGCGGTGAAGTTCTCAGCAACCTTCGTCGCCCAGGGGGTGATGATTTCGCTGTAGCGCTCCAGCGCATCCATTATTTCGGTGACGCTATCGTTTGAACCATCGTAGCGCCCATTTACGATATCCCCGACCGCCCGCGCTATCTGCCGTAGGCTCGTTCGATATCGGATCTCCGCCTGGCGACTCTGGCGGTTTGTCGCCAAGTTCGCCGATGCCTGGCGGCGCTTCGTCTTCGGCATTCTCGATATCCTCGTCGGTAATGGAAGCCCCGATGCCGGTGACGTCAGAGTTTTCGCGCAGGTCGGTCATCGCCGCCTTACGCGTCATCAATCCGTCGCCCAGCGCGGTGCTGATCGCGTTGGTGGTGTTTACGGCCACCGTTGAGCGGTCAACGTCAGACATTTGCCATAGCGGGTTAAACTCAAACGTGAAATCGTCCGGCAGCGGCTTACCGAGTTCCGAGCGGTGCATAATGTCCAGTATCCGGCGCATCGGCAGCCGTAGGCGGCGCTCCTGCAATGAGCTCACCCGGTCGTAATAGTTGGCGAGGTCTGCATCACCAGTAGAGAAGCCTTTCGGGGATTGACCGAACAGGCGTACCAGCGGGATACCAACGGCACCGCTGATCTGCTCAGCGAACTGCGAAAGAATGTCATCCAGACCACTGAAGCTGTACTGGTGGGTTTCGAAAGTATCTTCGGAATCCATCAGCGTCATGCCTTCATTGCTCTGGAACTGGCGGATCAGATCGATGTTCTTCAGCAGCGCTTCGAACGCCGGGCCACCAAGAGCAATAAGCTCACGGAGTTTTTTCACTTTGTAGGTACGCAGATGCGCTTTGTAGACCAGCTGCGCCGCGCCGACAGTGGCGCTGTCGAACGCAGTAAGCCGATCCCAGATACGCTCTACAACCGACATTCCCCATTCGTTCTCGGTCATCTTCTGCTGGAATGGCAGCGTCACCCCGTCGAAGCGAATCAGGCGGCTGTGATGGATGCGCCAGGCCGGGATGCCCGTTGCTGTTGTCACCACGTCATAAAACTCAGGCTTACCGAGATCTGGCCCCATCTCTTTAATGCGGCGGGTCAGGACCGGGTTAATCATCCAGCGGTCGAGCGGGAGAATGCCCTTAAACTTGCCTTCTCCAATGGTTTCGAGCCGCAGCGGGGTCATTGGTGCCTGCCCCTCAATCATGATGAAGCCAACCGCACCGCCATAGAGACGCGACCATTTCAGCACGTCGTTCAGAGCATCCCAGATCTGCAACTCATCCAGTTGCGCTTCGAGGGTGCCACGGTCTTTGGCGTCTATCTCCGAAGTGATGCGAATGCCCTTGCGGGTCATATCGTCCGGGATAGCGTCGACCGCTTCGCCGATGATCCAGGACGAACGATAGGACCATTCCACCAGCATGCGGTTACGGCTGGTGAAGTTAGCCCGGTAGGTCGATGCTGAGTGCTGGTTAGGCGTCTGCATCCCCACGCGGGCGACAAAGTTCTCATAGCCATCAGCGGTGGACTGCGCCGTTCGCTGAGAGGCTTGCTTGTTTCGTGCCATCAGGCCTGTCTCCCTAGCAGCTCCCAGATATTCAGGGCTGAATTCATTGGCGCGTAGCTGATCATCACCGAGTCGGCGAGGTTCGGCGACTTGGTGCCGTCAGGCTGTTTATCAACAACAATTTTCCCCACGCCGTTAATGGAGTAGGTCGGCTGCGACAGCTCGATGATGAGTTTGTCTTTGCTCGCCATGGCGCTGCTGATTGAGATGATTTCGTCCGGGTTGTAGGCCATGCCCTCAACCACGGCGCGATAGGTATTCTGGAAAAGCTTGCGTAACCGCCACCAGCTCTGGGCCTTGGCGTTAGCGAAGAAGTCCTTGTTCAGGCGGGCGGCCTGTCCGTTGTCGCCGCGCACCGCTTCGTCGTCCGGATCAAACACCGCGCCGCTACCGCGAAACGGTGTGGCGAGTATTGACGGTCGGCGCGCAGCGTTACGCAGTTCGTTGATGGCGCGCGCATCGCCGCGAACGCCAGCGCCCAGACCGTCCTCGTCGAAGCGAAACTCTTCGAGGTTGTCCTGTTCGCAAAAGCCGAAGACCTTCTCAACGGACTGGTAAATGTCGCTGCCCACGCCGGACCATTCCCGCACGTTCTCCAGAAGGAAGCCGTGACGGGTCGAAAAGGCGTTTTTGTCCCGGCCTTCGTCGGCGACGTCCATCGCGCCCAGTCGCTTGCCTGTTGGCTGGATGCCCAGCTTGATATGCGCGTCGACGGCAGCCTGTACCCAGTCGGACGGGATCAGGACGCCTTCCGCTGATGCGCTATAGTTCAGGTCAAGTTCCTGCGCCACCACCACCGGATTGTCGATTTTCTCGCATTCCCTGCGATACCACTCTTCATCCTTGCGCGGGTCATTTCGCCAGTGGAATGTGAATACCGGTATCTTCCCGCCGTGACGCTTCTGCGCGAACGGGTTCGCCATGCCGTTAACCGAACTCAGGTCGATACGGCAGCGGGTGGTTTGCGACAGCGCCGCATCAATCAGCAGAGGACGCTGGAGGAATGCAGCCTCATCCACCAGGTAGAGCGTGGTACGGTCACCACGACCGATATTGTCGCCAGCCTCGCCTTTGATGACCGCGCCAGTATCGGGAAACTCAACGCGCATGTACGGCGCGTGCTTCTTCTCGTCCCACGAACCGCGAAACTCGACGGGCAGCGTTTCCACGAACTTGCGCGCCTTCCAGAACAGCGCCTTCGGGTCACCGGTGCTGTCGACGTATTCCTCTTTACGGGAGCCGAAGCCGATAACCATTTCTTTGTTGAACAGGCAGAGTGAGCAGGCCAGCCCGATCGCCGTCCAGCTGAGCCCCATTTCGCGGCTCTTTTCGGTGATGCCGTTCTCCAGCCGTTCGCGCCGCTCCATGATCCAGTGAATCCACTCTTCCTGTTTCGGGAACAGCAGAAAAGGGATGGTGACCGGCAGGCCATAATCGATGTTGCGCGGGTCAGTAGTCATACCCCAGTCGATGATGAACTGGGCCGGGTTGGTACGGTAAAACTGTTTTAGTGCTGGCAGCATTTCGGGGTTCTGGCGAATGCGCTGTAAGCGCTCCATCCGCCATTCAAAAACCATCTGGTAATCAGGGTTCCTGAAGTCGAATTCAAACGGTAGAGGCATAATCACCCCATCATCTTGCGGTAAAGCTCTGCGGCCTGATCTGCGGTGAGGTTGGTCGTCTCGGTCTTGATCGGGCCGCCATCCTTGCCAGTGCTCTCAACCTTCAGCTTATTGGTGTAAGCGTCGCCAACCTCTTTCGCGGCCTGTTCAATCAGCTGCGCGGTCAGGGAGAAGTTTTTCATCCCCTCGGTTTTGGTTGCCATGCGGTCAAGCACGCGGAGGCGATAGGATTTGTTCGCGATCGGAATGTCGCTGGTTTCGGTCAGGAACCGTTCGCGCGTCGCGTGGAACATCTCGATCCACTTTTTGGCGAGCGTCTTACCGCTGGCCTTCGTGGGGTCGTGAGATTCAGCCTGCTGGCGGGTAATCTTGATCCCGAATTCTTTTTGGACAGCCTCGACCACCTGCGATGGCGTGTCATAGCACGCAAGCGACTGAATGATGAAGGCTTTCACATCAGGTTTTAATGCAGCCATAAATCACCATTCGTCTTATACAGTCCAGTATTTAAGCCAGTCGCAGCATGCACGTCCCGCACGCTCTGGCAATATCGAGATGAGCAACCTCCGCTGGCTGATTCGCCGCATCAATCATTTCCTGCACGTCCCGGCTTGCACCGTAACGGCGAACCACGCCCACAAACTCTTCCACGTCATGGCCGCGCAGCTTCAGCTTTGGCTGCCCTTCCTGCGTGAACTTCGGCGCGCCAAATTCATCTGTCGCCTGGCAGATGTGATAAAGCTCGTGCTCTATCAGCGCACAGAATTCCAGATCGGAACATTGCGAGCAGTAATCAGCGGCCAGCGTGATGATGAACTGCGGCACCCTGCCGAACCATTCATACATCTGCTGCTCCATCCGCGCTTTCTGCCAGCCTCCAGCCCGCATTGCCACTTCTTCCGCCTGCCCCAGCACGGAACGCCCTTTCTTCTCGAAAGCGTTAGACGCCCAGAGAAAGCACAGATCCGCTTCAAGCAAATGCTGGTGGTCAGGATTGTAGAGGTCACCTTCATCGCTCAGGATGTGCTGATTCAGCCACTCGCCAACATCACTGGCGGGCATTATGCTGATGTACGGCTTCGGGTCAGATGGCATCGTAAAATGCGCTGGTGGGTGTGGTCTGTTCATGAATAATTCCAGTGCTCCATTATCGAAACCCCTCAGCGAAGGGCTTCTGTAATGTCAGTCCCGGACGAACGTAACCTTTGTGGTTATCATTCGCCGTACAAGGCGCGTCGCTTCGCGTTGCATTTCGTCAATGACTTTTGGCGTCAGCGGCTGACGCGCATATTTGCGTTCAATCTCTGCAAAAATCCCGTTCAGCGCCTCGCGGTCTGGTGGGATAACTTCAACGTTTAATCGTGCCATCGGTTTGTCCTGCCCTGCTGTTCTCGAAAGTCCTGATATCAGCCTTATCCCTGTTGCACTGAGCCAGCGCAGACATCAACGCGACATTCAGGTTAAGACTTGCTCCCCACGTAAACGGGTCGGGTAAATCTGGCTGGGGTGTTTCAGCCGTCAGGCTGGCTGGTAACGGAACTACCGGAACCGGCACGTAGACCGTTCGCGTATTCGTGCATCCGCTTAACTGCGCCAGCAGGAACAACACGAACAGCGCAATCATCATCCGCAACAGCAGCCTTGATATCGTTCTCGGCTCTCTGTGACTCCAGTGCGATCTGCTGCTTAGCATGTTGGTTTGTCTCCAGAATGATGTTCGTTATTGCCACGGTGCGCAGGACATTCGCGGTGATTGTCTCAGAGGAATCAGCACGCTGTTCTGCATCGTCAGCGCGACGCTGTTCCTCCAGAAACTTTCCATGATAGTGATCCGCTGACCAGACAAGACCACCTGCAATACAGGCGATAAACGTCACAATGAGCACCCAATAACTCATTTTCATACCAGCAGCGCCGCCCGCGCTTTGTTGTAGCGGATCTTGCGGTCATCAATGCCATTCAGGCCGCCGTTAATGATGCGCGTAACACGAGTAATATCGGCACCGTAGGCCATGCACCCTTTGGATGTGTAGAACCAGGCGGCAGAGCGTGCTGCCTGAAGTTCCTGTTCGAGCTGTTCAGGTGAAGTAACGAGGTCTAACTTCAGCGCCGCCCCGCAGGTGCGATAATTGTCGAGGCCAGTGATTTGAATTAACCCTCTGCCGCGATATTTCCAGCCGTCGCCGGGCGCTTTGTTACCCAGGCGGTTGCTATACACGAGATTGGCGATGGCATCCTGGCGGGCTGCGTGTTCGGTTGTTCTGCCAAGCGCATCAGCCTGCTGCTGTGTGATCCTCTTTCCGAAGGTCGCCACCAGCGCAGATGGTGTGTAGTTCAAATTTTCTACTACAGCGCTAAAGCCGCCTGACTCATGACCTACCTGAGCGATGAACATGGCCTGATCCGCAGGTGCTGTAATGCCAAATTCTTTCATCGCCGCATCTACTGGCTGAAACCAGCGCGCAGCCAACCCGGCGCTGATACCAGCCGCCATTTGAAATTGAGATTGATTCATCTATGTTGCTCTCACAAATTTTGCCAGGTTCCCGCCAGCCACCCATACCGCGACGCAGACAGTCGCATTCAGCATGAATTCACCAGGGTCGACCTGTACGTAATCGCCATGGATAATCCGGAATGCTGTATATCCGGCTGAAAGAATAATCAGGTACGCAAACAATGAGACGCCAAGCAGGTACGCTTTCCCCGTCTTATTGAAGAACATCAGACGGAACATTATCAGCAGGCAAACCACCGCGTTTGCGTGAAGCATCAGCGAATCCCATGTCATTCATCACCCCCATCCAGTCCGGGAAGGCTCCCGTTTTTGGATTTGGACAAAATGCGAAGGAGGATGGCGACCGAAATGGATGCGGCGACCAGCGCGCCGATATTTGGTGATACTTCGATGGTCACTGGTGGTGTCAGCAAACTCAGTGCAGAGTTAATAACGCCAGCCATGATGGTCGCCATAGGCACCGCGAACGAGACGCCGCCAAGAAACGAAATAATCGCGAATACCGCCTGTTTCCATATCTGGTGCGGCTCAGACGTCAATACATAGAGCGCAGCACCTCCGAGGGAGAAAAGCATTACGCCGGGAGTGGCTTCGGGAAACAGAGTGGCAAGCGTCACCCCCACAGTCCCGGCAGCAAACCCACCAGCTACAGTTAATGGATCAGACATATGATTTCCGTGTGTAGGGTTCAGGCTATCGGGCTGGATTTAACACAAAGCACGTCGAGGATGATTCCCGTAGCCTGAAAAAGAGGCCCGCCGAAGCGGGCAAATGAGGGTTAACTCAAGTACGCCTGAAAGCGTAAGTGCCAACACCTTTGCGCCCGAGCTCACACTCGATATTGTTGTGTTCCACGCATTCAAAGCCCTGCTCTGTAAACCAGCGCCTGATACCCTCATCAGTGAAATACCAGATGTGCTCGTTCTTCCTGAAATGGTGCGAGCGAAGAATGTCTCCGGCATCAGTAAAAATGGGGATCGACACGAAAACAAACTCTGTAGCCTGCTGTACCGCCAGCTCCGGCTCGTCGATGTGCTCCAGTACATCCCACATCGTCAGCGCGCGCCACTTACTGGCGTAGAGGTCAGCGAATGCGCCCCGCTCGTTCAGCCAGGCGATACCAGCCGGATTAACGTCATACCCAAGCGTTCCCGGTCGGGTAGAGACGAACTGACCGGCACCGATACCAACATCTAGAACAGGACCGTGAAAATGGCGCTCCACCAGCTCAATACGGGATTGCGTTAAGGCTCTGCCCGTTTCGGTGTCGGCCAGCTGCTGATACTTCGCAAAATACTGCTCGTCATACGGGCGTGACGCCGGAACCGGATAACGACCGATGCCCAGCTCCGGGAGGAATACCAGCCCGCTGTTCAGTTCCTGATAAAACGACTTCATTCAGCCAGGCCTCGAATTTTGAATCAAAGTTGGAGATGCGTTTGTCGCAATGGTGATCCCACGCTTCGCACCGACAATAATTGTCCGGGATTGCCCAGCCAACGCGGGATAAATCCATCGCCGGATCGGTGACTATCTCGGGAGCGTTATGCCCACCGCGCCCACCAGCGACAACGTAAACAGGTGTTTTGTACGCAATGGCAGCAGGCAGCGCCCAGCCGACAGGAGAAACCACGACAGCGGCATGCGCTACCAGACGCATCAGCTCTTTGATACTGAGCTCGCCAGCGTGCATTTTCAGATCCGCCTCTGGTTCTTCACCCACCAGCCACTCTTCCCCGTCCTGCAAATCAGCGACGCTAATCACGCAGAAATGTTTCCGCAGAATTCGCGATGCACGCAGAAGGTAGTCGGGATCAGGGTTTCGGGAGTCGCTCCGCCATTCAGAACGAACCGTTGCCGGACGGATAACGGCGATCGGCTTTTGGTGCGTAAACTGCGCCGGGCCAAAGGAGGGTAAATCAAGCGCTGCTGGCGTTACGCCGAACTGGCGGCGCATCGCATCGAATATCGAACCGCGCCGCAGATCATCCGGACCGTAAAATATTCGCTTCGTCTGGCGTGGCGATGGCGGCGGATAAAACTTTGCTGAGCTGCGAAACTCGTTTTTTCGCTGCGTTCTGAGCGCGGTATCACTTCGGACAGCTTTTACTGGCAGGTCTTCGTAAAGTTCCGGCCATGCCGTCTTAATGAATGTCCCCTCAGGCAGCTGTTTGACGAAAGCGCGCTGGTAAATGGTGTCTCCCATTCCCAGCATGCCATCGATGTAAATCGGAGGATTCAGCATGTAACCTCGCTGATCGCCGCTTCAAGAGGTAGACGACGAAAGCAATTAAGCGCCGTCTGGCGGCTGCTGTTGATGATATTGACGCTTCCACGCAGTTGCCCCGCAACCCTGGCAAACTCGCTATGCCAGCGCTTCACGTTCGCTGCTGTCGGATTATCAAGGGCAGTATGATCACCGTGCCAGTGACTACCGTTTGAGATTGAGCAATCGAAGCCCAGCAGGATGATGCTACTGGCACCCAGCCATTGAGCGAACAGGATCGCTCTCTGCCCCGAATTGAATGTGCCGCTGGTATCTGTCGGGAAGAGGTTCACGCCGTATCGGGTGTGTGCTCTCCGGTTACATGACCAGCGTTCTGGGCCATCGGGCAGCGCGGGAATGTTCACATCCCACCAGCGCAGATCGCCAGCATAAATGTGGGTGCATTCCGGTATGGCTCGCCATGATGAATTAACCGCTATCACAGGAAGCCCTGAGCGTGCAGCTATTTGACAGTCAACGGGAGTAAGGGACGGGCCAGAAGCGCAGATGATCGCCGTGTGCATACATTATTCACCCGATGGCATTGAGCCAATAAAAAAGCCCCGCACAATGGCGAGGCTCTTAATTTGGTCGACAATCGAAGCTATGGCGACGATATCAGATTTACATGAAATGTATGCTATTTAATTGACTTTTGCAACACCCTGCTGAGAAAAAGTCGCCTTTTGTTGTGATCTTGTTCTCACAGCACAGAGAAGAGAATCACCATCAAGTCGTTTATAGATGGCGCACATACATCGCCAGTAATCGGCATAGTTATGGCACCAGTTATCCGCCTTAACGCCACACAGAGCTGCCAAGTCCTGATGCTGATACACATCCTTGCCCGCCAGCTCTGCTTTGACGTCCTGCGCCGCCAACCAGATCAGCTTCTTCAGGCGCTCCATCGTCTTGCCGGCCACCTTCTTCGCGCCGAGTCGCTCCCGGAACTCTGCCCATGCCCACTGGGTTATAGCCACCTGGAACTCAAAGCTGATGTTTTCGCTGTAGTTCCACAGTAGCCACGCTTTCTGGTGTTCTTCGAGTGCCAGCACAGCCCGCCGCCATGACGCAGTTGAAAATTCAACTGGGCTCACTAGAGCAATTGACGATCCCTTGGCACGGGATTGCTTACCGGGTATTGGCGGGTTATCCAGGGTGATCATTTTCCCTGTTACCTCATCCATTATTCGAGGTTTCTTTCGCTTAAAGGTGTCGGTATCAAACTGGGCGTTTTCCAGCCACGCCATTAATTGCCCTTTTGTCGCCCCACTCATATCAGCGGTCGCAACAATTAGTTGTTGCCGTATAAACTCCAGATATTGCGCAGTTGGAAACGTCGCTCGTTCGTTAGAACTCTTCTGGTAGGTGTTGATTTCGTTACGTGTCACTGTGAGTTCTCCCGGATGATGATCTGGCCATTCTCGCCCCATAGCTTTGTGATGCGACAATCCCAGACGCTGGAATCATCATCAAACAGGGCATCCATCAGTGCTTTAAGCATGTTGTCGCAGTCTGGTTTTGACTGGTGCGGCTTGCCGTTGAACTGTTCCCGCTTCTTTTTGCTCCAGCTCGGAGGCATTGGCATAACGAAGGTAATATGCGCGCCGGACTCAGGGAGATTGATTTTGCGCAGGCGTGCTTCATCGCAGAATGCGCGGTAACGCATGACCGCAGGCCGTGTTTTCCATTTGTCGGCGCGGGTCATCCGGGGCTTGCCGATCGGGGTGATGTCGTAAATTTTCATGCTGGCACCACCAGCCCAAGGCGGGCGATCTGGATAACAGTCAGAACGATAGCGCGGTCCATCAGCTGGCGGCGTTCGTCGCGCGATAGCTTGCTCCCGTTGTCGATGCTGTCGTGGCAGCAAACGCAGATCGCCGCCGTGGCGCAATCATCGGCTTTCAGGCCCATGCCTTTGCCTTCATTGCGATGCGCTACCTGCGTCCCCCACGAACCGCATAACACGCACTGTTCGATCTGCCCGACAGCAGCGAGCCATTTTTTGCTGCGGTAGGTTTTCTGGCTGGGGTTATTTCGCATTGCTGTCCCCCCAACGCTTTGCCCACTCGATTTCATTGCGGGATTGTTCGCTGAAGGTGACACCCTGCTGGGTGCCGAACCAGTAAATCGTCTCAATGACTTCGACCATCTGGGGAATGGTCATTTTGCTGGTGCGCTGGCCGAACATCACGACGCCGCCGTCAAGACCGGGGGCCATTCGCTGTTCCTGTTTTTTGGTCTTCGCCACCAGCGCGGTGATGAGGTCTTTCCAGTCGTCGGAATCGTATTTATTGCCGAACCAGAGAACCTGGTCGGAAAGGTCTTTCAGTAACGGCCACATCTTGCGGTTTTGAATGGCAGTGCGCGTAGACTCTTTGACGTCGAGAATCAGCGGGCGCTTGCTGTCGACCGGCAACTGACGAATGTAATTGATAGCGTTCTGCTTAACGCTTTCGTTAACGAGGTGGAATTGTTGGCTCACGCGTCACCCCCGAAGAGGTTAAGCGACAGATACGACAATTCGCTGACGTCGGATAACGTCAGGCGATTGTGTTTAAGCTGGTGGTGCTGCGCCATGGTGTTCTCCGTGGCGCGAATGTCCGGGTGTCAGTTGTTCAGGCTGACAGGGATATTATGGCTGGGCATTGGGGCAAAAGCAATTTAACGCCGACAAAAAAAGCCTCCAAAGAGGCTTGTATGTTATTGATTACATTGTGACATGTCACACTACTAGTTTAGTTTCGTGCCAGCCACGCGTAACCCAGCATTGCGAATCACCGTCGCACGGACACGACTTAACCGGTAGCGCATCGCCGCATTTACCGCAGCGGTTCGCGCGGATTGACTTGATACGACCACGAACGCGGGCATCGTCTTGGCGGATCAGCATTGCGACGTATTCGCTCATTTCATATGGCGCTCGCCCCGGGCGGCGTAATGCACAATTGCGCTCCAGCATCTCCAGTTCCTGCGTATCAAGTATGAGCTCAAATTTACGCCCACCAGCAGCGGCTTGCCGGGCCCGCTGCGCTGCTTTGCGTTCTGCTGCTGTCTTAGCCATTGTCCTTTCCCCTGCCCTGGATGATTTCCATCACTTCGCCTCCTGCTGCGGTGCTGGCTTGATAACGATCTCTTCTTTTTTCACAATGCTTTCCCCTGAGATTTAATCATCTTTTCAAGATCGTTAAGTCTGCTGGCCATGTAACTGTTACCCATGAGCAGCACGGCACCCAGCCACAAACTATTTTCGCCGCGTAAAAGCGCTCCCCCTAAAAGCAGTACCGCTAACACGCAGTTAATTACGATGTATCTCATTTCTTATCCCCTGAACGGAATTGGTCGGTAACTTCAGCAACGGCTTTGCTATGGGCGAGGAGCCTCTTCGCAAGAGTGCTTCCCATTTCGATCAATCCATTCTGGAGAGCAAGCCACCCAGCCATCAGGAATCACCGGAGAGTTGCTGGTAAGCGGGATGTAATCCAGCCCCCACACCGTTGAAGGGTCTTTTTTACCCAACACGAACAGTGGAGCATTACCTCGCAGACCACGATTATCATCCTGATAGTCGGCACGCAGCCAACCTAATACCGAATTGCTTGATGGTTGCTTGACGGTTACTTGATCGGCACCCTGAAGCATGGCGGCGCGGCGGTTCATGCCATCCAATGCAATGCGCATAGCCTGAATCCCTGCCGAACCATCAGGGTAAATCCCGTAACGCTCGAATACGTCGATGTGGTTACGCATGAACGTAGGTGTAAGCACTTTGTAGGCATGAGCAAGCGGACCAGAAACATCATCAGGCACAGATACCGGCGCTAGCGGGGCGGTGTAAAACTTCGTGCCAAGCGGCAACCGTTTCATCTTGCTAGCTCCCTTAATAATTCGGTGAGTTGATGCTCCACCGAGGTCTACCGTGCCGTCCATAACCAGTCCATCACGCTGCTCGGAAACCTCACCCACAGGCTCCGCTTCGAGCGATGCCAGCGCGATACGCGCCAGCGAAGAAGCCTCACCGCATTGAACGTGGTCAGTTTCGATAATTTGCTGTAACTGCTCTTTGGTGAATTCTTTGGTAATAGCGCTCATGGGCGAATCTCCGTCCTGCCACCAAGTAAGCGGATTGCCACTCGTTCCCGCAAGGTAAGCGGTCGATGGTGTCCGCGCGCATTAACAATTTCAGGCTTTCCATTCGGCGGATAATTAACCCTGACTGATTGACCATCCAGCGCGTGAGAAGCTTCAAGCAACGCTGACTTTAAGTGCGCAGGGCACTCTCTCTGCACCTTCTCGCCGTCAGAAATGACACCCGCAATGCCCTGAAGCATGCTCGCTAAATTACTGAGATAATTTTTCACGTTCACTCTCCTTTACCAGCTGCGGCGGCGCGTTCCGCGTCCCACTTCTGCATGTATTCTTCGATATCACTCCATTCCTCACCAGAACCAGCCAGCGCATCAATTACTGACTGGCGTTCACTGTGCTGTTCTTTACGCTCCAGCTCAGCAATCCGCCTGTCTTTGGCATCCAGCTCATCCAACATCCTACCCAGAGTTTTGGTGTGCATTTCTTCTCGCTCAAGCAATGCTGTTCCGCAATGTCGTTGCTCAAGTTCAGCAATCTCATTCAGCAGCGCCAGCATTGTTTCCGGGCTAGCTGCAGCGATATATCTCAATACGTTTTCAGACTGTTTCACTCCCCCTGCGGCTTTATTCAGACAGTAGATAGCCTCTGCTCCGCCTACTGTGATATATCCCCGCCCTGGGGCGCTGAGGTCGCTGGTGTAGACGTACTCCCAGTCATTTTGTCCTGCACGTTCAGCCGCTTCACGTAATGCGCGTTTGTCGATGTTGCTCATTGGGCGGTCTCCCTGCTAGCTACGTATTCTTCATCGGTCATTGCGTACGCTTCACGAATGAGCTTTGCTGCCTCGATGGCCACATTCGCACGGTTATCAGCAGGCATTCGAGGGTGCTGCTTAGCAATGGCTGCCGCGATATCACAAAACAATTTCATATGGTCGATTTCGTATGTCTTGCTCATAACTGCACTCCTTTGCGAAAAGTAGAGACAAAACCAGCTGCTCCAGCAGCACCACTTCGCAACTCTGGTGTTGGGCTGGTCTTTGATAATTCGGTGAACCGAGCTTCTAACTCATCAATCAGCTCATTTCGCGCCCGCACCCGCACTTCAGCCAGGAAAGCGTCGGTTGCCGGCATGTTTCCTGTCGCAATCATTGCTGCAAGGATGGCCTTCACACCGTCCTGCCCGACCTCTTCGCAGATGGCGTCTGTATTTGCACCAACAACATCACAGAATGTCTGCACCGCATTGCGAGCGTTCGCATTCTCCGCAGCCAGCGAATTACTGCGAGCCAGTTGCACATCCAGCTGCGTCGCCAGTTCACGCACCAGCGCGGCAGACTCAGCACAATGCAGCTCTTTAGCCAGAGCATGTCCGGCAGCTACGAGTTCTTTGGTTTTGTTGGTCATACCGCACTCTCCTGATGAATGATTTCCAGATCCAACTTTTGAGCCAGAGCGTGTTCCGCTTTTGCGCCTGCGGAGTTCTGCCAGCCGGACAGCAGGAAAATACCGTCAGCGCAGCGGAGCATCGCGAGACAAATATCCATGTACTCTGGCTGGCTCAGGCCATCGGGAAGCGTCGCGGGGTTTAACACCACATGGCCTTCCGAAGCCAGGCGCATAGCCTCGAAATGGAACGCAGGACGGTTATATTTCGGAATGCCGGTCATTGGCCCAGCAATGTAAATTTTCATCAAAATTCCCTCTTTTTGTTTGGTCTGGCATCATTCGCGCGGCGTTTCTGCTCAGCAGCTGCCTGGTCACAGTCGTAGATCGCACCGTTGCGCTGGTCGCAATACACAACGCCGGTAGGGCCGTGGCGGTTCAGGCGCAACAGCAATTCGGTAGCCGCCTGATCTGCGTTTTCGTCGTATGCGCCTTCGCGGTAGATGCCGATCCAGTAATCGCAATCCTGCTCAATCTGCCCGGTGTCGCGGGAATCACTTGGCATCGGGCGTTTGTTGGTGCGCTTCTCCAGATCGCGGTTCAGCTGGGTAAGCAGCACCACGATGCAGTTCAATTCCTTTGCCAGGTTCTTCAGCCCCTTCGTGATAATCCCGTAGGCCAAATCGTTACGGTCAGCCTTGTCGGCGGTCATCAGCGTCAGGTAGTCCACCAGCACCATGCCGACAGCGCCGCGTTCGCGTTTAATGCGGCGTGACTCTGCGACGATGTGCGCCAGCGTGACCCCGGGCGTGTCGTCGACGTAAAGATTCCCGGTCTGGGCAAGACGTCCACCAGCAGCAAAAGCCATTGCCACCTGCGCGTCGTCGTACCGATCGCCATAAAACACGTCGGTATTGACGCGGCTGACCTGGCCGATCATGCGTTCCACAATCTGCTTATCCGGCATCTCAAGGCTGAACATCAGCGCGGGGAGCTGTTCAACTTCGGCACAGTTGACGGCCAGCTGGCTATACAGCGTGGTTTTACCCATCTTCGGACGTGCGCCGATCACCATCAGAGCGCCTTTAACCAGCCCTTTCGGTTGAAGCAGTTCATCCAGCGAGCCGATCCCCGTCGACAGCCCGCGCGTTGCGTCTGAGTCGCTCCAGCGCGCTTCCACCTCGTCCACCCAGTCGCCCATCACTTCCGAAAACTCACGAAGCCCCCGGCGGTTACCGGTTTTCGCGTAGTCAGCGATATCAGTGAACAGGGTCTGAATAGCGTCAAACTTCTGGCTGGTGGTCATCCCGTTGCGGGAATACAGCAGCTCGGTGGCGCTGTTCAGCTTGTCAATGCCGTAACGCTCCATAGCTTTCTCGCGCACCAGCATGGCGTAGTGAACGATGTTCGCCGCGCTGGGAGTGTTTTTGGATATCTCGGCCATGTAAGCGAATCCACCAGCCTGCTCGCCAAGCCCTTTAGATTCCAGCGACTCAATCAGGGTGATCAGGTCGATAGGCTTCTGGTTGGCTACCAGCTCCCGCATCTCGGCGAAAATCACCTGGTGGGGGCGGATGTAGAACGATTCTGGTTTGAGCATCGACATGGCGGTCTGGCAGCGATCGCTACCGCTATCCAGCATCATGCCGCCCAGCACGCTTTGTTCGGCTTCGATATTCTGCGGGATCATGTTCATGTCGGTCATAGCGCTTTCTCCCTGGTTTTCAGCAGGGTGTCAGAACGCAGCAGATAATCGAAACTGGCGCGCCAGCCTCTGTCGTTTTCACCGAAGTAAAACTTTGGTGCTCGCTCAGCGAAAGCGGCGAAGTAATTCTCCACAGCCTCGACGGTTGGCTCTTTTAGTTCGGTCAGCAGGCGTTTGATAGCACGGCGACGTTTGTCGTTTAGTGCCTCTGCCTGGGGAAGGCGGTCTCCCAGGGTGGTGTTGTATGCAGACAGTACCGCCTGGTAGTCGATCTGGGTTTTCTTTGAGACGGATTTTTCTTCCTGCCCGACACACTCCCCCTCTGGGGGTTGGGGGGTATTTATATTGTCTTTGGTAAGACTGTTTAGGGTGTCGGGTGATTTCGCCCAATTCAAAACCTCTTTTCGCCCAACATTTTGGGTAATTCCGCCCAACCTTTTGGGTGATTTTTTTGGTGTCTTTTTGAGAACCCATTTATCAATGCTTACGTTAATACTTACCAGCTTGAACCCTCCCACTTTACGCAGATTAATAATCCTGCGTTCCGCTAGAACATTCAGGGCATCCGCTACATCCGAATCGTCCAGGTCGGTCACTTCAGCCAGGTAAGTATTTGTTACCTTGTCCTCTGACTTATTCCAGCCAAAGGTGCAGTAGATAACGGCATCCAGAACCTGATGTTCACGGCCTGCAAGTTTCAGTTTTGGCTTAAGCTTTCCGATGCTGGTAGCAATACGCATGTACCCGTCATCAAGACTCGCCACTTTACTCTCCAATACCTCACGCTGAGGCTGGTAGTCTGCTAACTTAACGACGCCCATTTTTCACTCCCGATGTAGCCAGAGCCAGACGGATCACGCCAACCAGACGTTCGGCGAACGCCCTGTTTTTTGACGCGGCGACCACCAGCCCATCAGGGGAATCCTGAAGGCGTCGCTCCTCATTTTCCTGGTACTTTTTGCGCTTTGGCATTAGAATTGACCTCGCAATTTACTCACGTTTGTTGCACCTGAGAGCCGCTTGTGTTGACGCACAGCGGCTTTCGCCTTTTCAGAACAGCCCAGCCTGGGCGTTCCGTTTAACTTTTCGCTTCTCAAATCGGTCAGCGGGTAACTGCTGCTTATCCGCCCACAGCTTTGCGTGTCGTAAAACATCATCAAAAATCTTCCCTTTCCTGCTTGCCTGGCTCATGCGCTTGTACATGTCGATAGCCTGGAATGCCCCCCCCTGAGCCACTCCCAGAGAGAAACCGAGCTTCAGCAGTTCTTCACGCACATGCTTTTCGATGAATTCGATATGGTTCATGGTTTAATCCCACCCCAGCGGCCCCGGCCTTGCCCGTTCGGCTTTCAGCCCGATATCAGCGAGCGTTTCGACTGAGGCCAGATATTCACGCGATACCAGCACTGCTTCCGGTGGTGCGGCCTGAATCCCCAGGAAGGCCAGCTCTTTCGCCATGGTGCTGAAATGCCCTTCGGCTTTACGTCTGCTGGCCGTCGACTCGCTGATGCCCATATGCTCGGCGTAAGACTTCTGGCCCACTGATGCAAGCCGGTTGAGCAGGACGCTTTCTATCTCAACCGGATTGATTACTGGCGGGTCTAACTTTCGTGCGATTGCGTTCTCCATGGGTGATAATCCTCATAAAGTGAGTTACGCCACTGGTTTGACTAAATGGCGTGGTTATTTGGATGTGGAAAAATGGATGGAAGATCAGGCCGAAATTCGTATGCCTGAATCTCTCCGTTAACGGCATTAACAAGGTCTGGGACATGAACAGGAGAAATACGCTTCTTCCCGTTCAACCAATCACAGATCGTTGATTGGGCCTTTCCACAGCGTTTAGCTAACTCTTTCTGACTACCGACAAGGGCAATCGCTTTTTCTACTGCGGGGTTCTTCATAATCACCTCAGCTATCAGTTTAAAGCGATTATGTATATCACTTTAGCGATTGTCAATCGCCTATGCGATTCTTTGCCAAACAATCGCCTTGGCGATACTATTTAAACAGGGCTTAAAAAGAGGCTTTTATGGGATTCTCAGAACGCTTAGGGCACGCAATGGACGTCGCTGGATACACGCAGGCTAGGCTGGCGAAAGATGTAGGCATGGCTCAGTCCAGCGTAAATAAGTTACTTAAAGGTGCGAACGGCTCACGAAAAACAGTAGAGATCGCATCTGTTCTGGGTGTGCGTCCTGAATGGCTTTCAACGGGGCAAGGTGAGATGTTGGAATCTGGAATTCGCGAAGCAAACACGCTATACCAAATTAAACCAGTTATGAATGAGGTTTACCGCGTGGATGTGCTTGACGTTAAGGCCAGCGCCGGTCCTGGCTCGCTAGTTACCAGTGATTTTATCGAAACCATAAGAGCAATCGAATACACAACTGAACAGGCTCGCGCACTTTTCGGAAACCGCCCCGCAGATAATGTAAAAGTTATCACTGTTAACGGCGACAGCATGGATGGAACCATCTCACCAGGAGATCAAATTTTTGTTGATACTGGCGTGACTCATTTTGATGGTGATGGCGTTTACGTATTTGTGTTCGGAAAAACTCTGCACGTCAAAAGACTTCAGATGCAAAGAGATCGGCTTGCTGTCATCTCAGACAACCCTATCTACGAGAAATGGTATGTTGAGTCAGAAGACGAAGATCAGTTCTACGTAATGGCTAAAGTGCTACTAAGACAATCAATAGAGTACAAGCGCTTCGCATAAACCCGGCTTGCCGGGTTTTTTATTGTCCCTGACCTGATTAAAATTCCCCCAACCCCTTCGCTAATGTCATTTCATCGCACATTTTCCAATCAAATAAATAACCTTATAGATCATAAAATTATCGCTTTAGCTAAATAAATTATCGTTTAAGCGATTGACTCAAATAATCGCTTTAGCTATTGTTAGCTCATCCAAACAACGCATTCAAACGCGAATGCCCGGGTAAAAGTTCTGGCAGCCGGGAAGACGGCAAGGGGATGAGATGAAAACTAACCACGCAGTACCAAACAACGGTCGTGCTGTCGTCATGCGCAACAGTCGCACCGGCGCAGCATGGCAGGTTTCCTACGACTACCGCGATGGCACCTACTGGCACGAACCGCAGGGCAATCTGCGCAACATTCGCCGCCCTTATGCCTCACGCACCATCGAACCAAATCTTGTGCCTGCGGGGACTCACTGATGGGAGCCCTGTACGCATTAGTGCTGACCATCACCATGACGAACGGTGATTATCAGGACGCTGTTGTCGGTATTTTCGACAATCAGCAGCAATGTGAAGCGGCAGCGAGTGAGCAAATGGGCGTCACTAACTGCTATCCAGTCGAAGGCATCATTCACGCTGACGAAACGCCAGCTGGTTATGACGCGAAATTTTGAGGGATAAGGGATGTGCAACTGCATTAATGAGGTCGGTGCTCAGATCGAAGCGCGACTGAAAGAGAAGGTTCCGGAAGGTGCTGAAGTAAGCGAAAGCACTTTTGATACCGGTTGGGATAATCAGATTCTTTCTCTTTCCGAAGGCAAACTGTTTGTGATGCTGAAATACAAACTGGCGTACCGGGCCAAAAAGAAAAACGGCGAAATGGCTAAAAACCTGAACCGCCTGGAAACCAACGTAAAAATGAGTTTCTGCCCGTTCTGCGGCGAATCGCAGGGCTGACACCACCAGCAAAACCGAATTTAACCGAACAGTCGGCTATTAAAGCGACAGGATTGTTACACCAAAAATTTAAGGATCAGCAATGTTCGACTTAATTAAGCACCTCGTTAAAAACGATATTCAGCACACTGTTTCCGATAACGGGAATATTACCGTCACCCACAATCTGGATCTGGATGATGTTAGCGGCGTCGACGCCTTGCCGGACAATCTGACCGTGGGCGGCTCGCTCGACCTGGAAGGC